>CBEULV010000172.1:0-4100 GCA_965544015.1 uncultured Gammaproteobacteria bacterium | reverse complement strand
TACATGGATGTACAAGTGCCGCGGGAGGCATGGATGCCGGGAGCGGCCTCGCGGAACGCTCCTGCGCCATTGGAAACACCGGCAGGAGCGCCTTGCAGGCGCGATTACACCTGCACATCTCTCCAGGCTGGGTCCCCGCCTGCGCGGGGACGACGAAGATTAAACTGCATGCAGGAGCACCCCCGTAATCACGAGTGCAGGCTTGCAGGTGCGCATAAAAAAGGCCCCGCGAACGGGGCCTTTGGTATCAATACCTGCAAATACTCTATCAGCCCAGCTCACCCGGGTAATCGGCGATTCCCGGATTCTCCGACACGCCAAGCAGCTTGGGATGATTGATCTTCGGCAGCACCAGCACGTCATTCTCGTCCTTCGTTGCCAGGATGTAGTCCCTCACCACGTCCCACATCAGGCGGCCGTCCGGCGCCTTGCCCACCGAGGCCCAGCCCGCCACCTTGTAGACACGCTCAGCCTCGATGGCATGGCCGTTGTCGAGGCGTGCCTCGGTGAGGCGCTCATACAGTGGCTTGGACGGGTCAATGGTGTAGTCCAGGCCACCCACGCGCACCATGTCCCCGCCGGACTGCAGGTAGGGGTCGAGATCAAACAGGTTATCCGCGACCTGCTCCAGGATATTCATCAGGTCCTTGCCGGTCATCTCGGTTACATAGGTCTCGCCGTAGGTTATGGCACACTGGGTCATGACGTCTTCCATGGTGATCCAGTCACCCTTCAGGGTGGAAGTACCCCAGCGTACACCGGCTGACATAGAGACATCGGCATCAAACTCGTGGCGCAGTGCGTTACACAGCACCTGGTCCCAGGTACCCATGAAGTTGCCGCGCCGGTACAGCAGGCGATCCGCCTTCGCCAGCTTCTCGCCAAGAATCTCCTCGTAGGTCTTGCCGACCCGGTCCTTGTTGAAGAAGAGCTTGCTGGAACGGCTTTCGACGATGTTCTCGTCATATTTCGTCTGGCGCATCTGGTTAATGTAGGCTTCCATTTCCTTGTCGGCCGGCAGCATGTCGGTAATGATCGGCAGCATCTTGTAATGCATGCCCTTGATGCTGCCATCCTGGATGTCGAAATCCATCACGCCGACATATTTGCCGTTGGAGCCGGCATTGGTCACCAGGCAGGTATTGCCCTCGACATTCCTGACCTCGACCGGTTGTGGAATGCCGTCGTGGGTATGGCCACCAAACACGACATTCAGGCCCGGCACACGCTCGGCCATCTTGATATCCACATCCATGCCGTTGTGTGACAGCAGCACGATAGCATCCGGATTCTCGTCGGCACGGATACCCTCGACCAGTTCGATCATGTCGTCCTCGCGCAGACCGAAAGACCAGTCCGGGAAGAATTCCTGCGGGTTGGCATTGGCGGTACGCGGAAAGGCCTGACCCACCACGCAGATACGTGCCCCGCCCACGTTCTTGATGACATAGGGCCGGAACGCATGACCGGACTCTTCATCGAACAGACCGCGGCCGTCGTATTTCTCGACCATGGTCGGATACTCGTCACTAAACAGCGCATCTTCCTTGACGCGCACGTTCTGGCCGATGAAGTCGCCCTTGAACAGCACCACGTTGCTGAGCACCTCTTCTTCGCGGTAGGTAAACTCCCAGTGGCCGACCATGACATCCAGGCCGAGGAGATTGGAGGCCTCGACCATGTCCACACCACGTGTCCACAATGAGGTGCCGGAGCCCTGCCACAGGTCACCGCCATCAATGGTCAGGGTATTCTCACGCCCGCCCGCCTGTTCCCTCAACCGATCGATTAAGGTCTTGATACAGGCGTAACCACCGGTCTTGCCATACTTGCGTGCCGCATTCTCGAAATCCAGGTAGGTATAGGCATAGGCTTCCGGGGTGTCCGTGGCCAGCCCCATGTAATCCAGCAACTTGCTGCCAACGACGTGTGGCGGGCGGCCATAGGCATCGCCCAGGCCGAGGTTGACGTTGGGCTCACGGAAATACACCGGCTTCAACTGGCCATGCACATCGGTGATGTGCAGAATGCGCACATTGCCGCGCATGGGGAGGTCATAAAAACCCGCCAGCGGGTCTTGCGGTGCAGTAGCAGGCGCCGTCCCGGCAGGCGCGCTCCCGGCGCCGTTATCAGACTTGCTGCAGGAAATCAGGCCGGTGCCAGCAACGGCCCCGACACCCATAATCTTGAGAAATTCACGACGATCAAATGGAGGCATAGGTCACCTGGTAATGTTTTCGTTTGAACGTTACACGTATTACCATAATGTGCTGTGTGCGAATGTTGCGCGGGAAGCGCTGAACTGCAGCGCCGCCATAATTGCCTGCAATACCCGACACGGCGGTGGCTAAATGATAAAACACCACCCAATAGAATGACAGCCATCCGGAGACATTTTAGTGATTCTAATCATGCTGATATACCACCCGCTCACAATGGGTATCAGCCACTGCCGCACGGCATGAAACACAGGCCTGAATTCCGCCTGGCACAGCGCAGCCGGGTGCTGCGCACGCTCATTTGCCTGTTCGGGTTGCAGATGGTAGCCGTTACCCCGGACCCTGTGCTGGCCGACATCGTCAAGCCGGCGCTGGTGGAAATCAGTGTCAACACCAACGGCACCTACAAGGTCGAGGTCAGGGCCAGCATCGAGGCCCTGCTGACCGGCATCAATTCCCGTTACCGGACCACGCAGGACGCCCCCAACGCCGCTGCCTACGACGAACTGCGGGTGCTGCAAGCCGGGGACCTGGAGGTGGCCCTGGAGCCGTTCAAACAGCGCTTCACGGAAATCGTCAGGCTGGAATTCGACAACCAGCCGGCGCCACTCACCATCACGCACGTGGAGATCCCGGAACCCGGTTACACCAAGGTACCGCGCATCAGCGTGATTTATCTCGAAGGTGAACTGGATCGATCGGTCAGCAGTGTGCGCTGGTACTACCCGGCGGTATTTGGCGATAACGCGGTGCGGGTACGACAGATCGATATGACCAACGAAAAGTGGCACTGGTCAGACTGGCAATGGCTGCGCAAGGACGAGGCCAGCGAACCGTTCTCACTCACCGAGGTATTTACACGGCAGCCGGCCGGCGCGGTAATCAAGAGCTACCTGGTGGCCGGTTTTGAACACATTCTCCCCAAGGGGCTGGACCACATCCTGTTTATCCTCGGGATATTCCTGTTCAGCGTAAAACTGCGGCCGCTGCTGTGGCAGGTGACCATGTTTACCGTGGCACATACCATCACACTGGGCATGTCCACGAGCGGAATCGTCAGCCTGCCAGCCAATATTGTCGAACCGCTGATTGCGCTGTCGATTGCCTGGATCGGCATTGAGAATATCTTTGCACGCTCGCTGCACAACAGCCGCCTGCTGCTGGTGTTCTGCTTCGGACTGCTGCACGGATTGGGTTTTGCCAGTGTGTTGCAGGATTTTGGCATGCCGGACGACGCCTTCCTGACCGCACTGCTCAGCTTCAATGTCGGTGTCGAACTCGGCCAGCTGGCCATCATCACGCTGGCCTTCCTGAGCGTCGGCCTGTGGTTCGGCAACAGGAGCTGGTACCGCCACGTGATCGTAGTAACAGGCTCTGCCACCATTGCCGTGATTGGACTGTACTGGACATACGACCGGATCGTGATCTGAGCCGCTGGAACACTCGGGGATTGGCGCCCGCGACAAAAATCGGGGGACTATATTCAGGAAAGAAAAAACAGCCAGGCGTGTACTGAACACGCCCGGCCGCACTTCTTCTTGTATAACGGCGCTATTGTTCTACGTAGGAGGAGTTGCGCCGCTGATTCCTATACTAGGAAGGTCGCCAGCCAGCGTATATTGTCCTTAGGTACAGGGCATGCGAAGACCGCAACCCAGCAGCGGGAATCGCCGGATAAGAATTCCCTCGGGAATCATCAACTGCCCAATCAGCCGGTAGCTGCCGTGAATGAAACACTTGCCCATCCGTCGCAGTCGCATACGGCACAAACCATGCGGCCAGCAAGGTGATTGCAATCAGTGCAAGGATTAACCAGGCAAACGGATATTTCTTCGGACTCACGACACTCCTTTTTGATAAAAAACCATCGCGCTTGATAAG
>CBEULV010000171.1:0-4129 GCA_965544015.1 uncultured Gammaproteobacteria bacterium | reverse complement strand
TGGTTTTTTTTGTTCTTTTCTTGGCGCCTTTGCGGCTTTGCGTGAGAATGTTTTTCCTGGGTCGGGATATGTCTACGGCAAAATCACTCCCGCATTGGCCAGCATCGACGTCAGCCGGATTAGCGGCAGGCCGATCAGTGCCGTCGGATCCTCGCCTTCCATCTTTTCAAACAGGGTGATCCCAAGTCCTTCCGACTTGAAGCTGCCGGCACAGTTGTAGGGCTGCTCTGCGTACAGGTAGCGGTTAATCTGTTCATCCGTCAGGGTGCGGAATTGCACATGAAACGGCACCATGTCCAACTGTATGTCGCCACTGGCACTGTTCAGCAGGCACAGCCCGGTGTAAAAGCTCACGCGCTTGCCGGACAGGAAGGCCAGTTGTGCGGCCGCTTTCTCGTGAGAGCCGGGTTTGCCGAGGATGTCGGCACCGGTGCTGGCGATCTGGTCAGAGCCGATGATCAGTCCTTTCAGCACATTGCCGACCGCACGCGCCTTCAGTTCCGCCAGGCGTTGTACCAGTGCCTGTGGCGATTCGTTTGCCTGGGGTGTTTCATCAACATCCGGCATGGCCGTCTCGAACGGCAGTCCGAGTCTTAGCAGCAGTTCCTTGCGGAACGGCGAGGTCGAGGCCAGTATCAATGGCAGGTTGGCCGTGTTCATATGTCGGTCATCAACTGTCGATTTCAATCAGGGTTTCGTCGGGATTGACGCTGTCACCCTTGCTGACATGAATGGCCGTGACCCGCCCGGCGGTCGGCGCCTGGATTTCGGTCTCCATCTTCATGGCCTCGGTGATCAGTACCGGGGTCCCGGCCGTTACTTCATCATCGACCTCGACCAGTACCTCGACGATGGTGCCGGGCATGGAGGTCGTGACATGGCCGGGCTGCGTGGCGCGCGGGCGCTGGCTGCCCTTGATCGGCCCGCTTTCCTGTTTTGCAGCAGCGTCTGCCGGCAGCTCATCCAGCGTTTCCACCAGCACTTCTTCCGGGACGCCATTGACCGTCATGTAGAAGGGGCGGTTGTCCTGGGTACGGTGACCGGTGCCGGTGATCTTGATGTGGTAGGACTCGCCATGCAGGGTGACATTGAATTCAGTCGGGCGTGAACGGGGGCTCGCAACGGCGCCGGCAGGCGCGAGCAGCGGCTCCGGGGTGAGCGTGCCTTGCTGGCGGTGCTTGAGAAATTCCCTGCCGATCTCCGGGAACATGGCGCAGGTAAGTACGTCTTCTTCATTGCTCGCCAGTTCGCCAATGGCCTCATGCAGCGTGTCCATTTCGTCCGACAGCAGGTCGGCCGGGCGCACATCAATCATTTGTTCGGCACCGATGGCCTGCTGGCGCACCGCCGGGTCAAGCGGTGCCGGGGGGCGGCCGTAGCGTCCCTGCAGGTACAGCTTCACTTCATTGGTAATGGTCTCATAGCGCTTTCCGGTCAGCACGTTGAGTAGCGCCTGGGTGCCGATGATCTGCGAGGTCGGCGTGACCAGCGGCGGAAAACCCAGTTCTTCGCGTACCCGCGGGATTTCCTGGAATACCTCGTCGAGGCGATCCAGCGCGCCCTGCTCACGCAGTTGCGTATACAGGTTCGAGATCATGCCGCCCGGCACCTGGTAGACCTGTACGCGTGTGTCGGGGTCGTGAGATTCACTTTCAAACTGGTGGTATTTTTTACGTACCGCGCGGAAATACAGGCCAATTTCCTGTAGTGCCCTGAGGTCCAGTCCGGTATCAAATTCGGTTTCATGGAGCGCAGCAACCATGCTTTCTGTGGGCGCGTGGCTGGTGCTGCCGGAGAACGAGGAAATCGCGGTGTCGATATGCTCGCAACCGTTCTCGATGGCCTTTAGCAGGCACATCTCGGCGGTTCCGGCGGTGGCATGACAATGCAGGTGCAGCGGCAGTCCGGTGGCCGCCTTGATAGCACTGACCAGTTCCGCTGTGACCATGGGGGTAAGCAGGCCGGCCATATCCTTGATGGCAATGCTGTCACAGCCCATGGCCTCCAGTTCGCGCGCCATTTCGACAAAGGCCTGCGTATTGTGAACCGGGCTGGTGGTGTAGCAGATCGTGCCCTGTGCATGGCTGCCGGCCTGTTTTACGGCATCAATGGCAGTCTGCAGATTGCGCGTGTCGTTGAGGGCATCGAAGATGCGGAAAACGTCGATGCCGTTGTCGGCGGCGCGTGACACGAAGGCGCGTACCACGTCATCCGGGTAGTGCCGGTAGCCGAGCAGGTTCTGTCCGCGCAGCAACATCTGCAGACGCGTTTTGGGCAGCGCGGCACGCAGTTGCTTCAGTCGTTGCCACGGGTCCTCTTTCAGGTAACGCAGGCAGGCATCAAAGGTGGCGCCGCCCCAGACTTCCAGTGACCAGTAACCGATCTGGTCCAGCTGCTCGCAGATCGGCAGCATGTCATCGGTACGCATGCGTGTAGCGATCAGCGATTGATGGGCATCGCGCAGAATGACATCGGTAACGTGGATGCCTGGCATGTTTCGCAGATTCCTGTGTGTTTTTACAGGCCCAGGTGGGCCGATACGGCGGCAGCGAGCGCCGCGGTCAGTTCGCGGGTTGGCCGGCTGGTGGTGTAGCCTACCAGTTCCGGATGATCCTCAACAAACCCGGTGTCGAAGTGGCCGGCACGGAATTCCGGCACCTTGAGCAGTTCGAGGTAGTAGGGAATCGTGGTATTCACGCCGTACACGCCAGTATCCAGCAAGGCACGGTTGGCCCGGTTCAGCAGTTCCGGCCAGCTCAGCGCCCATACCGTCAGTTTGGCGCACATGGAGTCATAGTACGGTGGGATCTGGTAACCGCTATAGATGGCGGCATCGGTGCGTACGCCGGGACCACCCGGCGCAAAGTAGCGTGTGATGCGGCCGAAGCTGGGCAGAAAGTCGTTCTTCGGGTCTTCCGCGTTGATACGCAGTTCCATGGCGTAACCGCGCTGCACGATGTCCGCCTGCGCATAGCTCAATGGCTGGCCATCGGCGATACGGATCTGCTCCTGCACGATGTCGACGCCGGTAATGGCTTCGGTGACGGTATGCTCGACCTGCAGCCGGGTATTCATCTCCATAAAGTAGAAGTTGCCATCTCCGTCCAGCAGGAACTCTACGGTCCCTGCATTGCGGTAGTTCACCGCGCGCGCAGCGCGTACCGCCATCTCTCCCAGCCAGCTGCGCTGGGCATCGTCGAGTTGCGGGGAGGGGGCGATCTCGACCAGCTTCTGATGACGGCGCTGGATCGAGCAGTCGCGTTCAAACAGGTGTATCACGTTGCCGTGGTGGTCGGCGAGCACCTGGACCTCGATGTGACGTGGCCGGTCGATGCATTTTTCCAGGAATATGTCCGTCGATCCGAATGCCTTGCTGGTCTCCGACAGCACCCGTTCATAGTTGCGGGGCAGTTCCATTTCGTTATTGCAGCGCCGGATGCCGCGCCCACCACCGCCCGAGGTGGCCTTCAGCATTACCGGATAGCCTATGCTTGCTGCCAATTCCAGTGCCTCGTCCAGACTGGCAAGGTTGCCGTCACTGCCCGGCACCACCGGGATGCCGGCGGCCTGCATGGCAGCGCGTGCTGCGACCTTGTTGCCCATTTGCCGGATGATGCTGGCGTCGGGCCCGATAAAGCGTACCTTGCGCAGTGCGCAGATCTCCGCCAGCAGCGGGTTTTCCGACAGAAAGCCATAGCCCGGATGCACGGCATCGCAGCCGGTGGCCACGGCCAGGTTGACGATGCGGTGCGCATTCAGGTAGCCGGCGATGGATTCCGGCCCTATATTGTAGGCCTCATCGGCCTTCTTGACGTGCAGGGCGTGACGATCGGCGTCCGCGTAGATGGCGACCGAGATGATGCCGGCCTCCGCACAGGCGCGGATGATACGGACGGCAATTTCGCCACGATTGGCGATGAGAATTTTCCTGATCAA
Organism: uncultured Gammaproteobacteria bacterium; assembly: GCA_965544015.1. Classification (GTDB taxonomy): domain Bacteria; phylum Pseudomonadota; class Gammaproteobacteria; order UBA9214; family UBA9214; genus UBA9214. Next base: position 193 of record CBEULV010000171.1, on the reverse strand, counting down.
ATCGAGCTCCGGTGATAAGATCGCGCCTGACCCAGGCTAAGGGGGTGGTCTGCCAGTTAACTACGGGTTTTGGCTACAGCTGTCAATAGCGTCGCTGGGGGCCGGAAAGTGCCGGTTTTTCAGTGATTATTTTTGACAGAGGTGGGGGCCGCGGCTAACATAAGCGGGTTATGATAGACCACCTGCCAGATCG
>CBEULV010000170.1:0-4244 GCA_965544015.1 uncultured Gammaproteobacteria bacterium | reverse complement strand
GGCAAAATCCTTCGTCAGCTGTGCCATTGGCAAGATGGGTTCGTAGGTCACACTGCAAGCGCATAAACACCCTGCTGCAAAAGATCGCGCGATGTACATGGATGTACAAGTGCCGCGGGAGGCATGGAGAAGGTGAGACCGGGAACCGGTCAAGAGGCTGGCCCGGGCTACGCCCGTAGTAACGACCGGGAGCGGCGATGATATCCGCTCCTACAGTTGATACTCCTGGTGTAACTCCGGCATCTCTATCTGTGTGTCCTTCAGCAGCGCGCTGAATGCCGTCATGCTGTCCTTCTCGCCATGCACCAGGAAGGTCCGCCCCGGCGTACCGGTCTGTGCATGCCATGCCCGTAATTCGCCCTGCCCGGCATGCGCCGAGAAACCGCCGATGGTGTAGATCTGTGCGCGTACCGCGTACTCCTCGCCAAAGATATTCACACTCTTTTCTCCGTCGACAATGCGCCGCGCCAGCGTGCCGTGTGCCGCATAACCGACGAACACGATACTGCTGTGCTCGCGCCCCAGGTTGTACTTGAGGTGATGACGAACGCGGCCACCGCTACACATACCGGACCCCGCCATGATCACGGCGCCGCCGGTGACCTGGTTGATCGCCATTGAATCGGCGGTCTCGCGCGTAAAGTGCAGGCCGGGAAAGGCAAAGGGGTCGCGGCCGGTACGGAACAGTTCGCGCGTGTGCTCGTCGTAACAGTCAGGGTGGTGCCGAAAGATCTGCGTAGCGGAAATGGCCATGGGTGAATCGAGAAATACCTGCAGAAACTGCGGCAGGACACCCTGCTCCTTGCCGGCATGCAGGTAGAACAGGATTTCCTGCGAACGCTCCAGTGCAAAGGTCGGAATAATCACGTTGCCACCGCGTTGTACGGTGGTATTGATGGCATCGTACAGTTCCTCTACAGACGGCTGCAACTGCTTGTGCCGGCGGTCTCCATAGGTCGTTTCCATGACCACCACATCAACTTCAGGTGGCTTGGCCGGATCACGCAGAATCGGGCGGCCGCCGCACCCCAGATCGCCGGAGAACAGTACGCTGCGATCCTGCCCGTCCTCGGACAATTCCAGCAGGATACTGGCCGAGCCAAGGATATGACCGGCATCGATAAAGGTTGTATTAATACCCGGTGCAAGTTGCAACGGCTGGTCGTAACGCGCAACGCGCCCGAAGTTCTCCAGCGCATTGAGTGCATCCAGCGTGTTGTAGAGTGGCACGACATCCTCACCCGTCTTGCCACGACGCCGCGCACGGCGATTTCGATAGCGCGCCTCTTCCTCCTGCAGGCCGGCCGAATCCATCATGATCAGCCGCGCCAGTTCCCGGCTGGCCGCCGTGGTGATGATCTCGCCGGTAAAACCGCGATTGACCAGCAGCGGGATACGCCCGCAGTGATCGAGATGGGCATGGGTCAGCAACAGGTAGTCAACCGATGCCGGATCAAATCCGAACTCGCCGGCATTGTCCTCGACCAGCTCGCGACTCCCCTGGTACATCCCGCAGTCGATCAGGATACGCTTGCCCGCGCACTGCAGCAGGTGGCAGGAGCCGGTCACGTCCTGCGCGGCACCATGAAAGGACAACTTCATATTTCCGTTTCTCCAGAGAACATTGGGCGGTTGCACTTGATATACCAGTGCTCTATTCCCTGCCAGGCCTCCAGTGCGGTCTCGGCAAACCAGAAGATGTCACGATCCTCCAGGTCGATAGCACCCTGCTCGAGCAGAAAATCGAAGTCGATGACCCGCTCCCAGTAGTCCCGACCGACCAGCACGACCGGCAGCGGCTTGATGGTGCGCGTCTGGATCAGGGTCAGCGCCTCGAACAGTTCATCCATCGTGCCGAACCCGCCAGGAAACGCAACCAATGCGCGTGCGCGCTGCATAAAGTGCAGCTTGCGCAGGGCGAAATATCGGAAGCGGAAGCACAGCTCCTGTGAAATATAGGGGTTCGGAAACTGCTCTTCTGGCAGGTCGATGTTCATGCCGACCGTCTTGGCACCATGCTCGAAGGCGCCGCGGCTGGCGGCCTCCATAATGCCGGGACCACCACCGGTCATCACCACCAGCTCACAGTCCGGAGGGCCCTTGCCGAACTCGGCCACGAGGCGGCCGAATTCGCGAGCTTCCGAATAGTAGTGGCTGTTGTCGAGGATATGCCGTGCCACCTTGAGACGCCGCTGCAGGTCTGCATCGTCCGGAGTTTCCGCCAATGCCCGCTCCAGGCTATCGATTCTGCGCTGCGCCGCTGCCGGCTCGGCGATCCGGGTGCTGCCAAAAACAACGATGGTGTTATTCACCGAGTGTTCACAAAGCAGCAGTTCCGGCTTCAGATATTCAAGTTGGAGACGCAGTCCGCGCGCCTCATCACGCTCAAGAAAGGCGACGTCCCGGTCGGCACGACGGTAGCTGGGTGCATCGAGCAGGGTCTGGATACGGTCAGGCGCATGGGGGTCTTCCTCGCCGGCCTTCGGCTGCGACTCCGGCAGCGGCTCGCGCCGTCGCTCCGGGTCCGGCGGCGACGGTATATCCGGTGGTGCCTGTTTCCCGATATCACTCATTCACTCACTCCAGCTGACAAGACTCTGCTCATTCACGACCATGGTTGCGGCTATCAACAGCCTGCAGCACTACTCCCGGGGCTTGCTCCTGTCTGGTTGCGGGGTCAACTTCCGGCGCATCTCTTCGATGCCTGTCTGATAGGCCTCTGCATCACCGTAATCGAAAAAGCGCGGATAGCGCGCATGCGCACCGCGCACCCTGCGTGCATGACGGATCGGACACCAGTACTGCTCGGTACGCGCAATAATTTCCCGCGCATAGGCGATCACGCCGTTGACATAGCCGCAGTAGGCACAATTTACCTTCTCGATGGTATTCAGGTAGACCAGCTTGTGTCGATCATTGACGAGGTAATCACGCCGCCGCACACGCGATACGCCGTAGGCACGGAAACAAATGTGCTGATACAGTGTAAATGCCAAATCAATCATGGCCAGCGGCACCAGCATGCTGTAGACGACCGGCGAGCTCAATACCGAGGCAAGGCGGGCAGTAAGAATATAGTTCAGTGAGCTGACACGGAAGCGGCGCTGAAAGTCCTGCACCTCCCGGGTAAAACGCACCCGACCCCCTTCAAGGGTATAGCGAAAGCGCTCGCGCGTATCATCAAAATGCGTCTCCATCTGTTCCTGGAGATCACGCATATCCTCAATCAGTTCATTGATATCTTTATACATAAGTGGCCACCCTGCTGCCTGTACTGCCTTAACCTAACTATAACGCAGCCAGCAGCACTGATGACAGCCGTTGATATACATGAGTGAGTACAACATTAAACTGGTGGCGGCAAACTGGCCGTGGATGTCAGTTTTGAACAGTCCCGCCACCGGACGCTGCTGATCAGCGCGGGATGATATACACTTCAATATCCTGACCGCGTCTCCCGCAGACCCGACATGCTGATTATTTTCTGCCGGGTGGATAATTCGCCAGGATGTCGCTGACCAGTTTATTCACCATATTGGTCATCGTTTCCGGCGTACTGCTCTCGCCCAGGCGCTCAGTGCCGGAGCCGCGCCACAGCATGGCATTATCCGGGACATCGAGAATATCGATAGTAAGTACGAACTCATCATAGGAATCGACATCGTAGCCAGGAAATCCGTACCCCACGCCAACCGCACTGTGCCTGCCGAAGGTGCCCAAACCGATCGAGAAGCCGCTGTTGCCGCCTTCCAAATTGGTACGCGTACCCACCTGGTAGGCAAGACTGGCATCGGCGTTACTACCCACCACCGCAATCCCGCGTGTTGTCAGGTAGTCGGCAATGGCATTCCTGATACGTTCATCAACCAGCGGGCTGTTAACACGGGTATCGCTGCTCGCCGATTGTACCGGTGGCGTGATCCGTACGTTTTTTATAGATGAGAAATCATAGCCCTCCCGGTAGTCCACGTTGGTCGCAGTTGCACAGGCAACCAGCATCGCGGCCATGAAAGGCACGGTCATTCTCCCGGAGAAGTAATTAAACTTCATGAAAATCTCCTCTATGACAGCATATTTCTCATCGACCTGCAGTTGGCAAGGCCCGGCCTTGAAAGGTTGGACAGCCGGACAGCGGGGGTAATTCCCGTACCGCAACCACCCGGTTATTTTTCCGCCACCCGCACGCCGTCCGCAATCCGGTCGTCCGGATGCAGAATCACGTGTTCGCCAGTCACAACACCATC
>CBEULV010000169.1:0-4247 GCA_965544015.1 uncultured Gammaproteobacteria bacterium | reverse complement strand
CGGGGTCAGAGCACAGTTTCCCCTAATATTAGGGGAAACTGTGCTCTGACCCCGGTATTTATGCCGTCTCTCTCCTATGGGCGCGCAATAGCCTTTTCTGGTAGCGGGTTTGCACGATGTCCGTGAGCACCAGCACTGCGATGACGAAGTAGAAGGTTGCCTTGCTCATGGGGACGATTTCGTGGCCCAGCAGGCGCAGGTGGGCCATGTGGCCGCCTTCGGTGAGCAACATGATGCCCACCACGAAAAGAATGAACAGCCCGAGCACCTCGTACATGCGGTTCTTTTCCAGGAACCGTGCTACCCGGTCCGACAACCAGATCATCAAGGCGCCGCTGATCAGAATCGCGGTGGCCATCACCCAGAATACATCGCTCAGGGCCATGGCGCTCAGGATGGAGTCGAATGAAAACACCAGGTTCATGGTCACGACCATAAAGATGACCTTGCCTGTGGATTGCGGGCTCCTGGTTTCGTGTTCCAGGTCAGTAACGCCCATCATATGCATGATTTCCTTGATGGAGGTGTACATGATGAAGGCCCCGCCGACCAGCACAATGATGCTGTGCAGGTTGAAAGTACTGCTGATGTAGCTGCCCACATTGATGCCGAACATCGGTTCCTGGAAGTACTGCAGGACCGCCAACAGGACGAATAATAATACGATGCGCAAGGCTACGGCGATACCGATGCCCATGCGGCGTACCATGGCCTGTTTATCCGCCGCTACGCGTTTGGACTCCAGTGAAATGTACAACAGGTTGTCAAAGCCCAGCACTGCCTGTAAAAGTATCAACATGCCCAGCGTGAACAGATTGTCCAGACTCAATACGGATTCCATGATTTATTGGCCTCGTGTCATTCAGCAACAGGGAATTCAAACGCACATTGCGGCACAATCTAATCGTCAATCCATGGCGGGTCAATGCGGCCGGGGGTAAATGGTTGGGGCGTTTCGTTATATGGGCCAGGAGAGAAGCGGGATATGAGTAATTTCGTAGCTATCGATTTCGAAACCGCAAATTACAGCCGTACCAGTGCGTGTGCTGTTGGTTTGGTTCACGTTAAAGACAGGAAAATTATCGTAGAAGAAACTCTCCTTATTCGGCCGCCGCAGCGCCAGTTCAATTTCACTCATATCCACGGGCTGACATGGGACGATGTCAAGAACGAGCCGACTTTCGTCGAGTTATGGGGGGATATTAACGGTTTTATTTCACGGGCGGATTATCTGGTCGCGCATAATGCGTCATTTGATCGCGGCGTGCTGCAGCGATGCTGTGAGAATTATGGAATTCCTGTGCCATCACTGCCATTTGTTTGTACGGTGCAGCTTGCAAGAAAACAATGGGATATTTACCCGACAAAGCTTCCCAATGTCTGCGACTACCTGGATATCCCGTTGAATCACCACGATGCCGCTTCGGATTCCCAGGCCTGCGCAAGGATTGTTATTGCGGCTGAGAATGAGGGATGGCGGTTTTGAATAACCGGGCGCTGACCCCTTGGCGAAGATGACACAGTACCAGCACTTCATCGACAGCCTGGACCAGAACGCCTGCCCCGATGGGCTGGAGCCTTGCCTGCAGGCATTATGGTATGAAGCCGGGGGCGAGTGGGATACGGCGCATGAGATCGTGCAGTCGATGGACGATGTGATGGCTGCGCGGATTCATGCCTACCTGCATCGCAAGGAAGGCGATGACTGGAATTCACGCTACTGGCACCGGCGGGCCGGGTCGGTATTCCCTGAGGGGGTGAGCCTGGAGGAAGAGTGGGGCTCGCTGGTGCGTGAACTGACTGAATAACTACCGATCCTTTGATTACATTCGGCTCTACACCGTCTACATCTTTCAAGTACTCTGACCCCTTGAATTCTTGCAATCAGCACGGTATTGGAAAAGAATGCCAACACACTCCGCTATCAGGAATGAAACCATGAACGACCCTGTCTCGTTGCGTATTACCAGGTATTTTTCTGTCATGTTCACTGTCTGCCTGCTGGTGGCCAGTCTTGTTGCCTGTGCAATCATCGACAGCAAGGTACATTCGAGCCCCGGCACGACCACGAAAATTATCCTGACGCGGCACGCAGAACGCACGCAGGTGACCAAGGTGCTGACAGCGAAGGGGCAGCAACGCGCACGCGATCTGGTGAGCGCAGTCGAAGGTTTGGATGTTGCAGCGATCTACAGCCCGGACCTTGAGCGAAACCTCGATACCGCGCGGCCGCTGGCTAAACACCTTGGCATCGAAATCACCGTGCAACCGGCCAAAAGCACGCCGCTGGTCAATCAAATCGTTGATGACATGCTGAAAAGGCATGCCGGCAAGACGGTCTTATGGGTCGGGAATGTCGCCAACCTGAACGAGATGTATTGGCGGCTCGGCGGTGACGGGGATGGCCCGATTGTGTACGGTGATCTTTTTATCGTGACTGTTCCTGACAGGGGGCCGGTAACAATCGAGAAAAGACGTTTTGGCTCGACTTGAGTGAATTAACAGGGTCGGTGACGGATGAGAATGATTAAGGTTTGTCACAGACCCCTTTGATTGCTTTCGGGTCTACACTGTCTATATTTAATGGTATGGAGGGTTGGATCATGTATCTGCACAGTCACAGTCCGCATCGCGGAGCAAGCTTCGCTCCTGCAGCAGGTGAGCCGGAAATACCACCGGGTAATCCGCCGGAGATGCCGCAACCGGATGTGCCGCCTGAGGTCACTCCGGATGCGCCGCCCGAGACCACCCCCGAACCACCGCTGGGAATACCCCCCGATCAGCCCATGGAAGTCCCGCCGCAGGCGCCAGACGAGAGCTGATACGGGAGGTGGTTCCATTTGTTTGCTGTATCGCGCCTGCAAGGCGCTCCTGCAGATGAATTGCCTGCCTGCCAGACTTTGAGTGAGATGCAGACATCACTGAACCAGAAGGTTGCCATGAAGCTGGCCCAGGCGGCTGATCTTCTCGAGCAGCAGGGGGCCAATCCCTTTCGTGTTTCAGCCTACCGCCGTGCCAGCGAGACCGTCTCGCGGCTGAGGCAGGATATCGGGGAATTGACCGAGACCGGGGGCACTGCAGGTCTGATACAGCTTCCCAACATTGGCAAGGGGATCGCCAGTGCGATCCAGGAAATGGTGACCACGGGGAACTGGGTGCAGCTGCAACGTCTGCGCGGCACACTTGACCCGATTCACCTGTTCCAGACGGTGCCGGGAATCGGGCCGAAGGTGGCAGAGCAAATAAATGAGCGGCTGCACATCGATACACTCGAGGCCCTGGAGGCGGCAGCCTACGACGGTCGTCTTGAGCAGGTGCCGGGAATGGGAACCCGTCGTGTCGCCGGGATAAGAAATTCACTGGCCACGCTGCTGGGCAAGACCCGCCGTCAACCACAGATGGCGGTCAGCAATGGGCCGGACATTGAAACCCTGATTGAAGTCGACCGGGAATATCGCCAAAAGGCGGAACTGGGCAGGCTTCCGCTGATTTCACCCCGGCGCTTCAACCCGGAAGGCAAGGCCTGGTTGCCCGTATTGCATACCGAGCGCGACGGCTGGCATTTCACGCTGTTGTATTCCAATACGGCGCGCGCCCATGAGTTGAAACGCACCCATGACTGGGTGGTGGCATATTTCTATGATGACCATCACCAGGAAGGTCAGTGCACCCTGGTAACCGAAACGCGCGGGCCGTTAACGGGTCAGCGTATTGTCAGGGGGCGCGAACTGGAATGCCGGGATTACTACCGGGTTGCAGTCCAGGACGATTAATTATTTGTATCCCCGGTATCTTCTCGTGTCAGCTCCTCGATCAAGCGTAGTGATCGTGCGTGGTGACTGCCTTGCCAGTAGATCTGTCCGCACGTTGTGCACATCCTGAAGGTGTCGAAATATTTCCTTGTTTTTGGTTCCAGCCGGTCTTCGACCGACTGCTTGTCGACCGCCTGTATATCACCATTACAACGGGTGCAGCGGCTGAACGGCTCCACCAGCCGGTACAGGTCAAACCGGGACAACACCTCTTTCACCTGGCACCTGGGCCGGACCTCGCGTACAAAATAGCCGCGTGTAATGATCTTGCGCTGTAACAGGGCGCGGTCCCGCGTCAATACGATCCGTTGCTCCTTGTCGGCAGTGGTTGCCACGGTATCGTCGTCAAAATCGTTCTGATACAGGCAGTCAAACCCGAGCAGGCGCAAATACCGCGCCAGCCGACCCAGGTTGGTATCCAGGATAAACGCGGGG
>CBEULV010000168.1:0-4264 GCA_965544015.1 uncultured Gammaproteobacteria bacterium | reverse complement strand
TCACAGGAATCGCAACAGCGCAACGAGACCAAGCAGTTGTATATCCCGCCGGGCCCGCGCCTCGGTGATCTGGTTGTCGAGGCCAGCCACGTCAGCAAGCGCTTTGGCGATACGCTGCTGTACGAGGACCTCAGCTTCAACCTGCCACGCGGCGGTATCGTCGGCGTGATCGGACCGAACGGCGCCGGCAAGACCACGCTGTTCCGCATGCTCACCGGGGCCGAACAGCCGGATGGCGGCGAACTGCGCATTGGCGATACGGTACAGATCGCCTGCGTGGACCAGAGCCGCGACAGCCTCGATGGCAAGAAGACCGTGTGGGAGGAAATTTCTGACGGCCAGGATATCATCACCGTCGGCAAGACCGAGCTGAACTCGCGCACCTACGTGTCACGTTTCAACTTCACCGGCAATGACCAGCAAAAGATCGTCGGCACCCTGTCCGGCGGCGAACGCAACCGCGTGCACCTGGCGAAATTGCTGCGCAGCGGCGGCAATGTGCTACTGCTTGACGAGCCGACCAACGATCTCGACGTGGAAACCCTGCGCGCCCTCGAGGAGGCCTTGCTCGACTTCCCCGGTTGTGCTGTAGTGATCTCCCATGACCGCTGGTTCCTGGACCGGATCGCGACTCACATCCTGGCCTTTGAAGGCGACAGCCAGACCGTCTGGTTCGAGGGCAACTACGCCGACTACGAGGCGGACAGGAAACGCCGCCTGGGCGCCGATGCCGACCAGCCACACCGTATCAAGTACAAACGACTGGACAGTTAGTTGATGCCAACGAACCCGGCACAGGCCGATTCAGAAAAACTGCGCGCCTTCGAAGAGCGCATGTCCAACGAGGGCGCGGCCGGCTTTGCCGACGGCCCGGCGCCGTGGGAAGACTGGGATGGCACCAGCACCCCGGAGACCTGGCGGGGACAGCGAGACACTGCCCGAGCGGCACCCCCCCGGCGCAGACCAGGTAAACCGTTTGGCCAGCGCCTGCTCACCGGTATCACCCGGCTTGCCGTACTGGCGCTGGGGGTTGGCATCGCCGGCGTCTTGTTTACCTCCGGCAGCAAACCGCAACTGGCCATGAACGGCATCCAGCCGGCGCCGGTCATGATCACGGCCAGACCGGTCGCCGGGTTCCCGCCACTGGCTGGTCAGGACGAACGGCAGGACAGCGTCCTGGTCGACCCGAACATCCTGCCGGCACCGGCCGCCGGCCGGCCGGAAATTGCCGTGGTAGCGGTGACGGCTGACCCGCAGGAAAACGCACCGACCCTGCAGACAACCGCAGTCACCGGAGATGCCCCCGCCGACACATCAGCGCCAGAGGCAACCGTCACCACAGCGGCGCAGCAAGCCGTGCAAACCGAAACCGCGGAGTCGGTGGCTGCCTTGCAGCAGCCGGCTGCCATGCCCATCCTGAGAAATGTCGCCACGGCCACACAGAACGCCGGGCAGAACACTGAATCAATCCGCACTCCGACACCGCAGGCCGGCACCGGCAACTGGGTGGTCAACCTGGCCTCCTACAACCGCGAATCCACCGCACAACGCATGTTGCGCACGTTCAGAGACAAGGGCGTGGCGGCGGAACTGGTCAAGGTAACCGTCAACGACCGGCCCATGATACGTATCCGCACCACGGGTTATGAAAACTACCGCGAGGCAAGCGACTGGGTCGCTTTGCTGGAAGAACGCCTGGAACTAGACGGCGCCTGGGTCTCGAAACGCTGAATGGAATTGCGCCGGGTTTCCGGCAACTGCTAGCCCCCCTTCCCAGCCATACCTTGCACATTGGCCCCGTGTTTAGCCATGGGCCGCGATCCCGCCTTTGGCTACCACCTCGAGTATTTGTCGAATACGCATATTTTCCGGAAATATTGAGGGAGAGTCCGCTCTGACAACCAAACGGGGACCGTTCCTGGAAAGCAAGGATCGATTGCATTAATCCCGTCGCGGTGGACACCCTGGCATGGCCCGGCGGGACCTTTTATCAGCAAGCGCGAACCCACTACCCGCTTCAATCAAAAATCACGGTGCGGTTATCGCACACAAGAACGTTGCGCCTTATCTGGTGCCAGATCGCGCGGGCAAGTACGACTTTCTCAAGATCTCGGCCCTTGCGGATCATGTCTTCAACGGTGTCCTTGTGGCTGACATGCGTCACATCCTGCTCGATGATCGGACCCGCATCCAGCTCCGTGGTCACGTAATGACTGGTTGCGCCGATGATCTTTACGCCGCGCTCATAGGCTGAGTGGTATGGACGGCCACCCGGGAATGCCGGCAGAAAGGAATGATGGATATTAATAATGCATTGCGGATACTGATTAATAAAATCCTCGCTCAATATCTGCATGTACCGCGCCAGCACAATGAAGTCGATATCATATTGCTGCAGTAACTCAAGCTGTCTGGCTTCCTGCTCCTGCTTGTTGTGCTGGTTAACCGGCAGATAAAAGTAATCGATGCCATGCCGCTCTGCAACGCGTTCCATATCCTGGTGGTTACTGATGATCAGCGGCACCTCGATCTGCCATTCTCCCGACTCGTAACGCGCGAGGATGTCATAAAAGCAATGTGGCAGCCTTGACACCAGCAGCGCCATCCGCGGCCGCTCATTGGAGAAATGAAGTTGCCACAGCATGTCAAAGCCTGCTGCGACATGCTGCTGGAATTGCTCGCCAATCTGTTCATCTGCTATCGAAGAACGGGCAAGGTCCCATTCCACGCGCATGAAGAAGCGGCCTTTCTCGTAATCGACATGCTGATCGAGATACAGGATATTGCCCTTGTTACTCGATATGAAACTGGTTACCGCAAGCACAATGCCTTCACGATCAGGGCAATGCACCAGCAATATGGCCGATTTTGTTTCCATGAAATGAAACCAGGTTTTGACGTGTTGTTACCTAGAATAGCACTTTCACTACTGGCTGTTTAATGTAGACCAGCGATGCTGGTCTCGTTTTTTAAAAACTGATTTCCTCCTCCACAATCGGTTGACTTACCCAATGCGCTTTTTCAATATCGCCTTGATACTCATCCGACACCTCGTACATTCTCAATACCAGTTCTACGCTGCTGATTCTTCCGTTTAATCGGGAAGGAAGCGTAAATTCCAATAGCCGGCGCTCGCCACTTTGAAGCTGGGTATTTTCTATCAGTTTATAAGGCATGAGGCCTACCACTGGCATGAGCCTGAATTTTTTTGCGAAAGTTCGAATGATCTTGTATATCTCATCGCCTCTTGCATCCTTGCATGATATTTCCAGCGCCAGCGTACGCGTCGGACCACCTGCAGGTATGGAATGACCTGTGACTTTGTTTTCTATGGTCATGTTGAGTTGCGGGAAATCAAGCGTAACGTTACCGACACTCAAATCACCATCATAAATTCCTTCTTTGCGCACGGCGGTATCAAACCCATGGTATCGATGCTCGCCACCTCGCTGTTTCATATGACACCCCTGACAAGTGATGCCTTTTGTCGCGGCTTCGCTGTTTTCCCATTCACTATATAGAGCCATCATGTATTCACCAGACATGGGGTTCTTCATTACATGGCATTTAGCGCAGAAACCGGATTCTTTCATTTTCACAAGGCCTGGAGAGAACTTATTCAGATGCGTTTCCATTATGGGTATATCGGGAAGCGCCGGGCCATGACAGGTCTCGCAATTTACTCCTTCGTTAACCTCCTTACTGCCATGGCAGGCATAACACATGGATTCACCCATCATGGTGTTGAACATAAGGTTACTGGTAAATTGTTCTTTAAATTCCAGAAAGGACCTGGCAGTTGTTGCCACCGCATGGCGCGAATTATTCAACCACTGCGCATATATTTCCTGGTGGCAATTGGCACAAGATTTGGCGCCTTGATGTTCGCCAGCCTCGTACCGGGGCTGTTTCAAGGTTTGTAAATCTTCATACTTGCTACAGGACGTAATTACAGTGAACATCGTCAGCAGGGCAAAGCGAATAAGCCATTCGAAATAGTGCCGCTTCATGACTTGACCCTCCCTTGCCGGGAAAGACCGCCGCTATCAAGAGGTATTAAACGGACGTTCAACACCCAACAACCCCCCCCGAGGGAGCTGTAGTCACTCCTGAAACTGTTAAGCCGCTTTCTTTCTGGTTATCCCTTATCCCTCCGTAAGGATTGTCTCGCGGTATCCGTGCCAGGTGGCATAACCGAGCACCGGGACGATGAACGCGAGGCCGATCAGTGCGGTCGCGAATCCTACCGCCGTAAGCACGAAGA
>CBEULV010000167.1:0-4356 GCA_965544015.1 uncultured Gammaproteobacteria bacterium | reverse complement strand
AAGGCGAGAACCGTTTTCTCGAGGGTTACCGGAAACGTTTTGTGCACCTGTTGCCGACCAGCCATGCCGGGCCGCTGGTGTTGCTGGATGGCGAACTGGGTGCGGGGGATATCGAGCTTGCCGCACGCCTGACCGCGCGCTTCAGCAAGGGGCGTGATGCGGACCGGGTGACGGTGCAGGTCAATGAGAGGGATGGTGCAACACGCAGTATGGATGTTGTCCCGATGCCGGTCGATGACATTCCACAGGACTGGTATCTATGAGTGTCCGGGTCGTTGATGCGCGTAATCTGCTATGCCCGTTGCCGGTGATCCGCACCCAGGATGCCGTGGCAGAATGCCGGCCGGGAGACGAGCTGCAGGTGTTGTGCACAGACCCGGGTGTAGTCCACGACATCCCGGCCTGGTGCCGTGTACACGGGCATGTGATCAGTGAAATCCGGCATGAAGATCGCGACATCGTGATTAGCCTTTGTGTAGGTGACGCGGAAGGGAAGACATGAGTCATACGCATCTGCCGGGCCCGCGCAATGAACGTTACCTGGAGGTTCGCAAGGTCACGTTGATTGGTTCGGCCGTCGACCTGCTGCTCGGCGTGGTCAAGATCCTGGTTGGTGTGCTGGCCAGTTCACAGGCCTTGATCGCGGACGGCATGCATTCGCTGTCGGACCTGGCGACCGATTTCCTGGTGTTATTTGCCGCCAAGCATGCACACCGCGAGGCCGATACCGAACACCCTTATGGCCATGGACGTATCGAGACGGTTGCTACCGTGGTGCTCGGGGTCGCGCTGGTCATTGTTGCCATCGGCATCTCTGTCGATGCCGTCCTGCGTCTCCTTGAACCGGGCAGTCTGTTGCATCCCGGTCCGATGGCGCTGGTTGTGGCGATGATATCGGTGGCCTCTAAAGAGGCTATTTACCAATATACTGTGAAGGTGGCACGGCGCCTGCGTTCCAACATGCTGCATGCCAATGCCTGGCACAGTCGCAGTGATGCCATCTCCTCCGTCATCGTCGTCTTCGGTGTAGGTGGCGCAATGGCCGGCTTCCCCTGGCTGGACGCGGCAGGTGCCATCGCGGTGGCGCTGATGATTGCCAAGATTGGCTGGGACCTGTTGTGGAAAAGCCTGATGGAACTGATCGACACAGCGCTGGAGCCGGATCAGGTTGATAAAATCCGCCAGACGATCCTGGACGTGAACGGTGTACGCGCCTGCCACATGCTGCGTACCCGTTACAGTGGCAGCGACTCACTGGTCGATGTACATATCCTGGTGGATCCTTCACTGAGCGTGTCCGAGGGGCACCAGATCGGTGAGCGGGTGCGCGAGCGACTGCTTGGCGAGGTGGAGCACGTTACGGATGTCACCGTACACATCGATCCGGAAGATGATGAACTGGCTTCACCCTGCCATCACCTGCCGCTGCGAGACGAGCTGTTGCGGCGTCTGTACCTTGAGTGGCAGCCGCTCGGGCTTGAACCGTTCATTCGCAAGGTGGTACTGCACTATCTTGATGGCAGGGTGCACATGGATGTGTTCGTGGAAGGCAGCGTACGCCCGGCTGACGAGCTTGCCGAACTGTCGGCATCGATCCGCACGGCGGCCGGGCGCCTCGAGAATATTGGCGAGGTGGCCGTCTATTTTAGCGCGTAAGCCGCACTATAATGGTGCAACACTGACTTGTGTGCACAAGTATGGTGCGTTCCGACCCTGTTCAAGGTGGCTAACCCTGTGAAATATTTGCATATGCTGCTCAATTCCGGCGTGGCATAATTCCTGCTTCTTGACAGGTCAAGAATCGAGAGATTTTCTAAGGCCGCCGTGCGACGTTTGTAGCGGGTACGGCGGGTGACTTTTTTGCGCAGTAATTGTTGGAGGAGTTGTAATGTCTGCAACCAAAGTTTTGAAAGCCATTAAGGACAACAACATCAAGTATGTTGATATGAGATTCACTGACACGATTGGCAAGGAACAGCATGTGACAATACCGGCCAGCATTGTCAATGCCGGCTTCTTCAAGGACGGCAAGATGTTCGACGGTTCCAGTATTGCCGGTTGGAAGGGTATCAACGAATCCGACATGGTTCTGATGCCGGATTCCAGCACAGCGGTGTTGGATCTGTTCAGCGACGAACCCACCATGAACCTGCGCTGCGACATTCTTGAGCCCACCACCATGAAGGGCTATGACCGCGATCCGCGTTCCATTGCCAAGCGTGCCGAGGCCTACCTGAAGTCCACCAAGGTTGCCGATACCGCCTTCTTTGGTCCGGAGCCGGAATTCTTCGTACTGGATGATGTGCGCTGGGGTGCCGACATGAGCGGCTCATTCTGCAAGGTCGATTCCGAGGAAGCATCCTGGAATGCCGAGCGCGTCTACGAAGACGGCAACATCGGTCACCGTCCGACGGTCAAGGGAGGTTATTTCCCGGTACCGCCGGTGGATTCACTGCATGATCTGCGTGGCGCCATGTGTCTCGCGCTGGAAGAAATGGGTGTGCCGGTCGAAGTGCATCACCACGAGGTTGCCACTGCCGGCCAGTGCGAAATCGGTACCCGCTTCGACACGCTGGTAAAGCGTGCCGACCAGAACCAGATCCTGAAATACGTGGTGCATAACGTCGCGCACGGCTATGGCAAGACCGCAACCTTTATGCCGAAACCGATCGTCGGCGACAATGGCAGTGGCATGCACGTACACATGTCCATGGCCAAGGCCGGCAAGAACATCTTTACCGGCAACAAGTATGGCGGTCTGTCACAGCAGGCACTGTACTACATCGGCGGTATCTTCAAGCATGCACGTGCACTGAATGCCTTCACCAATGCCAGCACCAACAGCTACAAGCGCCTGGTGCCGGGATTTGAAGCGCCGGTAATGCTGGCCTACTCGGCACGCAACCGCTCTGCTTCCGTGCGTATTCCGTATGAATCCAATCCGAAGGGACGTCGTGTCGAAGTGCGCTTCCCGGACTCCAACGGCAATCCCTACCTGTGTTTTGCTGCACTGATGATGGCTGGCCTGGACGGTATCAAGAACAAGATCGATCCGGGTCCTCCCATGGACAAGGACCTGTACGACCTGCCGCCGGAAGAGGAAAAGAAGATCCCGACCGTATGCAGTTCGCTGGATCAGGCTCTGGAGGCACTGGATGAAGACCGCAAGTTCCTGACTGCCGGTGGCGTGTTCAGTGACGACATGATCGATGCCTACATCGACCTCAAGATGGAAGAAGTCACGCGTCTGCGCATGACGACCCACCCGGTCGAGTTCGACATGTACTATAGCCTCTGATTCACAGGTACAGCAGCAACCAAAGCGCCCCCGCGGGGGCGCTTTTTTATGCACGGATGGCGAACATTCCCCTTGCCGGTGTTGTCTGTAAAGTAGGTTGAATTGCGGACCGACGCACGTATTGTCCCGACGGGCTGTATTGCATCCCCGCCACGATATGGCTAAGGTGATTGTATGAAATACGGTTTTGCCATTCTTTTCCTGCTGGCACACGCGGTGCAGGCGGATGTCTACAAGTCCATCAATGCCGATGGCGAGGTGGAATTCAGTGATGTCGCCAGCGAGGGCGCGGAGCCCGTCAAGCTGCCCGGCCTGTCCACCTACAAGCCGTCTCCGGTGGTCGTGAAACATGGCGGCGCACTTGCCGGCGAAACGGAGGATGACGAGGGGCCCTACAAGAGCCTGAAAGTCACCTCTCCGGAAGATGACGCAACGATCTGGGATAACCAGGGCATCGCTACGCTGACGGTGGCGCTGGAGCCGGCATTACTGACGAAAAGTGGCCACCGGATCCAGTATTTCCTTGATGGAAAGGCCTACGGCACCCCCTTGGCGCGCCTGAGTCGCACCTACCGTGATATCGACCGGGGTACTCACACACTGTCTGCCGCGGTGGTGGATGTTGAGGGCAATGCGGTCATCAACGCCGAACCAGTGAGCATTCATTTGCACAAGGCTTCGATCCAGCACCCCACCAATCCGGGATTCAAACCGCCGCCGCAGCCGGCGCCACAGTAGCCTGCACAAGGCCTTAATTAGATCCTCAAATAAACTTGCCCAGCCAGGTAGCGAACGGCGTTAGCCAGCACTGATAGTCTGGCTTGTCACTGACCGGTAATACCCACACCTCTGGTTTCAACGCACCATAATGGTGCATACTATCCTCTACTGGTCGGCCACGGTTCTGAGTCCCGTTGCCACGAGAGATATTATCACTTTGTTTTTCATGACAATATTTCTCCCGCGCGAAAATCAACCGCGGTTGCTCTTGTTGGTTTGTTTATTGCAGTAACGGGGGATATGACGTACGCAAGTGAATCATTCTGCCTGAATGCGGA
>CBEULV010000166.1:0-4467 GCA_965544015.1 uncultured Gammaproteobacteria bacterium | reverse complement strand
CGAAGCGGTCAAACACCGGACTGTCGAATACCCTGCGCCCGGCACGCACACTGACCTCCCGGCCACCAACATCGATCAACATGGCGCGGCCGTGCTCGTAGAGTTCTTTTGACGCGACCAGTGTGGCGGCAATCTGTTCCTGTTCATCAGCCGGCATAAACAGCGCGTGCACTGCAGTGATTTCGGGCTGTTCCGGCACACTGCAGCTGACTGCCCCAAGGCCGCCGGCCATCAACTGCACACCCGTTTCCATGCCGCCCTCACGGTGCACGTGTACGGAACGAATGATCGCCAGCGTCAGCGTCTGCTGACCACCCTCGCCCTCAAGCACACCGGCCAGGTCACCCACGCTCGCATCCCCGGCACCCCCTTCATCCCAGGACAGCCGCATGCCGTTATTGCTGCTGTCCAGCACACGGCACTGCAGAAGTTCTTCATCCGCAGCCGCCTCATCACCACTGCGCTGCACTGAAAACCTGCGTATATGTGCATGGACCGCTTCCAGCCCGAACAACAGTTCGACATAGCGACCATCCTTATGGCGTTGCTCGCGGCGCCGGCGGGCAGTGCTGTCTGCCGGCAACAGTCGGCGCATCAACATCGCCTCCGGGCTTTGCATACGTACTTTTGCCGGCGTCTTCGCCAGCTGGCCGTGGATTGCCTGCAATGCATCCGTGGCATCAAGCAAATATGGATCCTGAATATCGGCTGGTGATTTGAGCTGCGTACACGCGACCGGCGATTTCTCCCCTTGCAGCTCGACCAGGAACAATCCCTCGCCGTTTCCCTCCCAACTACCACCCGGAATGATGTGACAATGGTCGGCATGCTGCATCAGCACATCGAACAGCTGCCCCACCTCGCCCTCGGGCAGGCGCGCCGGGTCGGTCAGCGACAGCAGCATGCTGGTGTGGTAGAGCATGGCAGTGGTCACCGGGTTCTGCGTGCCATCCTCAGGGTCAAGGCTGACACCCAGCACGCCGTGGTGACGTGCCACGCCATAGAGCATATGCGACTCGGCAATCAACAGCGGCTGGACTTCCCGGTAGAAACGGTAACTATCCAGCAATGCATAGGTCAGTTGCTCCAGTGCACGGTTGAGCGCCTTTCCGAGCAGCGGACCGGCACATTCACTGCCACCCTCCGCATGCAACATTTTCACAATCAGCTTGTAGCCCCCGGCGAGACACGGGAACACCTGCGCTACACCATCGATCGCCTCCTGGCGTTGCGTCTTGGACAGTGCCAGCTGGCGCAGGTGCAACGGATCCACTGTCTGAAACAGGCGTTGCGCCGTCGTCCGGTAGACCTCCAGGCACTCGAAACGCAACTCTGCCTCGAGTTTCTGCTCATTCAGTGCTTCCAGCGCGCCCAGCACCAGGCGTACCGTTTTTGCCACATCCATCAGCGGCAGGTTGGTAAGCCACTCGCGCAGCTGCGCCACGTTGAGCTCCACCGTCGGATCGGTGTAGTCGTGTTGCAATGGCGTGCTCAGGTTCCGGGAGTCCATCGGGATGCAGCTGCTCCGGCCGCCCTGCTGCTACAGGCTGCCTGACGCGGTTAACTGGTACTTGCCGCCGGGTTTCTTGCGCGCCACCGTTTCCAGCAAGCCCAGTGTTTCACTGGTCACCAGCGCACCGGGCTGCAGCAACAGATCAACTGTATAACGGCCACTATCAGACACTGTAATGTCTCCTGATGCGCCCAGCGTTCCACCCTGCGTTACCGTTGCCACCAGGGCATCATCAACACTGTTGAGGCTGAACTCAATATCACCGAGCGGAATTTCCAGTGGTTCAGTGATGATTGCAGCGTGCCAGGCAAGCATGCCCTGCACCTCAACCGGCACCTTGCCGGCCGGCACAAAATGCTCAAGCCGCACACTGAGTTCGCCACCGGCCGAGACCGGCACCGGTGAAAAGCGGTTAATCATCGAATCCGGCACCAGGCGCAGGTCAAGTTCCCTGCCGTAGACCTTGCCGGTCAACGTCATTCCCAGCCGGGTACTGCCGCTCGCCTGCGGATGCTGCAATTCCAGCCGGTACTCGGCCGCGCCAAGCAGCAGCCGCAATGGCTGCAGGCGCCATTCAGCGGAACCCAGATCATTACCCTGCCACACCAGCCGGCCAGCATGCCCTGAAAATACCGATCCTGTGATTGCATGCAGATCAAGGTCGTTCACCTGGCGCTCCAGTGTGTCAGCGAGCCGGGCTACAGGGAATGTTGCGAGAAGGATCAGGAAATAGGCTGCAATACCGATGGCAATATAACGCCAGACATTTTTCACAACTCCGGGGCCCTGAGGGTAAGGCGCGCGTCGACACGACCGGCCGCCTCGCTGACGCGCTCCAGGGTAACAGTGTCGACGTTAATACCATACTTGTTACCCAGCGAGCCCAGCCAGCCGACCAGCACATCGAATGACGCGCCTTCCAGCCATACCTTGACGTTATTGCTGCCTTCCGGCTCGACCCTTTTCAGCGCATCACCCAGTCCATCGGAACGCGCCGTCCTGTCAGCCAGCGCCAGCAATGACTCGCCGCCAAGCCCACTGGCAACAGTGCCGCGACTGCGTTTCAGTTGCATCAGACGTTGCGCGCTCTCCTGCATCCAGACCGCGGTATCACGCTTTATGGCAACACTCTCCTGCAGGTCGAGATATCCTGACCGTACCGGCGACCAGATCAGCGCGTAAAGCAGAAACAGCACCAGTGCCATGGCACCAGCGACAACCATGACGCGTTCCCGCGCCGCCAGACTGTCCAGCCACGCCTTCATGTACCCAACCCCTGGATGCGCATCCGGCCTTGCACACGCTGATCGGCGCCCGTAGTGGCCGACTGTATTTCCACTTTCAGGTCCCCGTTTCCGGTCAAAGCCTGCTTGAGCTGGTCCAGCATCTGCAGGTTGCCAATCTTCAGGTCGACATCAAGCCGGCCGGCACGGTATGTGATCCCGCCCAGCTCCACATCCTTGATGTCCTTGAGTACCTTGCCGGTCTTGCCAAGCAGCGCCAGGAAACCACGCGTGTCTGCCCCGCCCTTTTGCAGACTGTCCAGTTTCTGCTGCATTTGCACACGCGGGTTGACCACGCGCTTTGTTTCCGGGGAGGCCTTGCGGAAGGTCTCCTCGATCTGTGCCTGCAACTGTTCACTTTCCGCGCTGAGCCGGTAATAGTCGACACCCATGGCAGCAAAACTGACCAGCACACCGGCCACCAACAAGGCAGCCGTGGCGCGCCAGGGTTTCCAGATCCGTTCCCATTCACCGGATTTGCTGTACGGTCCCTGCAGCAGGTTCAGGGGACGACTACCCAGACCCGCAGCATAAAGGTTGAGCGGATCGCCACTCCATGTCTCGACGTGCGTCTCGCCCGGCCAGGCATCGGTCGCGGGTGGCGATGCATCGGCAGCTACAAACAGTCGCAACGCCGGAGGTTCATCCATGTCGCCCTGCATGGCCAGCAGCATGTCAAGGTTGTCAATGTCGACAACGTAGCCCTCTCCCCTGCCTTTGCGTACCAGCACAATATCATCGACAACCAGTGCGCTGATTTCCTTGTCCCGGCGCGGGATCGCCAGCACATCGGGAACCAGCTGCTGGACATCCATGGCGGTGGCATCAAGTGCATCCATCAGCCTGTCCAGGACCTGCCGACTGATGACCGCAACCGGCCAGCCGCCATCATCAAGCGCATCGCCAAGGGCAAAGTGCAACTTCTCGACTTCATCGGACAACTGCTCTTCAAGGGCATACGGCACGGCGCGCAACAGCTTTTGCCGGTTGCGCCCCGGCACCTGCACGGTGGTTAGCAGGCAGTCCGCAGCAGACACCAGCACCACCACGCGCAAGCCGCCAGCCTCGCTCGCAGCATCGGCCAGTGAACCGGCGTGGATACCACCGCGTGGCCGGCCATCGGCCTCCAGCCGCAGCCAGCGCCAGCTATCACCGGCAACGGATTCCGCCCTCAACAAGAGTGTGTCACGCATCACTTTGCCCTTTATTCACGATGCCCGATATCGTAGCAGAAAAAAACGCGGGGAATAGGAAATTGCGCTGCAAAAACATTGCTTTATCCCTGCGGCAACAGGCGCTCTCGCGTGCGGACCCGGGACAGTACGCGCAGTTTGCCGGCATCGCGTTCGAGCAGGGTCTCGACGTGCGCCTGACCGCTACCCACTCGCACATCCGTCAACACCTTGAACCAGCTGCTACTGACACCGGTCGGGATGACAAGCGCCAGCCCCGCCAGCGCATCATGGGCCAGGAAGGTGGCATGATCGGTAAAGGCGGCCTGTTCGCGTTCGGCGACCAGCATCTCCACATTCTGCTCAGTCAGCTTTGGGTCCAGCGCCAACAGCACCTCCGGAGTAGCGGTATTGACATTGATCTCCGTGGCTTTCGGCAGTGCCACCACATGCGGCGCCAGTGCGGCAACCACCTCGTCCGTAAAGCCCTGGACCAGCA
>CBEULV010000165.1:0-4527 GCA_965544015.1 uncultured Gammaproteobacteria bacterium | reverse complement strand
ATGAAAACCAGCTGCATGCCGCCGTCGTTGAGCTGGTCGCACTGAAGGACGCACAGATCAAGTATTCCACCGTGCAAAACTGGTACCCGGGCGACGAACAGGGGCGTGGCGGTATCTTTAACTTCGTCACCAAGCGCGGTGCCTGCCGCGGCGAGAATGCGCACATCTCCTGGACGCAGGTCGAAACCGGCTCGGCGATCACCTGGAAATACCCCAGCGTCCTCCTTGAGGGCGACAACACGGTCGGCGAGTTCTACTCGGTCGCCATGACCAACAATTTCCAGCAGGCCGACACCGGCACCAAGATGATCCACATCGGCAAGAACACGCGCAGCACCATCATCTCCAAGGGCATCTCGGCGCGCCAGGGGCAGAACGCCTACCGCGGACTGGTCAAGGTGCTCAAGGGCGCAGACGGCGCACGCAATTACACCCAGTGCGACTCCCTGCTGATTGGCGACCAGTGTGGCGCACACACCTTCCCCTACATCGAGGTAAAGAACCCGACGGCACGCGTCGAACACGAGGCCAGTACCTCGCGCATCGGCGAGGAGCAGCTGTTCTATTGCCGCCAGCGCGGCCTGTCGGCGGAAGATGCCGTGACCCTGATCGTCAACGGCTTCTGCAAGCAGGTATTCAATGAACTGCCGATGGAGTTCGCCGTCGAGGCACAGAAGCTGCTCGGCGTTAACCTGGAAGGTGCGGTGGGGTAATAAAGTCATGCTGACCATCAAAGACCTGCATGTCTCGGTAGAGGACAAGCCCATCCTCAATGGCATTGACCTCACTCTCAAGGCCGGTACGGTGCACGCCATCATGGGCCCGAACGGTTCCGGCAAGAGCACACTGGCGCACGTGCTGGCCGGGCACAAGCAGTTCGAAATCACCCGCGGCAGTATTCTTTATGACCATCGGGACCTGCTGGCACTGGAACCCGAGGAACGAGCCCGTGCCGGGATCTTTCTGGCCTTCCAGTACCCGGTGGAAATCCCCGGCGTCAGCAACGTCTATTTCCTCAAGACCGCGCTCAATGCCATTCGCAAGGCCCGTGGCGAGCCGGAACTCGATGCCATGGATTTCCTTACCCTGGTGAAGGCGCGACTGGGCCTGATGCAGATGGACGAGGAGCTGCTGTACCGCCCCGTCAACACCGGCTTCTCGGGCGGCGAAAAGAAACGCAACGAAATTCTGCAACTGCTGGTGCTGGAACCGCGCCTGGCAATCCTCGACGAAACCGATTCCGGGTTGGACATCGATGCCCTGCAGGTGGTCGCCAACGGAGTCAACAGCTTACGCAATCCCGAGCGGGCGTTCCTGGTGGTAACCCATTACCAGCGCCTTCTGAATTACATCAAGCCCGACTTCGTACATGTACTCGCCAACGGTCGCCTGGTGAAATCCGGCGGGCCGGAACTGGCACAGGAACTGGAGCAGCGCGGCTATGGCTGGCTGACGGAGGCAGCGGCAGGAGCAACACCATGAGTAATCCGCAGTTGACCTACCGGGACACCTATAAACGTTTGCAGAATCACCTGCCGGGTGCCGGCGCGCCGTGGATTTCACGTATGCGCGACCAGGCCATGACTGAATTTCAACAGCACGCATTTCCGGACACGCGTGTCGAGGAATGGAAATACACCGACCTGCGCAGCCTGAAACGGCATTCGTTCTCGCCACCGGTTGCCCCCGGAGAAATACATGAGGCCGCACTGGAACCGTGGCTATTCGATCATGAACCGATGCACCGGCTGGTGTTTGTAGATGGCCGCTATGCCCCAAACTTGTGTCCGTTCCCGACCTGGCTCGATGGCGTCACGCTGACCAGCCTGGCAACGGTCATGGAACACAGCCCGGATGAACTCGAGACTGTACTGGGTCATACCCTCGGCACGGACAGGCCGGGGTTCGATGCCATGAACACGGCCTTCCTGCAGGACGGTGCCTTTATAAGGCTGGAACGGGATGCCGTACTGGAGCAACCGGTACACCTGCTGTTCATCAATACCGGGCAGGCAGACTGCATGACGACAGTGAGGAATGTCATCCAGGCCGGGCCTGGCAGTGCGGCCACTGTGATCGAGTCCTGGGTGGCATTGAATGATGCCACCAGCCTGACCAATACCGTCACGGAAATTGTGCTGGATGAAAACGCAACACTGGCGCATTACAAGCTGGAACAGGAAGCGGCAGCGGCCACACACATCGGTGGCCTGTATGTACAGCAAGACCGCAACAGCCACCTGGATGCGCACAGTATCGCACTGGGCGGCCGGCTGGTGCGCAATGAACTGCAGGTCGACCTCAACGGCCGGGGGGCGCAATGCAACCTGAATGGCCTGACCCTGACGCACGGTCAACAGCATGTGGACAACCACACGCGCATTGAGCACCACCAGCCACAGGCGACCAGCAACGAATGGTACAGGGGTATTCTCGATGACCGTTCGCGCACGGTATTCAGCGGACGCATCGTGGTACACCCGGGCGCACAACAGACGCAGGCGCAGCAGAGCAACCACAGCCTGTTGCTGTCCGATAATGCCGAGGCCGATGCACGACCGCAATTCGAGATATATGCCGATGACGTGCAATGCACGCACGGCTGCACGGTGGGTGAACTGGATGCAGAGGCACTGTTCTATCTGCGCTCACGCGGACTGGATGAAGACGGCGCACGCAGCCTGCTGATCTATGCCTTTGCCGCCGATGTGCTGGATCGTATGCACCTTGATCCCGTACGACACTATTTACAACAGCAACTGGCCGAGCGCCTCACCGGGAGTGTGGCCATTTTGCAGGATGTGCCACGTCATTGAAGATGAATACGGAGCTCAACATGGACCATCTACGTGACCTGTACGAGGAAATGATCCTCGACCATAACCGTAACCCGCGTAACTTCGCCTGCGCACCGGTCGCGGCCAACCGGCATGCACGCGGCTTCAACCCGGTATGTAACGATGAATTCAGCGTGCACCTGCAGGTGAGCGACGGGGTCATCGAGGATATCAGTTTCGAAGGCGTGGGCTGCGCAATTTCCACGGCTTCCGCCTCGTTGATGACCGAGGCCGTCAAGGGCAAGACCGAGCAGCAAGCCCGCGAACTGTTCCGCTCGATGCACAACCTGCTGACGGAAGAGGCGCCGGCCGGTGACGTCGGCAAGCTCGTGGTACTCGGCGGTGTGCACGAGTATCCCATGCGCATCAAGTGCGCCACCCTGCCCTGGCATACCCTGCGCGCCGCGCTCGACCAGGACGACGAAACGGTCTGCACCGAACCGATGGCCACTGAACTCTGCCCCACCCCCGATGACGACTGAACCTGCCAGTCTTTTGCACACCCTGCTGACCGAACAGGTCGTCGGTGTATTGCGCACGGTGTATGACCCGGAATTGCCGGTCAATATCTACGACCTGGGCCTGATCTATGACATAAACGTCGATCCACAGCCCGGCAAGGTACATATCAAAATGACCCTCACCGCGCCAGGCTGTCCGGTTGCACAGACCTTTCCGGGTACGGTGGAGTGCGCAGTGCGCGAACTGCCGGAAGTCAGTGAGGTGTGCGTGGAACTGGTGTGGGATCCGCCGTGGGACAAATCGCGCATGACCGAAACTGCGCGCCTGACGCTGGGGATGTTTGATTGATTTGCCTGTAAAAGGGGACAGACCACGATTTCCACTTGAAACAAAGCGTCAACGTACAAAAAGGAACAGGAAATCGTGGTCTGTCCCCGTCTGGAGGAAACATGCACGATTGGGTAAATATCGATGCTGTAACCAAGCTGCCGGAAGGCAGTGTCAGCCTGGTTGACGTGGATGGCACAGAAGTAGCCGTATTCAACATCGGTGGTCACTATTACGCCATTCAGGATGTCTGTACTCATGATGGCGGAACACTGGCCGAGGGGGAAGTTGAAGGCTTTGAAATCGAGTGTCCACGGCACGGCGCTCGCTTTGACCTGCGCACGGGCAAGGTCACGGCACCGCCTGCTTATGAAGACGTTACCCACTTTGCTGTACGCATCCATGACGGGCATGTGCAAGTACGTGATGAAAGGAACGACAATTGACAAACAAGTGCCGTAATCTAATGTTAAGGGTATACAGCAACACAGGATACATATATCAAGTTCAGGCAGTACCGAGGTAACACGTGATGAATGAAACAAACCCTGCAAATATACGCCTTGATTCCCTCCTGAATCCTGATGGATTTCTGTACAACCCACAATCGTGGACCACGGCAATTGCGTCAGCAATTGCACACCAGGATGGTATGCCTGAATTGACTCATGATCACTGGGTGATCATCCACGCACTGCGTGATCACTATCACCGATTTGGCGCTGCCCTGCCAGCGTTCAGCCATATCTGTAACGAGCATCACCTGGGAAAATACTGCGTGGACAGGCTGTTCCGCAGTGAACGCGAGGCATGGCGTATTGCCGGCATGCCCGATCCGGGTGAAGAGGCCAAGGCCTATCTGTAGGGACCGGAAAAACCATGCCGGTCTGGAGGTAACTAT
>CBEULV010000164.1:0-4542 GCA_965544015.1 uncultured Gammaproteobacteria bacterium | reverse complement strand
GCGGAGGATAGCACCAGGCGACCTTTGACCGGTAAGAGGGTGCTGGTCTATGACCACAACCCGTTCAGCCTGCGCGCATTAAGAAACCGCTTTCTGACCCTGGGTGCAACAGTCTTCAATACATCGGACCGAACCAGGCTACTGGAAATGATTGCTGCCAATGCCCAGCAGGGTTCTTGCTGCGATCTGCTGGTCATGGGGCTCTCATACGATGAATATAGCGGCATTCCGCGCGAAGCCTGGCTGAAAGACGAACGACGTATATGTAACTCTCCGGCGCTGGTACTGATCGGTGATGAGTTGCTTGATCAGCCAACCTGTCTTGAACAGGAACGCATGTGCATCCTGTCCAAACCGCCACGCAGTGACCGGCTGTTGCGCCAGGTCAGAAAAATGCTGTCACTGGAACATGGAGCCTCTGCCACCACAGACACAGCCACACCAGACCCCGGTATGCCTGAAGACCATGTCTGCCAGAATATCCTTGTTGCCGAGGACAACCGCTTCAACCAGCAACTGTTCAGCGAGTTGCTGGGCAATCTAGGTGTCCATGTCACCGTGGCTGTAAATGGCGAGGAGGCCTGTCAACAGGCAGAAAAGAGGTTGTTTGATCTTGTCTTAATGGATATACACATGCCGGTCATGGGTGGCATAAAGGCAACGCAACAGATCCGCAATGGCAAGAACCGCCTGACGCCAATAATCGCCCTGACGGCGGATGTATTTGTCGACAACGACCAGCACCTGCAGTCATTTGGACTGGATGACATTCTGTTCAAGCCCGTATCGGAACAGAAGCTGCTCGACATACTGAACAAGTGGTGCAAACCGCTGCATTCGGATACAGATACCGGCAGCCGGGATACAGCCGGGCTACCACCCGGTTTTCAGAAGCGCCTGCAACAGGAGCTTGGCAGGCAACTGAACGCACTGCGCAAGGCCACCGATTCAGGTGACCAGGCACAATTTGCAGAACATGTGCATCAGTTGAAGGGTTTGGTACAGTATTTTCAACTGACAGAATTTACCGACATATTCAGATCGCTTGAAGGAAACCGTGACGCAGGCACAACGCAGAAAGTGAACGAAGCGCTGGACCGGCTGGATAACCTGCTCGTGCAAATGGAACGTGATATACAGGCAAGCTGAGCAGGCTGCATCAGGCAGATACCTGGTACTACTTTTGTACTAGCCGTTCCGGCTTATTCTGACTGCGCAGAAAATCTGTCAAGCTGACTGTGAACGCTCAAAGAGATCAGGGAGGGAATGGCGCCAGGGACGGCGCTCTTTACCCGCCTCGCCCTGTCCTAATCCAGCGCCACTCCGAAACTGTTCCGGTAACGCGCGCGGAATTCATCGCCCGTGAAGCGATGATTCTGGGTGCCGTGCTGTTCGATCTTTATGGCGCCCATCAACGCGGCAATACGCCCGGTTGTTTCCCAGTCCAGCCCGTTCATCAGGCCGTATAGCAGGCCGCCGCGATAGGCATCACCACAGCCGGTCGGATCATTGAGCACACTCGCCTGCGCAACCGGGATATCGATGCGCCGCCCGTCGGTATAGATATGGGAACCCTCGCCACCCAGCGTAACTACCAGCGCCTCCACACGGTCCGCTATCTCGTGCGGTGACAGGCCGGTGCGCTCCTGCAGGAGTTGTAACTCATAATCGTTGACACTCACCCAGCTGGCCTGGTCGATAAAGGTACTCAGCTCCTCGCCGCCAAACATCGGCAGCCCCTGACCCGGGTCGAAAACAAAGGGAATACCGCTTTCGGCAAACTGGGCGGCATGCTCTATCATCGCCTGGCGGCCGTCCGGCGAGACGATGCCGATGGAAATATTCTGCGCATCCTGGGTCCGGTTGACATGTGCGCCATCCATCGCCCCGGGGTGAAAGGCGGTGATCTGGTTGTCATCCATGTCGGTGGTGATGAAGGCCTGCGCAGTGTAAACATTCTCCAGCTGCGTGACGTGACGTCGGTCAATGCCATGAACATCCATCCACTCGGCATACGGACCAAAGTCGCTGCCGACTGTACCCATCGGCACCGGCTCACCACCCAGCAACTTGAGGTTGTAGGCAATATTCCCGGCACAGCCACCGAACTCACGCCGCATGTCCGGCACCAGGAAGGAGACGTTCAGGATATGCACCTTGTCCGGCAGGATGTGATTCTTGAACTGGTCATGGAACACCATGATGGTGTCATAGGCAAACGAACCACAGATCAGTGCTGACATTTTCTATCCCTTGTAGGTTTGCGGGAGGCTTGTCGCATTCACGATTTCTTCCTTGTCATCCCCGCGCAGAGCCTGCCCCCGCGAAGGCGGGGGCGGGGACCCAGCCATAAATTTTCGCACATTGTTCCAGGCTGGATTCCCGCTTCCGCGGGAATGACTATATATTTTCGCGAATGACCTGCACTCCTGTAGTGCGATTAAAAATTACCCTTCCGCCGGATGCCACGCAAGGTCGAGCTGCTTGGCAGCACGCACTTCATCAAGCCGTCGCACCGGCTGTGTGTGTGGCGCCTCCTTGAGCAGTTCCGGACTGTTCTCCGCTTCCTGCTTGATACGGATCATGGCATCGACGAAACCGTCGAGTTCCTCTTTTGTCTCGGTCTCGGTTGGCTCGATCAGCAGGCACTCGGGTACAAGCAGCGGGAAGTAGGTGGTCGGGGCATGAAAATTGTAATCCAGCAGGCGCTTGGCAAAATCCATCGCGGTAATGCCCAGTTCCTTCTGCTGGCGCTTCAGGGTCACGATAAATTCGTGTGTCGCACGACGTCCCGGGAACGCCACATCAAAGCCGGCCTCGGTGAGCCGCGCCATGAGGTAATTGGCATTCAACGTGGCATAGTCGGCGACGCGATGCATGCCCTCGCTACCGAGCATGCGCGCATAGACATAGGCACGCATCAGCACGCCGGCATTGCCCATGAAGGCCGACAAGCGCCCGATACTCTGCGGCCGTACATCCTCGGTAATCCAGTAGTATTCGTCGCCGTCGTAACCCACCAGCGGCACCGGCAGAAACGGCTCCAGTCGCTTGCTGACGCCTACCGGGCCGGCACCCGGACCACCGCCGCCATGCGGCGTCGAGAAGGTCTTGTGCAGGTTCATGTGAATGACGTCAAAGCCCATGTCACCCGGACGCACCTTGCCAAGAATGGCATTCAGGTTCGCGCCATCGTAGTACAGCAGACCACCGGCCTTGTGGATGATGGCGGCAATCTCCTCGATACGGCGCTCAAACACACCCAGCGTGGACGGATTGGTCAGCATGATGCCCGCGGTATGCGGGCCAACCGCCTCGCGCAGTGCCTCCATATCCACATCACCATTTTGATCAGTGGGAATCTCGTGCACCTTGTAACCGCACATGACCGCAGTAGCCGGGTTGGTACCGTGCGCAGCATCCGGCACCAGGATTTCATTGCGCGCGGTATCCCCATTGGCATCGTGATAGGCACGGATCATGGCCACGCCGGTAAATTCGCCCTGCGCACCGGCAGCCGGAGAGAGTGATACCACCGGCATGCCGGTCACATGCTTGAGCATTTCCTGCAACTCATACATGCAGGCAAGGAAGCCCTGCCCCATCGATACCGGTGCCAGCGGATGGCGGGCGAGGAAACCCGGCAGCATGGCAAGCCGGTTGCAGGCACGCGGATTGTACTTCATGGTGCAGGAACCCAGCGGGTAGAACTGGGTGTCGATGGAGAAATTCTTCTGCGACAGACGCGTGTAGTGACGGACCACCTGCATTTCCGAGGTGGCCGGCAACAACGGCGGTTCTTCACGCAGCAACCCGGCCGGAATATCCGGTGTTTCCGTGGGCTGGTGTGGCGCCTGTGCCAGGGCACGGCGACCGGGGTGTGAGTGTTCAAATATCAACATTTCTTTATTGCATCCATATATTTTCCACAACTGTGAAGATTGACTGCGAGTTATTCATTGTCATCCCCGCGCAGGCGGGGATCCAGCCATAAACAATCGCACACTTTTCCGGGCTGGATTCCCGCCGGAGCCTGCCCCCGCGAAGGCGGGGGCGGGGATGACGGTCCTTGTACCATTCACGCACGTTCCCGCACCCGCTTATAAAGCCGCCAGTGCCGCCTGGTAATCCGGTTCATCGGAAATTTCCGGCACCAGCTGCGTGTAACGCACCGTGCCGTCGGCATCCACCACCACGACCGCGCGCGCGGTAACCCCGGCCAGCGGGCCGTCGGTAATCAACACGCCGTAATCCTTGGCAAAGCCGCGGGTACGCATCAGCGACAGCGGGATAATATTCTCTATACCTTCCGCGCCGCAAAAACGCCCCTGTGCAAACGGCAGGTCCGCCGAAATCACCAGCATGACCACGTCATCACGACCGGCTGCATGTTGGTTGAATTTACTGGTCGAGGTCGCACAGGTCGGTGTGTCCAGGCTGGGCACGATATTCATCAGGATCTTCTTGCCACGGTAATCCGCCAGCCGCACATCGTTCAGCTTGCCGTCGACCAGGTGAAAATCAGGCGCCTTGCTGCCCACG
>CBEULV010000163.1:0-4610 GCA_965544015.1 uncultured Gammaproteobacteria bacterium | reverse complement strand
GACACGATTGTCCGCCATCGCGACAACGATGGATATTTTCATACCGCGACCGGGGCTTTTATGTGCGGTTGCGGGTCGTAGCCGACAAGCTCGAAATCATCAAAGGTAAACGCGAACAGGTCCTGCACATCCGGGTTGATCCGCATCTTCGGCAATGCGTGCGGCGTGCGCGCAAGTTGCAGGTCGGTCTGCTCCAGGTGATTGAGGTACAGGTGCGCATCGCCGAAGGTATGCACGAAATCACCGGCCTCGAGACCGGTGACCTGCGCCATCATCTGCAGCAACAGCGCGTAGGAGGCAACATTGAATGGCACCCCCAGGAAGATATCGGCACTGCGCTGGTACAGCTGGCAGGACAACCGCCCGTTCGCCACGTAGAACTGGAAGAAGGCATGACACGGCGGCAATGCCATGTTGTCGATCTCGCCAACATTCCAGGCACTGACGATAATGCGGCGCGAATCCGGGTTGTTTCTGATCTGGTCAATAACCTGGCTGACCTGGTCGATGTGGCGGCCGTCGGCGGCTGGCCAGGAACGCCATTGGGAACCGTACACCGGGCCAAGATCACCGTTCTCATCGGCCCATTCGTCCCAGATGCTGACCTTGTTGTCCTGCAGATAGCGGATATTGGTGTCACCTTTCAGGAACCAGAGCAGCTCGTGAATAATGGAGCGCAGGTGCAGTTTTTTGGTGGTCACCAGCGGGAAGCCGTCAGCGAGGTCAAAGCGCATCTGGTAACCGAACACGCTGACGGTGCCGGTGCCGGTGCGGTCTTCCTTGCGGGTGCCGTGGTCGCGCACGTGGCGCATCAGTTCGAGGTATTGTTTCATCTCAATTCAAGGTTGTTATTACCAGCTAACCCTGCCATCGGTGCGCCGCAAGGCATAGGCGTAAAACGCGATACCGATAATGATCATGGGCAGCGACAGGATTTGCCCCATGGTCAGCCAGTCAAGCGCCAGGTAGCCGATATGGGCATCCGGTACACGCACGAACTCCACCGCAAAGCGGAACACACCATAACAAATCAGGTACAGGCCTGATACCGCCATGGTCGGACGCGGTTTGCGCGAAAACAGCCACAGGATAATGAAAAACAGCACGCCTTCCAGCAACAGTTCATAGAGCATGGAGGGATGGCGCGGCTGCGCATCGACAAAAGGAAACACCATACCCCAAGGCAGGTCTGTCGGCCGCCCCCATAGCTCGCCATTGATAAAGTTGCCCAGCCGGCCGGCACCCAGACCGATCGGCACCAGTGGCGCCATGAAGTCGGTAACCAGGAAGAACGTACGCCCGGTATGGCGCGCATACAGCCACATTGCAACGAATACACCGAGCATGCCGCCGTGATAGGACATGCCGCCCTGCCAGATGCGGATGATCACCAGCGGGTCTTCCAGGAAGGCGCCAGCGTTATAAAACAGTGTGTAGCCGATACGCCCGCCAAGCACGGCACCGAGTGCAAAATAAAACACCAGGTCACTGATCTCGGCAGCACGCCACGCCGTTCCCGGGCGCCGGGTACGCACCAGCCCCAGCCACCAGCCGGCGATGAACGCAACCAGGTACGTCAGGCCATACCAGTGCACCTCCAGCGGACCGATGGAGATGGCAACGGGATCGATATTCGGGTAGGTCAGCATTATCGTTTTATATTCCTGTAGCGGTCACGCCGGAACGCGGCAGAACAGCGCCTTGAGATAGGCGGTTTCCACTATGGCCGGGTGCACCGGGTGGTCCATACACTGGAAACCGCGCTCCAGGATCTGCAACTGGCGACCCTGCCTAACGGCTGCCTGCAGCAGGATGTGTTGCAACCGTGATTCCGCCAGATGCATGGAGCAGGAGCATGATACCAAGATACCCCCCGGCGCCAACAGTTCCAGCGCCAGGTTGTTGAGACGGGCATAGCCCTGCTCGCCCTTGCGAATATCCTTGCGACGCTTGATAAATGCCGGCGGGTCAACGATGACCACATCGAACTGGCGGCGCTCGCTACGCAGCACCTGCATGACATCAAAGGCGTCCCCCGC
This sequence comes from uncultured Gammaproteobacteria bacterium, assembly GCA_965544015.1. Taxonomy (GTDB): domain Bacteria; phylum Pseudomonadota; class Gammaproteobacteria; order UBA9214; family UBA9214; genus UBA9214. The sequence goes on along the minus strand of CBEULV010000163.1, from coordinate 2,571 downwards.
CTGCACCTGCAGTGCGGACTGCAGGTCATTATCGCGGGCGGTCTGCTGCAGTACATCCAGCGCCGGCACGGAGGCATCCACACAGGTCACCTGTGCCGCCCCGGCGTGGGCCGCCTGCAGGCCCCAGGCGCCGACATAGCTGAACACATCCAGCACCTGCTTGTCCCTGACATACTTGTGCAGCGCCAGCCGGTTGCTGCGCTGGTCAAAAAACCAGCCGGTCTTCTGCCCGCTGCCAAGCGGCACGTGAAAGCGCACCCCACCCTCTTCCAGCAGCACACTGTCAGGCACGCTGCCGATTACCTCGGTACCCAGCGGCAGCCCTTCCAGCACACGCACCGGGCTGTCGTTGCGCAACAGGATGCCGGTCGGCCCGATCACCTGCTGCAGCACATCGATCATCACGGCACTGACCCGCTCCATGCCCGCGGTGGTGACCTGCACGACCAGCGTCTCGCCGTAACGGTCCACCACCAGACCCGGCAGGCCATCGCTTTCACCAAACACCAGCCGGTAGTACGGTTCGGCAAACAACTGCGTGCGCAACTCAAGGGCCGAACGCAGCCGCCGCTCCAGCAGGGCGGCATCCAGCCGTGCATTGGCACGGCGACTGAACAGGCGCGCACAGATCAGCGAATGCGGATTCACGTAGGCCGTACCCAGCGCCTTGCCCGACGCTGCCTGGACTATGACGGGCTCGCCGGGTTGCAGGGCGGTCAACGGCGTCTTGCGCGTGTCGACTTCATTGCTGTAGACCCACAGGTGCCCCGCCTGCAGGCGGCGTTGTTCATTCTTTTTCAGGACCAGCAGTGGCAGTCGGGCAGTCGTCATGGCCTTTTCTCTCGGGATAATGCCACCACCATCAGGGCAGCGGCAGGTCACTCTCCGCCACAACGGCGGCATCGAGGATGGCAAGATACCCTCCCTGGTAGGACTGGGCAAACAGGGCCGGTAGCGGTGCTGCCGCGGACCTCCGATCCGTGATAACCAGATAGCCACGTGGATGCTGTCGCGCCCAGGCATGCGCCTGCTCCGGTTGCAGCTGCACGAGGGGTTCTGTCAGTCGCCCGTAAAAACCGAATTGCCCGTGGTACCGGTCCAGCAGCGCCACCGGCCTGCCCTCTGCCTGCGCCAGTGCCAGCAACTGGCTGGCCTGCTTGAGGTCATAGGCCGGCGCCCCGATGCGCAGCACCCCGAGCTCCCCGATGCAGACCACGCATACCGACAGTGCCAGCATGCGCAGCGGGAACCGGTCCGGCAGGGCCGGCGGCAGGCACAGCAACAGCAGAGCCAGCAATACCAGCAATCCTCCCCACAGCGGATGCACATCGTTCAACCACGGCGCATTGTCGAGTACGAACGGTGCCACCATGCCGATGATGCCCAGCCCTGCCAGCAGGCCGGCCAGCAGCCAGGGCCTGTGCAACAACGGACGCTGCGGCATGCGGCCAATCACATGCGCCACCAGCAGGGCAAATGCGGGCGACAGCGGCAACAGGTATTTCAGCTGCTTGCCACTGACCAGGCACAGCAGGATGAACACACTCACCAGCCAGGTGAGGCAGAAGCGCATGCCGCTGTCGCGTTGTTGCCAGCAATGCCGGGCCGCGCGCCACAGCCAGGGCAGCCATATCCAGGGGGCAAACAGCAGCAGCAACCAGGGCAGGTACCACCAGACCGGGTGTGCATGGGCAAACGAGTCAACCACGCGTGCGGCGGTCTGCCCCCAGAAGATGGCCTCACGATAGGCCTCGCCGCCGGCCTGTGCCGCCGGCAGTGCCCAGGCCAGTGCTATCGCCACACCCATGAGCACGCTGGCCACGATAGCGGCATACCATGTCCAGCCGTGGCGTGCAGTGGGCGGCAACCAGAGCGGCGCCAGCAATGCCACCGGCAACACGTGCAGCAGGATGACCGGGCCCTTCGCAAGCAGCCCCAGGCCAATCGCAACACCGGTCAGCAACCAGCCGGAACTACGCTGCCGCGCCGCGATGACAATTCCCAGCACGCCCAATAGCACACACAGCACCAGCAACAGGTCGATTTGCACCCAGGTAAAAAAGGCCACCAGGAAGACACTCGCAAACAGCACCGCGGGAACCTGGCGGGCAGTGACGGCATCCTGCGGCCACAACTGCCGCGCCAGCAACGCACTCACCAGCAGAATCAACAGGGTCAGAATCGGCGCAACGGCACGCAGTACCCACTCGCTGACGCCAAACAGCCACCAGCCGGCATGGACCAGCCAGAAAAACAGCGGGGGTTTGTGGCTATAGGGCTCACCATTGAGGTACGGCACCAGGAAATCGCCACGCGCCCACATTTCCCAGGCCACTGCGGCATAACGCAATTCGTCCACCGGGATCAACGGCCGGGTCAGCAGACCGGTCAGCGTGGCCAGTAGCCACAGTCCGGCTACTGCCATCCATGTAACCACTCCCTCTTGTATATCTTTGTTCTGTGCCACTTCTGTTCGTTAACCTTGAATATCACCTTGGCAAGACCATGAATAAGAAAAATATCGTCGTTCCCGCGCAGGCGGGAACCCAGCCCGAAAAAGTGTAATTATGG
>CBEULV010000162.1:0-4641 GCA_965544015.1 uncultured Gammaproteobacteria bacterium | reverse complement strand
GAAGACAACTCCCGCACGGTGTGCGCCCACCCGACCCTGTCCGCCGCGTTTCCTGAGGCGGCACTGGCCATTGATAATCGCGCCATCCACCTTGGCAAGCCAAGGCATAGCTAGTCCTTTTTACCTCAATTTGTCATTGCGAGTGCGATGTACAGGGATGTACGAGTGGTCGCTCTCGCACATCCCTGTGCTTTGCGACACTCGGACTTCCCGTCCATCGCCGCCGGGAGGCATGGAAGCCGGAAGCGGCCAGCGAAACGATCTCCTGAAGCTGACTCCTTGGTCCGTTAGACGTCGGCCGAGTCTTCAGTGCTGCCGGGTGCTTGCGCCGGTCGCAGCCACTCGGACAGCAGCGCGTAGGACACGGCGAGGATAACCGGCCCAAGGAATACACCGATAAAGCCGAAGGCGAGCAGCCCACCGAGCACACCGAGGAACACCAGCAGTAGCGGCAGCGATCCGCCGCGGCTGATCAGGTAGGGCTTGACCACGTTGTCGATACTGCTGATCAGTACCACGCCCCAGACCACAAGGAAAATGGCCCAGCCGGTTTCGCCCTGGAAATACAGCCAGATTGCCGCCGGCGCCCACACCAGCGGTGGCCCCATCGGGATGATGGACAGGAAGAACGTCAGCAGGCCAAGCAGCATGGCGCCCGGCACGCCGGCAATCAGGAAGCCGATCAGTGCCAGTACCGACTGTGCCAGTGCGGTACCGAGGATGCCGTTTACTACCCGCGATACGGTGCCGGCGGTCACCTCGATCAATGACTTGGCACGGTGCCCGGTAAGACGTTCCATCACGGCCTGCACGCGCCCGGTGATGGCCGGGCCGTCACGGTAAAAGAAGAAGCAGATCATTACACTGAAGGCAATCAGTACCACGCCCTGGCCAAGGGCTGCACCGGCCCTGATGCCCCACTCTCGCAGTGGCAGTTGCAAAATATATTCACGCAATTGCAGTAACAGCGCCCCTTCCTCTTCCTGCATCAGTAGCAGCCATTTTCCCTCGAGATAAGTGCCGGCGAGCGGTATTCCACCCAGCCACAGCGGTGGTGGCGGGAGTGGTTCGTTCAGGGTTTCGCTCATGCGGCGCAGCAGTTCCGCTGCATTTTCGGCCAGGCTCACACCCATAATCGCAAATGGCGTGACCAGGGTCAGCAACAGCAGCAGTGTCATGACGAATGCCGCTGCACCGGGTCGCTTGTGTAGCCGGTTCAGCAGCCATTCGTAGACCGGCCACGAGGCATAGGCGAGGATGGCGGACAGGATCAGCGAGGCAATGAACGGGCGCAGCACCAATATGCTGCCGATGACCAGTAGCGTCAGCAAGGCGATACCGGCCATCGTTTCCATGCGACGGGTTGAATCCACAGCGGCCTCCAGCCAGAGAGAAGAGAAAAGGGAGCTGAATTAATTCAGGGCAAGATTACCACTTGCCGTGCAAAGGGGGAGAAGGGTGTTAAAAAATAAATCTGTCCCCTTCTTCAGTCAGCGACCCAGCGTTTTCCGGAGGGGGTATCTTCCTGTTTCCAGAACGGGGCCTCTGTCTTCAGGGTGTCTATCAGGTATTCACAGGCGCGAAAGGCATCCTTGCGATGCGCGCTGGCCGCAGCGACAAACACGATGCGGTCATTCGGGCCCAGTGGGCCGACGCGGTGGATGATAACGGCATCCACCAGCTGAAAGCGGTCCATGGCCTTCTCCTCGATGTCAGCCAGCGCCTTCTCGGTCATTCCGGGATAGTGCTCCAGTGTGAGCCGGCTGACCGAGTCGCCGTCATTCAGATCACGCACCAGCCCGGTAAAACTGACCACGGCCCCGGCCCTGCCGGCACAGCGCACGCGCAGCTGTTCGAGTTCCATGCCGGGGTCGAAATCCTGTTGCTGTACACGAATCATTCAGCCACCGGTCACGGGCGGGAACCAGGCCACCTCGTCGCCATCGTTGACGGGGGGGTTTGCGTTGACAATTTCCTGGTTGATGGCTACATGCAGCCGGTTGTCTGCCAGCGCCTGCTTCCAGGTGTCATCCCGGCTTTGTAACCAGTGGGTGAGTCCGGACAGGTCACTGACGCTGCCCGGTAACTCCACTTGCTCGTCACCAACACCCAGTGTTTCCCTCAGTCTGGCGAAATAGCGCAGGCGTACCATTCAGGTCTCCCCGTCCGCGTTCCACTCGCCACTGCGTCCGCCGGACTTGTGCAGCAGGCGCACGTTGCTGATGACCATGCCGCGGTCAACCGCCTTGCACATGTCGTAGATCGTGAGTGCGGCAATCGACGCAGCCGTCAGTGCTTCCATTTCCACGCCGGTTGCGCCGGTCACGCGGCATTGCGTTGTGATCCGGACACGGTGATTGGCACTATCCAGCGACAGTTCCACGTCGATGCCGTTCAATGGCAACGGGTGGCAGAGCGGGATCAATTCCGCGCAGCGCTTGGCTGCCTGGATGCCGGCAATGCGCGCCACGGTCAGTACGTCGCCTTTCTTATGTCCACCGTCCGCGATCAGGCGCAGGGTTTCCGGTTGCATCGACACAAAGGCCTCGGCGCGGGCCACGCGCAGTGTTTCCGGCTTGTCACTGACATCGACCATATGTGCATTGCCGTGTGCGTCGAGGTGGGACAGCTTGCTCATCGGGCCCACTCCGCAAACGGCAGAAAACGGACGGTGTCACCCGCTTGTATGCTGGCGCCCTCGGGAATCTCGACCAGACCGTCGGCCCAGGCAATGGAACTCATCACATCCGACCCCTGTCTTGCGTATGTCTCTGCCGTGAGGCCGGTCGCCGGGTCTCCAGTAAGGCGTACCCGGACATACTCGCGGCGCTGCTTTGCGCGGTAATTGAAACCCGACTGTACCGGGTAGCTCAGGGGTTCATTCCCGGCACGCCCCTGCATCGCCTGCAGGTAGGGCCGTGCAAACAGCAGGAAGGTCACGAATGCCGATACCGGGTTTCCCGGCAGGCCGATGAATGGCGTTTCGCCAATGCGCCCGAAGGCGAGTGGCTTGCCCGGTTTCATGCGTATGCGCCACAGGGTGAGTTTGCCGACTGATTCCAGCGCCGCCTTGACGTGGTCCTCTTCGCCAACCGAAACACCACCGCTGGTCATGACGAGGTCGGCCTGCTCCGCGCCCGACAGCAATGCCTGCCGGGTGGCGTCGAAGCTGTCCGGCACGGTGCCGAGATCGATGATCGTGCAGCCCTGTGACTCCAGCAGGGCGCGTAACTGGTAGCGGTTACTGTTGTAGATCTGTCCTGCCGCCAGTGGTGTGCCCGGCTCCACCAGTTCATCGCCGGTGGAGAAGATGGCGACCTTCAGAGTACGGTACACGTCGACGGCATCCACGCCGACGGAGGCGGCCAGTCCCAGTTGTGCGGCGCGCAATTGGGTGCCGCGCTCAAGGATGGTGTCGCCAGCTGCAATGTCGTTGCCACGCGGCCGGATGTTTTCCTGCTCATGCATGTCCTGGTCGAGAAACAGGCGGTTGTTCTCGATACGACACACTTCCTGGATAGCCACGGCATTGGTGCCTTCCGGTACCGGTGCGCCGGTAAAGATGCGTGCACAGCAGCCGGGCTCGACCGGTGTGCCGGTACTGCCTGCCGGAATGCGCTGGGTGATAGCCAGCCCGGTTGTCCGTGCGAGTTCCAGGTCACGTGTATGCAGCGCGTAACCGTCCATGGCGCTGTTATCGAAGCCGGGCACGTCGATGGGTGAGCCAATGCCCGTAGCCAGCACACGGCCGTTGGCATCTTGCAGTGGCACGTGTTTGGTTGCTGTAACAGCGTGTGCGTACTGAAGCAGTTCTACAATGGCATCATCGACCGATAGCATGTCGGCAGTGCTTGAAAAGCAGTTGTCTGGCGTGACAGTCGCCATTTCAGGTCTCCGTCAGTCTTGGCAGCAGCTCGCTGAGATTGCAGGGACGGTTACGCGAGTCGAGCTGCGATTCGATGATCTTGCCCCAGCCAGTCTTGCAGGCATTGGTTGAACCCGGCAGGCAGAATACGAAGGTGCCGTTGGCTACGCCGGCAACGGCGCGCGAGGCGATGGTAGAGGTGCCGACTTCCTGGTAAGACAGCCAGCGGAACAATTCACCGAAACCCTCGATGGTACGGTCGAACAGCGGGGTGACGGCTTCAGGGGTGCCATCGCGCCCGGTCAGTCCGGTGCCACCGCTGCTGATAACAACCTGCACCGTATCATCGGCGATCCAGCGCGATAGCTCACGGCGGATGACGTAAATGTCGTCGGGTACGATCAACTTCTCTGCAAGCGTGTGGCCGGCAGCCTGCAATCCCTCGACCAGTGCCTGTCCGCTGGTGTCAGTATTCTCATCGCGGGAGTCGGATATGGTCAGTACCGCGATGTTGAGCGGTTTGAATTCGGTTGTTGCGTTTTTATTGCCCATCAGTCTGCATGCTCATAATTGATTTTGGATTATTGCCACAGAGTTCACGGAGAACACAGAGTCAAATAACAATGAATCTCGCGCAGAGACGCAAAGACGCCAAGAAAGATATTAAGAACTCAATCATGTGTTTCCATTGGTTTATGAAAATGTATTCTCCTGCCGGTGATTAATTCAGTAATAATATTTTGTTGCCAATTATTTTGGCTTAAAAAATCTTTTAT
>CBEULV010000161.1:0-4650 GCA_965544015.1 uncultured Gammaproteobacteria bacterium | reverse complement strand
GATGTCCTGCGAGCCCGGTTCGATAAAGGCCATCTTGACGATAGCATCTGCATTGCCGCGCCCGCCATTTGCCTTGCGTGCAAGCTGTCTCAGGTAGGCCGGATTCTGTAAATGCAGTGTGGCGATATCATTCGCTGACGGTGCCGGCAGACGCGGATGCTCGTTGTGAAACTGTGTCAGTGGTGCCGGGGGGAGGTCACCCGGATCCTGCAGTTCGTGCCCCGGCGACCCCGGTGCCGCACCCAGGGAAACGATGGCCCCCAGGAGAAGGCTGGCAAGCGGCAGGGCCAGCAATACTCCCGTGACAAGCAGTGTTGCCTCATGTCTTGTTGCCGGGGGCGCGATTGTATTCCGTGTTTCCGCTCGTGGCTGTTCGGTCGCAGCAGGCGCCGCTCGATGTCGCAGCAGGTGCCATGCGGTCAGCCAGGCCGCGGTTGCCACGATGACGTCAGTGATGTCCGGGTAGCGACCCGGAATGAGTTGCTGCAGCAGGTTGATGGCAAGAACGGCCAGAAACACGAGGGCGGCGCCTGCTGCCGTTGTACGATAAAACCTGCCCCCCAGCCAGTTCCAGGCAAGATAGGCGAGCGCCACGAATGGCCAGCTGTTCTCGAGTATATCGGCGAGTCCCCGGGTAACGTTGCCGAGCTGGCCTGCAAATGGCATCCAGTTGAATGTCGCGGTCTGTGCTTCAGCCATACCGGCAGGCATGTTCAGGTTCTGGGCAATGTAGGCGGTAATGATTGCGGCGGACGCCAGCAAAGAACCCCGCTTCGATTTCCTGGTGCCGAGCGTATACAGCAGAAACACTGCAGCAAGCAGAGCCACCAGTGTTTCTGCTTCCAGTGACCGCTCCATGACAGGAACGGCCAGCAACACGATAAGGATCAGCAGTCCTGTGTAGGCATCCCGTATCCGGGATGCAGAGATTGCGGCAAGCATCACAAGCTGTCCGATGCCGAAGAAGGACAGTGTGTGGGCCGCAATGAGTTGCAAGGAAACCGACGCGGGGTTCTGCAGGGTCGCCCACAAGGGAGCGATACCCTGCCGAAGACTGCCGATGTCGATCGAGGGGACAAACGGGAAGGTCGACGCCAGTATCCACAATCCGGTCGCTGCGAGCGCGACGTTGGGCCCCCGGCCGGGTTGAAACCAGGTGTGTCGCAAGGCCTGTAGCCGATTGCCAAAGGCGTGCTGCGGACTTGCTACCAGTGCCACGACGGCGCCGGCAGCGGTGCCCAGCATGTTAAGCCCGAGATCCAGGCTGGATGTGTTTCTGAACGGGATGGAATACTGCAGGTACTCCAGCGTCCAGCTCAGTAACAGTCCGGCAGCACTGACAAGGCCAATGCAGGATGCCGTAGAAAATCTCTTCCGCAAGGGTATTGCCAGGAGAAGTCCGAATGGCAGGTATACCACGGCGTTGCTGAAGATATCGGCCAGCGAGACATGTTCAGGCCAGGCGGCAAGCACCCCGGCAAACGTACCGCCCCGGGGAGCCTGCCAGGCGTCGAAGGGATACAGCGTCCCGTAGATAACAAGACAGCCATAGGCAATCGGGGCGGCGAAACCGGGCGGGAAACTGTAACGTCCGCGCCGCATTTTCTGTCTGCGCTGCGGGCTGCCGGTTGATTGTGGCGCGGGCCGATACGCCCAGAAAGGGTACTGAAAGACGGCAACAAGCAGCACCATTCCATAATGGAATATCAGGAAACGAACCAGCAATTCAAACCCGCTGGCCAGGTTGGCGCGGTCGGTACTCAACAAAAACTGCAGTGCGGAGAATACCTGGTCGTATTTATGGACCTCCTGTTCAAGGCCCAGCCTCAGGCAGCCATACGCAGCCGGGAACGACAGTAGCACGAGCACCACCACAAACAGGATTGACGGCTGGCCCTTTGCAAGCCGTGCAGAAACCAGCGCCCCGGCCAGTCCGGCGGTCACCATCCACATGGCAATAAACAGCGTTGCCTGCCAGCTTCCCCCGCCGGCCATCAGTTCGGTCAGGTTATCCGTTGCCGCCTGTTCGACGATGATCCAGTGAGAGAGCGCCAGCAGAGGCACGGACAGGATGGCCCAGGAAACAAGCGTGCGATATTGGTTGCTGCGTTTTGTCCGGAGTAAGGTGGCTGTCAGGAGGCAGGAGCCTGCGAGCATGACGCCAGAGCCTATAACCAGTCCTGACAACCGAAACAGGTATTCCCATTCCCATGGCCAGTCCAGGATCGGTGTTCCGAGAATGTCATGGATGCTTTCGGCAGGCACGGCGCTGCGCAGGAACAGCCACAAGACGGCTGTCTCTGCAATCAGCAGCAGGGGTAGTATCAGGATCGCGCGGCTCGATAGTTGTGCGAGTCGTGCAATCACTGCGGGGATTCCGAACAATGCGTACAGCGTGCATGATAGCAGCACGGCCTGCATGACCGGATTTTGGTTTGCTACGAGTTCCTGAAGGTTGTAGGGGATACCCGGCAAACTTTCGATGAGCCAGGTGGCGAAAGCCAGCCCCGCCACCGTCATGCCGACCACGATACCGACTCTTGCGGAGTTCATGTGCGGGGTTTTTCCGGTGGGGCTTGAGACAGGCCGGCAGGCTCCTGTCTTGCCAGTGTGCCCCCGCCAGTTACAGGAGTGCGACCTGACCTTATTGAGTTACTGATGATATTGAGCATGCAGGTGCATCTACTCGTTCAGGATATGACCATAATGCTTTAAGAGCCACAGGCACCGCTCTGGCTTGCATCAACGTGTATATACTGTACTCATGCAGCATGCGGCTGATCCCATGCTTTGTGAAAGTAATCAAGGTTATGATGACTGCGGCGCTGGGCTATGGCAAGTTACCAACCATGAAGTGTTGCCTGTGGCTTGTTCACAGCAGAGGCAGGAATAAGATATTTTGGCAGTATGTATTGAAGCCTGGGTTGCGGCGCCGTGGCAGGCTGTTCAAATGCTGATTTTCAATGTCAAAATCAAGCATGGAGTGCAGAACCCCCGGCTTTCCCGGATCTCTCCTGGTATGAGAGGCTTGCTGCCAGCGTGTTTTCGGCGACCGATAAACGGTAATATTTCTGGATATCCAGATGGAGAAACCATGCGGCATTTTGAAGCAGGGAAATCTGATGGGCATAGCCGGGGGCTGAGATGGCCGCTTGTGTTCCTTATCATGCTGAGCGGTCCTTGCCTGGCCGGCTTGCCGGACACGATCGAGCGTATTCTTCCCGGCATTGTCGGTGTCGGAACCGTGCAGAAAATGCGACGCCCGTCAGCCAAGCTCGTCGGTACCGGTTTTGTTGTCGGGGACGGTAGGCACGTGATTACCAATTCGCATGTGATCCCTGCGGAGATAAACACGGCCGAGCTGGAATATCTGGCTGTGTTCACCGGCAAGGGCAACAACCCGACGGCACGCCAGGCGGTGAAGGTGAAGGTTGACGAGGCCCATGACCTTGTCCTGCTCAGGTTTGAAGGAAAACCGCTGCCGGCATTATCCCTGGGCCAGTCTTCACGGGTTCGGGAAGGTGAGGAGTACGCATTTACCGGGTTTCCGCTTGGTATAATCTTTGGTCTCAGCCCGGTAACCCATAGGGGGATTGTCAGTGCGATAACGCCCATTGCCTTGCAGGCAAATTCGACCAGTCAGCTGGATTCGGCGCAGATCCGTCGCCTGCGTCACCCCTATAGTGTCTTTCAACTGGATGCCACCGCCTATCCAGGCAACAGTGGCAGTCCCCTGTACCATCCGGAAACCGGTGCCGTAATCGGGATTGTCAATAAGGTATTCGTCAAGGAGGGAAGGGAAAACGTCCTCGCCAAGCCGAGCGGTATCAGCTATGCCATCCCTTCCATCTATGCCAGGAAGCTGCTTGAGAAGGCCGGCGTGTCGCAATAATACCCGCCATGCCCCACACACCCTGCCTGATTCCCAAATGAGTAGCGGGAAAAGAACCGGATGACGACTGAATCAGTGCGTCCTTGATAGCCGTTGAAGCTGCCCGACGCTATTGTCTCTCCGGGTTGGGTTGTTCGGGCAGTGTCCCTGTCCAGCCGGAAGCACCTCATACAGCATGTCTGAAATGAGAAAACAAGTGAAATATCACATAATAACAGTAGCTTGGGATCACCCTGGGTGACGTCTCGATGATATGTGCTGTCCCTGTTGGTAAAAGGAATTCTTGAAAGGTAACCCTGCGCTTGTTGCGTTTTCTCGAGTTCGCGTTAGACTGAATTAAGGGAAGTGTCAGAATCCCATCACTTGATACTAATAAACCAAGCTTTACTGGTGTGAATACTTATTATAGATCAAGAGATTAGGGAGATTCTGTTGGTCGATTTCACACGTGTGTGCCCAGCCTGAGGCTGGGATCCAGGGGCTAGAAGTATGAGCAAGGATACGACACCGCCAGGGAACAGCGAAACGGATATTTCGCCGGCTGAGGGTGCAGCGGTAAATGACGCTGTCTCTGCCAGGCGCCGCAGGTTCATCAGGGCGTCGGCAGCAGCGGTACCGGTCATTATGACCCTGCGCAGCGGCGCAGCACTGGCCGTGACCAGTCTCCATGCCTGTATCGAACGGGACGCCAAAAGGGCTGCGATTGAACTCGGTCCGGAAGACCAGGTCTTCGGCGATGATCCCGGCGAAACACCACA
>CBEULV010000160.1:0-4661 GCA_965544015.1 uncultured Gammaproteobacteria bacterium | reverse complement strand
GAGCGTAGCGCGGCAATCTCATAGTTTAGAATCAGCCATTTGGAGATTGCTTCGTCACTTTGTTCCTCGCAATGACAAGTAAATCAGGCCTTCCGGAACGGCCAGAAATCCGTATCATGGCCGACCACTGGTGCCGCCACAATCGCGGCATACCTTCAGAACGGAGCACATATGGCAAGCAGTGTAGAAGAACTCACCGTGCGGTACGAAGAAGACGGCATTGAAACAGTAAAGGAACTGGACAAGCAGGTCCTCACCAAGGGTGCCTGGTCAACCATCATCTTCCGTTATCAGGACTGGGATCGTTCGAAAGAGGCGTACGGACCGGACAAGTTCACCATCCGTCGCTATCAGAAACGTAACGGCGAATACCAGCAGAAGTCCAAGTTCAATATTTCCAGCAAGGACCAGGCAGAAAAGGTCATTGCCGCGCTGCAGCGGTGGATCAAGTAATCCCGTAATCAGGCCGACGCATCAGCGGCCTGCGCAGCATCCAGTTCAACCCAGCTCACCGCCTGTTCCTTCAGCAGGCCGGCCATCAGTTTACGCTGGTGTAGAGAAGTATCCTGTTGCGCCTGGTCGAGGCGATCGAAGTAAAATTCCAGTGCAGCCTTGATCATGGCACGCGGCCGGCGGCTGATCAGCACCGAACCGTTATCCTCGCAAATACCGTCCTCGATCTCTCTCGCCAGATCGAGCAGCGTATAGCGTGCCACCTGCGCACACTCCGACCCACCCTCGGGGTAGGCGGCATGCGCATAGTCACGAATTGCCGTACACAGGATATCCCTGACGGCAGTATCACACTGGAGGTTGATTTTTCCGGCTGCCATGGCGCCATTCCAGGCGAACCCGGCATCCATGGTAACGGCTGGTTAGCGGCCGGGTCGTCGTGGTGGACGACCCGGCCAGCTCAGGCAATATGCGGGCTATCGCCTGGGTTTTTTGCTCTCGTCAGCGAAGACGTCATACAGCTGCTCCTGCAGCTGGGCATCTTCTTGCATAAGCTCAAGCTTGCGACGCGCCACGGCAGCTCGCATCGCCTTCAATGACGCCATGCCCTTGCTGCGTTTTTTTCTTGCGGGCTTTTTCCTGCCTACAACATCCCGGGTGACTGCACTCATGGTTTCCCCCCTGCTGTAAGGCCGGTCATTACGCCAACCGGCTGGGCCTTGGAAACCTATCGGCCACCCCGGAATACGACTTTAATAGCGACCCGGCAACATACCCGCAGACGCGCGTATGGATTTATACCTGATTGTTTTATATGTATTTATAGGGAAAGTCAGCCACCCCGCCGGGGCGTTCAAAGCAACCGCGGCGGACAGCACACCCTGATTCACGCTATCTTGAACTCACTGATTGCCTGACAGTCTCATCCCGTGAGGTAAATGAAATGCATGCTGATATCCGTATTCCGCTCTATGCCCTGTTGTTCGTGGCACTTCAGCCGGCATATGCCGGCCCGGTCTACACCTGGGTCGACCCGGCCGGAATTACCCACTTCAGCGAGCTGCCACCACCCGGGCAGCTTGAGGCAATGCAACTGAACCTGCCGCCGTACCCGGCGGCCACCGGCCCCTACGATGATTACTACTCGGTCATCAACCAGGCGGCACGCATGGAAGCCCAGCGACTGGAACGCGAGCGACTCGAGGCACAGCGCAGGCAGTTAGAGGCCGAGACCCTGCGTGCGCAGGCCGAGGCACTGGCGGCAAGCGAAGCGGCCGCGCCAGCGCCGCCACCCGTCAGCTACCTGTATCCTCCCTGGTATCCGTATCAGGGCTATCGCCCTCACCCGCACCGCCACTACCCGTATCCACCGCGCCGACCGGACGAAAGACATGACATACACGGGATGCGCCTGCACAGACCCCCGGCCATGACCCTTCCCGGCCATCGCTAGCCGGCTGTACCGTACGCATGTATCGAGCCGGCACGGATAGCCTGCTAAACTTGACACCCATGAGTGAAGAAGAAAGCCCACTGAAGTTTCCCTGCGAGTTCCCTATCAAGGCGATGGGGAAAGCAGACTGCGAATTAGACATAACCGTTGTCGAAATCGTGCGCCGCCATGCGCCCGATCTGTCCGAAGGCGCCATACACACCCGTGCCAGCGGCAAGGGTAATTACCTCTCGGTCACAGTCGTGATAAACGCCACCAGCCGCGCACAACTGGATGCCATTTACCAGGACCTGGTCGATTGCGAAGCCGTGATAGTGGCGCTCTGATGCCACTCGTGATGAACGACATGGAAACCTGCCCGCCGCCCGGCACACAACAGGCACTGGTAGTGCGCCATCGCGGGATCGTTGACTACACCCGCAGCTGGCAGGAGATGCAGACCTTTACCGAGGCGCGCACAGCGACAACCACGGATGAAGTGTGGTTGCTGGAGCATCCGCCGGTCTATACGCTGGGACGCAACGGCAAAGAGGAACACCTGCTGGACACCGGCACCATTCCGGTCATCCGCAGTGACCGTGGCGGCCAGGTCACCTACCACGGACCGGGGCAGCTGGTTGTGTACTCCCTGCTGGACATCAAGCGCCGCCAACTGGGTGTACAATCACTGGTCAACCGGCTCGAACAGGCTGTTATTGACCTGCTTGCAGAGCACTCGATTACCGCGCAGCGGCAAAACAGGGCGCCCGGCGTCTACGTGGATGGCCGCAAGATTGCCGCGCTTGGACTGCGCGTGCGCAGGGGCTGCAGTTTTCACGGCCTGAGCCTGAATGTGAACATGGACCTGTCGCCGTTTGAGCACATCAACCCGTGCGGCAACCAGGGGCTGCAAGTCACACAACTGGCAGACCTCGGGATTGATGCCACCCCGGCGACCATCAGTGCACCGCTGCTGGCACACCTGGAAAGACTGTTACAAGACTGAAGCGATGACTGACAACGAAAAGAAACAGCGTGGTGCAGCGAAAACCGCACGTATCCCGATCAAGGTCGAAACCACCACGCGGCCATTGCGCAAGCCGGCCTGGATCCGTGCAAAGTCTCCGGCCGACCCGGCCGTGGCACGACTCAAGGACGTGCTGCGTGACAACCACCTGCACACGGTTTGCGAAGAGGCCTCCTGCCCGAATATCGGTGAATGCTTTGCCGGTGGCACGGCGACTTTCATGATCATGGGTGACATCTGCACGCGTCGCTGTCCGTTCTGCGACGTGGCACACGGGCGCCCGGATCCGCTTGATGCCGACGAGCCGGAAAATCTCGGCCGCACCATCCAGGCCATGGGACTGAACTATGTGGTCATAACATCCGTCGATCGCGATGACCTGCGTGACGGTGGCGCAGCACACTTCAGTGCCTGCATTACGACGATTCGCAAGTACAGCCCGGAAATCCGCATCGAGGTGCTGGTACCGGATTTTCGTGGCCGCATGGACCGCGCGCTCGACATCCTGGTCAATACACCGCCGGATGTCTTCAACCACAACCTGGAGACAGTGCCTGGACTTTATAAAAAGGTACGTCCCGGCTCCGACTACGCCTGGTCACTGAACCTGCTGAAACGCTTTAAGGCCCTGCACCCGCAGGTGCCGACCAAGTCCGGCCTGATGCTGGGTGTCGGCGAGACGATTGACGACGTGGAACAGGTGATGCGCGACCTGCGCGAGCACGATTGCGACATGCTGACACTGGGCCAGTACCTGCAACCCAGTGTGCATCACCTGCCGGTGGATCGTTACGTACATCCCGATGAATTCGAACTCCTCGCCGAACTGGGGCACGAACTGGGCTTCAGCCATGTCGCCAGCGGCCCGATGGTGCGCTCGTCCTACCACGCCGACCAGCAGGCAAAACACGCCATCAAGACCGGTTAATGATAGCCAGCTGTTTTTACCTGCCTATCCATCAACACGTTAGCTGATCCGCCCTCAGGCTGAGAGCTCGCAGACAATCGTGAATCTCCGCTGAAGTACCTTTCAGCCCTATATTTCAGCGACATATCCAACACCTGCTTACGACCAAAAAACACCTTCATGGCTTCTTGCCTTGTCGCCACTTTTTTAAAGGCGCGACACTATGCCGCACCAGGTCTTAATGACAATAGTTGCTCTAATATAATAGTATATTAGAATATCATGGATATATGATTCGCCTGAATGGAGCCTGTCATGAGTGATTTTGTCGAGCAACCCAGGCTTGCGAGAAAAGCGACAGAATCCACGGAATTTTAGCTAAATGTCGGCTTTCATTGCGGGAATGAGTTACGTATAATTGGGATTATATTCCCAATTATGGCAACCGCGAGAATGGCTGTTACTTACACAGGCAATCCAAATCCACCCTCTCAATAAACAGACCAGTAATGTTATGCGTTTTCGGAAAGTCATCACTCGTTAACCCGCAAAGGAACTAAATATGAACGTCACAAATAGATACTTGTTTTTCATATTCGTTACCCTCCCCCTGGTCGTTGCCGGGATCGCTGCGCCGGTGGTAGTGCGGGCCAGCGCCGGTGGCGCGTCCGTACAACCCTTTGTTGATGCGGGCGGCCTGTCCAGCGAATATATCACCAGCAAAGTCAACGCAGCAGGTTTCACTGATGTGTACTACGTCAGTTTCGAACACGGCGTATACGACATCAAGGCCCGTAATTCAGTCGGGCAATTCGTGGAAATCAATCTCGACCCAGAGACCG
>CBEULV010000159.1:0-4665 GCA_965544015.1 uncultured Gammaproteobacteria bacterium | reverse complement strand
AGCCATGCTGGGGCACTGGGTGGATGCCAGCGTGATTCTGGGTGTGGTTTTTCTCAATGCAGTGATCGGATTCGTGCAGGAGGGCAAGGCCGAGAATGCATTGAAAGCGATACGGCAGATGCTTTCTCCGAATGCAATGGTTTTGCGTGATGGCCGACAAACGACGATCCGGGCCGAAGACCTGGTGCCTGGTGATGTCGTCTTGTTGCAATCAGGCGACAAGGTGCCGGCGGACCTGCGGTTGTTTCGTGCCAAGGGATTGCAAATTCAGGAGTCGATCCTGACAGGTGAGTCAATGGCAGTAGAAAAGATCACTGATCCTGTCGTACAGGAGGCCGTGATCGGCGATCGCCGTTGCATGGCGTATTCGGGCACCCTGGTTACCCATGGCCAGGGTGGCGGCGTGGTGGTTGCAACCGGGGCACAGACCGAGATTGGTCGCATCAGTACGCTGGTGTCGGAAGTGGAGTCAGTGACGACCCCACTGTTACGCCAAATGGCCCAGTTCGGCCGCTGGCTTACGCTGGCCATTCTGGGTATTGCCATTATTACCTTCGCTTTCGGATCGCTGGTCAGAGATTATCTGGTCGCTGAAATGTTTCTTGCTGCTGTAAGCCTGGCGGTGGCCGCAATTCCCGAAGGCCTACCCGCCATTATGACCATCACGCTGGCTATCGGCGTACAACGTATGGCACGGCGTAATGCCATTATTCGCAGATTACCTGCCGTTGAAACATTGGGTGCGGTAACGGTGATTTGTTCGGACAAAACCGGCACCCTGACCCGCAATGAAATGACCGTGCGTACGATTACTACTGCCG
Organism: uncultured Gammaproteobacteria bacterium; assembly: GCA_965544015.1. GTDB lineage: Bacteria > Pseudomonadota > Gammaproteobacteria > UBA9214 > UBA9214 > UBA9214. The sequence goes on along the minus strand of CBEULV010000159.1, from coordinate 3,844 downwards.
CCAATCTGTTTGAGCTGGGTGGCACGGGCTACGATCCACACGGTGCGATATTGCTGTCGAACAGGGAAGTGCTTCCGGAAGAGCGGCCTCTTCTGCTGGAGGTGGTACGTGCCGCGGTGCTTTGCAATGATGCGTCTCTGGAACAAACAAACAGTGAATGGCTTGTCCATGGAGATCCGATGGAGGGGGCGTTGTTAGTATCCGGTTTAAAGGCCGGACTGGATATTGAGGCTGAGGCTAAACAATACCCGCGCACCGATCTTATACCGTTTGAATCAGAGCATCGTTTCATGGCAACGCTTCATCACAGTCACGCCGGTGATGCCTTTATCTTTCTCAAAGGCGCTCCTGAGCGTGTATTGGAGATGTGCACCCGGCAGAGAACGGTTGTTGGCGACCAGCCTCTGGATAGAAATTACTGGTTGACCCGTATTGAGGAAATGGCACAGCAAGGTCAGCGGGTATTGGCCATTGCCGTCAGGCCGGTAAGCCGCGAACAGATGGAGCTGGCGTTCAGTGATGTAGAAAATGGCCTGATTATGCTGGGTATGTTCGGCTTGATCGATCCGCCTCGCGAGGAGGCGATTGATGCGGTGCAAGTCTGTGACAGGGCCGGCATCCGGGTGAAGATGATTACAGGCGATCACGCTGCCACCGCCCGCGCCATCGCCCGGCAACTGAAACTCGTTAATGCCGATGATGTGCTCACCGGGCAGGAACTTGACCTGATGAGTGAGGATGAGTTACGGCAACGCGTGCAAGATGTTGATGTGTATGCGCGCGTCAATCCTGAACACAAGCTGCTTTTAGTGAGACTGTTGCAGGAGCAGGGCCTGGTTGTGGCGATGACGGGTGACGGGGTAAATGATGCGCCGGCCCTGAAGCGTGCCGACGTTGGCACCGCCATGGGTCATAACGGTACGGAAGCCGCCAAGGAAGCCGCCGAAATGGTGCTGGCCGATGATAATTTCGCATCGATCGCTCATGCCGTGGAAGAAGGCCGCACTGTCCATGACAACCTCAAAAAGTCCATCCTTTTCATTCTCCCGACCAATGGAGGTGAGGCGCTGATTATCCTTGCCGCCATCTTGTTTGGTTTTCACCAGCTGCCGTTAACGCCGGTGCAGATACTCTGGGTGAATATGATCACGGCTGTTACGTTAGCGCTGTCGCTGGCATTTGAACCGCCCGAACAGAATGTAATGCGACGCCCGCCACGCGATGCCCGGGAACCGATGCTTACCTCTCATCTTGTTTGGCGCGTTATATTTGTCTCCGTTATTCTGATGAGTGGAACATTCGGGCTTTTTATGTGGGAGATGGAACAAGGTGTCAGTATTGAGCATGCACGAACAGTAGCTGTGAATACACTGGTCATGTTCGAGATATTTTATCTATTTAATTCCCGTTATATCACGGCATCGGTATTTAACCGGGCAGGATTAACAGGTAATCGTTATGTGCTGATCTCCATTGGTATACTCATCATCTTCCAGCTGGGTTTTACCTACCTTTCACCAATGCAGTCCTTATTTGGCACGGCGGCAATTGACTTCAGCATATGGTTGCGCGTTATTCTCGTTTCCTCCACTGTATTATTCCTGGTTGAGCTGGAGAAGTATTTTGTGCGTCACATGGGTCGGAATGCTTAGCCGGCCTGAATTATGCCTGCGTTCTCGCGTAGCGGAAACGGGAGTCAGTGAAATATGAAATGGTCCTGGAAGCTCACCCGCCTCGCCGGCATTGATGTCTACGTCCATGCCACCTTCTTTATTCTCATCGCCTGGATCGGTCTGAGTTACTGGCTGGTGGATGGCACCCTGGCGGCCGTCATTACCGGTGTTGGTTTCATCCTCTCCCTGTTTGCTTGTGTGGTGCTGCATGAACTGGGGCATGCTCTGATAGCGCGGCGTTATGGCATCCGCACCCGGGATATCACCCTGTTGCCCATCGGTGGAGTGGCCGCCCTGGAGCGCATGCCCGAGGATCCGAAACAGGAGATCACCATGGCACTGGCAGGGCCGGCGGTTAACCTGGTAATTGCGCTTGGCCTTTGGCTGTGGCTCTCAGTGGGCAACACACAACTGCCAGTAGACCAGCTTAGCCTTACCGAGGGTTTGTTTCTGGAAAGGCTGATGATAGTCAATGTCATACTCGCCATCTTCAACCTGCTGCCAGCTTTCCCTATGGACGGAGGGCGGGTGTTGCGGGCGATGCTGTCCATGCGCATGGACCGTAATCGGGCCACTCAGGTGGCCGCCAGGGTAGGGCAGGGGCTGGCCCTGTGGTTAGGTTTCATCGGTCTGCTCTACAACCCCTTCCTCATCTTCATCGCCCTGTTTGTGTGGATCGGGGCTGCGGCCGAGGCGGGGATGGAACAGATCAAATCAACCTTGTCCGATGCGGTCGTAGGCCGGGCCATGTTGACCGATTTTCAGGTCCTGTCACCTGATGATGCGCTTTCCCGTGCCATTGAACTGACTCTGGCTGGCAGCCAGAAAGAGTTTCCGGTGCTGGTGGATGCGGCCATAGTCGGGGTTCTCACGCAGGCCGGCCTGTTGAAAGGATTGCAGGCACGAGGAGAGCTGGCCCGGGTCGATGACTGTATGCAGCGGGAGGTTCAGAGTGCCGACATTAATGAACCTCTGGAGAAGGTGCTGGAGCGATTGCATAACTGCCACTGCCCTTTTCTTGCCGTGACTGAAGCCGGTCAACTGGTCGGCATCGTCAATCTCGACAATATCATGGAGTTAATCAAAATCCAGACTGCCCTGCAGGGACAGGTTGGATAAACGCAGTGAGCAGCCTGAATCATGAAAGCCATCTCATCGGTTATCTTATGGGTTAGTGTCTACCTGGTGTTGGTGCTGGCGCCGCTGCTGATACTCATGTTCGGGGAGGTGCCGCCCGGTTCCGGATTTTGGTGGGACTTCTCCATGGCGCTGGGATTCGCCGGTATGGCCATGATGGGCGTCCAGTTTCTTCTCACTGCCCGGTTCCGGCGTGCCAGCGCGCCATTTGGCATCGACATCATCTACTACTTTCACCGTTACCTGGCGCTAATGGCCTTCACCCTCATTTTTCTGCACTCTCTTGTCATTCGCATCGACAACGCAGGGGCCCTGGGGGCGATCAATCCCCTGCAGGCACCCTGGCACATGACCTCAGGCCGTGCCGCACTGGTTCTGTTGGCACTGATCATCATCACTTCACTGTGGCGCAAACCGCTGCATATCCACTATGAAGAATGGCGCTTGCTGCATATCGGACTGGCGGTGGCTGTCTTCCTGCTGGCGCTCGGGCACATCGAGGGTGTGGGTTACTACATCGATGCTCCCGCCAAGCGCTGGCTGTGGACCGGTTACACCCTGTTCTGGCTGCTGCTGATCGTTTACGTGCGGCTGCTCAAGCCCTGGCGGATGCGCAACAGGCCCTACCGTGTGGCCGAGGTACGGCAGGAACGCGGCAACAGCTGGACCCTGTTGCTGGAGCCAGACGGCCATGAGGGGATTAACTTCAAACCCGGACAGTTTGCCTGGCTGACATTGCGGGAGTCCCCCTACCACATCAAGGAGCACCCCTTCTCCTTCTCTTCCAGTGCCGCCCGCCAGGAACGGGTGGAGTTCACCATCAGGGAGCTGGGGGATTTCACCCGCACTATCAAAGAGACCCGGGTCGGTGAGATCGCTTACCTGGATGGTCCATATGGGGTCTTCACTGTGGACCAGTACCCGGACGCAGCGGGTTTCATCTTCATCGCCGGAGGCATAGGAGTCGCGCCGATCATCAGCATGTTGCGCACCCTGGAGGATCGGCATGAGCATCGACCTCTGTGGTTTATCTA
>CBEULV010000158.1:0-4773 GCA_965544015.1 uncultured Gammaproteobacteria bacterium | reverse complement strand
ATCGAGATTGCAGGGGTTACCTGCATTCTGATATTAACCATCTACCTGTTTGCCTTCGAGGTGGTGGGGGTCGATGTGGCCGCCATCAGCGTGATGGTACTGCTGGGGCTGTCGTCGCTACTCGCACCCGTCATGGGACTGGAGCAGGGGCTGGTCGATAACAAACACCTGTTCGACGGCTTTGCTTCCAATGCAGTGATGTCCATCATTGCGGTGATGGTCATCGGCGCCGGGCTCGACAAGACCGGCATCATGAGCAAGGTGGCGGCCTTTATCCTGAAAACGGGTGGTACCACCGAGAAGCGTATTATCCCGATTATATCGGCCACCGTCGGTTTCATATCTTCGTTTATGCAGAACGTGGGGGCCGCGGCGCTGTTCTTGCCGGTCGTCTCGCGTATCTCGGCCCGTTCCGGCCTGCCCATGTCGCGCCTGCTGATGCCGATGGGTTTCACGGCGATCCTCGGCGGCACCATGACCATGGTCGGTTCCAGCCCGCTGATCCTGCTCAATGACCTGATCCTTACTTCCAATAAAGCCTTGCCCGCAGAGCACCAGATGGAAGCCTGGGGCTTGTTCTCTGTGACCCCGGTCGGGCTGGCGCTGGTAGCTACAGGCATTCTCTATTTCGTTCTGGCAGGTCGTTTTGTATTGCCCAGGACAAAGAATGAGAGTGCTACCAGCGGTTCCGATCCCATGCAGTATTTTCAGGAGGTCTACGGCGTGCATTACTCCCTGTCTGAGCTGGTGGTGAAGGACGGCAGTGATCTTATTGGCCGGCTATTCGATGATGTGGAAACGGCATACCGGGTACGTATCATTGCCACCAAACGTCCCGGCGAAGCCAACCGGATTGGTCCGGGCGCACTGGCCCGTGATGTCGATATTCAGGCAGGCATGGTGCTGGGCGTGGTCGCTGACCCGGAGGATCTTGACCGCTTTGTAGATAAGTTTGGGCTGAAAAAGCGTACGCAGCTGCGTACTTTTGTGGACGACCTGTCTTCTGCCAAGGCAGGTATCGCGGAAGTCGTTATTCCGCCCGGCTCAAATCTTGTTGGCAAGAGTGCGCGCGATGTCTGGATGCGCAAGACCTACGGCCTGGCCATGATCGGCCTGCACCGTAACGGCGAGACACTGCGCGAGGGCGAAGACATCCGCAATATGCCTTTCCAGGCCGGTGATACGCTGGTTGTGCACGCGCCCTGGGATGTGTTGCCGAGAATCGGGAAAGACAAGAATTTCGTACTGATAACCACCGAGTACCCGCACGAGGATCTGCGCCCGCACAAGGTGGGCTGGGCGGCGCTGTTTTTTGTGATTGCACTTTCCATGGTGCTGTTCTCCGACATTCGTCTTTCCGTGGCCCTGTTGACCGGCGCTATCGGCATGGTGTTATCCGGTGTCCTGAATATCGAGGAAGCCTATGAAGCGGTGAGCTGGAAAACCGTATTCCTGCTTGCCTCGCTCATTCCCCTGGGGCTGGCCGTGGAGACCAGCGGTACGGCCAAGTGGATCGCCGAGCAGGTGCTGTTCGTCGTGGGCGACATGCCCATCTGGGTAATTCAACTGGCAGTGGCGGCACTGGCTACGTTTTTCACGCTGGTGATGTCCAATGTGGGCGCTACCGTGCTGCTGGTACCGCTGGCGGTCAACATTGCCGTCGGTGCCGGCGCGAACCCGGCCGTGTTTGCCTTGACTGTGGCCCTCGCCACGTCCAACTCATTCCTCATTCCCACCCACCAGGTCAATGCATTGATTATGGGGCCGGCCGGTTATCGGGTAGCGGATTTCCTGCGTGCTGGTGGCATAATGACGGTGCTGTTTCTGACCGTGATGATGTTGATGATGAACCTGGTGTTCTGAGGTAAGCCTTGCGATGAACGTATTTATAAAACTTGTGACTGCAATCAGCCTGGCCATGCTGCCCGGGTTAGGGCTGGCAGTGGAAAACGCGGGGCAGCCACTCGACCTGACCGGTCACTGGGTGGGCCTGTTTTCCATTGCGATCTTCGTGCTGGCCTACCTGCTGGTGATGGCCGAGGAATTCACCCACTTGCGCAAGTCCAAGCCGGTGATTCTTGCGGCCGGGATAATCTGGGCCGCGATTGCCTGGGTGTATGTTGCCAACGGTATGCCACATATGGCGGGGCAAGCCGTGCGCCACAACCTGCTGGAATATGCCGAACTGATGCTGTTCCTGCTGGTGGCGATGACCTATATCAACTCCATGGAAGAACGCCGGGTATTCGACGCACTGCGTGGCTGGTTGATTGCCCGCGGCTTTGGTTTTCGCGCCCTGTTCTGGATTACCGGTATCCTGGCTTTTTTCATATCCCCGGTGGCCGATAACCTGACCACGGCGTTACTCATGTGCGCCGTGGTACTGGCCGTGGGGGGAGACAACAGCCGCTTTGTTACCATTGCCTGTATCAACATCGTGGTCGGTGCCAATGCCGGCGGTGCCTTCTCGCCGTTCGGTGATATCACGACCCTGATGGTCTGGCAAAAGGGCATCGTGGATTTCTGGACCTTCTTTGCCCTGTTCCTGCCATCGGTGCTGAATTTCCTGGTGCCGGCGGCCATCATGTCCCTTGCCGTGCCTGACGAGAAACCCGCGGCCAGCGAGGAAACGATTACACTGATGCGTGGTGCGCGCCGTATTATTGGCCTGTTCCTGCTCACCATTGCCACTGCGGTCTCGTTCCATAATTTCCTGCATCTGCCGCCGGTCATTGGCATGTTGACCGGTCTGGGTTACCTGCAGGTGTTCGGATTTTTTCTGAAGAAAACCGCGCATCGTGAACACACCAGTCCGGACAACGCCGAACACGACGGCCAGTTTGGCGATGTGGTCAGCTTCGATGTGTTTCGTCCCATCGCCCGTGCTGAATGGGACACCCTGCTGTTTTTCTACGGTGTTGTCGCCTGCGTCGGCGGGTTGGGCTTTCTTGGCTATCTCGGCCTGGTATCTGAACTCATGTACACCCAGTGGGGCGCAACCGCGGCCAATGTCACCGTCGGCGTGTTATCGGCGATCGTGGACAACATCCCGGTGATGTTTGCCGTGCTCACCATGCAGCCCGACATGTCCACCGGCCAGTGGTTACTGGTCACCCTGACCGCCGGTGTCGGTGGCAGCCTGCTTTCGATCGGTTCTGCTGCCGGCGTTGCCCTGATGGGACAGGCGCGGGGCAAATACACCTTTTTCGGCCACCTCAAGTGGAGCCCGGTGATTGCGCTCGGTTATGTCGCCAGTATTTACTGTCACTTGTGGATCAACGAGGCCTATTTCTAGGTAAAGTGCGATCAGGCGGATTCCTTGAGCACCGACTGGGCGTGAAGCAGGGCGTCGATGCGGGACTGGTACATGTGACCGGTATTGAAATGGCGTAGTATTTTCTGTTTTTCCAGTACGTCGCATACGGCTGGGCGGGCACCGACCAGGAAGATATCGCGCCCGGCGGACTTGGTGTCGACGATGATGTCTTCGATGGCGCGCCCGGAGGTAAAGTCGATGCTCGGTACACTGGTCAGATCCAGCAGCATGACCTCGTAGTCAGCAATACTGGCATGACGCCGGACCATGGCCTTGGCGGAGGAGAAGCTCATCGGGCCGCTGAGATGGAACAGTAGAATCTTACCATTGGCCTGATCCAGAATGTCCTTTTCTTCCTCCGACAGGGGGGTTTCCTCGCTTGAACGCAGCATGGGCTTGATGTTGCTGATCTGCATGTCGGTCATGCGCTTCATGAACAGGAAGCTGGCCATGACCATGCCGATGCCGACTGCCAGCAGCAGGTCGATGGTGACCGTAACAATCAGCACGGTAAACATGATGAGGACACCGGCCTTCGGTGCGATCGGGATGCGTTTCAGATAGTCCCAGTCGATGATGTCGGTGCCGACCTTGATCAGGATGCCGGCCAGCACGGCCTTGGGGATTTCACTGGCGAGCGGGCCGGCACCGAGCACGATGGCCAGCAGTATTACGGCATGCAATGCGCCGGAGATCGGGGTGCGGCCACCGGCCTTGACGTTGACCACGGTGCGCATGGTGGCGCCGGCGCCCGGCAGGCCCCCGAACAGGCCGGCGATGCTGTTGCCGATGCCCTGGCCGATCAGTTCGCGATTCGGTTTATGCTGGGTACGGGTGACGTTGTCGGCGACCAGCGAGGTCAGCAGCGAGTCGATGGCACCCAGGCCGGCCAGCGTCAGTCCGGAGGTAACCATGGCCAGCATCAGGCTGGTGTCGATGACCGGCAGGTGCAGGGACGGGAAACCCGTCGGAATATCCCCGATCACGGGAACGTGGTATTCCATGTAGAGCACGTAAAACAGGGTGCCGGCGACCAGCGCAAACAGCGGCGCCGGGATCAGCCGGTTGAGCTTCGGTAACAGCAGGGGGATGCCATAGACCATGGCCAGTACCGCCATGCCGAGTTCAAATGAATGGTATTCAATATGGCTGACAAAGCCGGGCACCGCTTTTGCGGCCGCCAGGGGTTGGGAGATGGCTTCCTGGCCCATCAACGGGCCGACCTGCAACAGGATAATAATGACGCCGATACCGCTCATGAAGCCGGAGACGACCGGGTGGGGTACCAGTTCGATGTATTTACCGATGCGCAGGACACCAAACAGAATTTGAAACAGGCCGCCGAGCACTACGACCGTGAAGGCAACGGCGACGCCCTGTCCCGGGTCGTCCGGGAACATGGTGGTGTACTGGACGAAGATGGCCGCCATCACGACCGTCATCGGGCCGGTCGGGCC
>CBEULV010000157.1:0-4805 GCA_965544015.1 uncultured Gammaproteobacteria bacterium | reverse complement strand
ATTCATTTTACCAACAATTGGCAGCTCGACCGGTGCAGTCATGACCACCTTGCCGCGCGGGAAGTGAGCAACCGTGCCGCCCAGTGAGTCCTGTTCCACGGTGATGTAGCGCAAGCCCTGCTCGTGTGCAGCCAGACTGGCCGACAGTCCGGCCGGTCCGGCACCGATAATCAGCACATCGAGCTGCTGCCCGGTTCGCTGCCGGCGTGAATGGATAATGGATGTCATTGCCTGACGCCCCTGTTCCACGGCATTACGTATCAGTCCCATGCCGCCCAGTTCACCTGCGATATAGATGCCAGGCACATTGGTCTCGAAATCAGGGGACACCAGCGGAATATCCACGCCGCGCTCCGCGGTGCCGAATACCAGGCTGATGGCATTCATCGGGCAGGCAGTCTTGCAGGCGCCATGCCCGATACAGTGCGTGGGGTTGATTAGTTCGGCCTTGTCACGGATCAGGCCCAGCACGTTCTGTTCCGGGCATGCACTGATGCAGGAACAGCAACCGATACACACATTGCTGTTGATCACGGGATGCAGTGATGCCGGCTGGGTGAGTCCGGCTGTTTGCGCGGCCAGCAACTGTGAATGCGCCCTGGATTGTTTCAGGTTGCGCAATGTCAGATAGCCGGCCCATATCAACAGCATCAACAGGCCATAAAAAATGATCGGGTGTTCAGTCATTGCAGGGAAGCGATCCGGTTTTCTCCCGGATTTTGCTCCGGGGCCCAATGTGCCGGCAGCGGGCTCCCGGCATGTTACGATGGTTTGCATTCTACAATAAATGGGAATATATTCCCAAAATGTGATCGCGGTCACAGTTGCGGGGGACATGTTTTTGACTCGTTTCTCAGAAACCGGCCGGTTGTACACGGATACTGGTGTGACGGTCTGGTCCGTATGCCTGGCAGAGACATGTAATGACGAAGAGTGACGGTCAATATACAGCGATGAATGAGATGGTACAGGTCTGTATCCGTGAAGAGGTTAACGGATTTCAGGGCGAAAACCGGTTTGTTGTGGACTTTGGTGGCAACTGACATGAAACCGGGAAACGTGTCACCGGGCACCGTTCAGCTGGCTGCAGAACATCTCATTGATTTACCACGGGCCGCCGCAAACGAGGCAGATCCGGGCCGTGACGAGCGCCTGCGCTCTCTGGCGTTCCGGGGTTGGCGAACCCTGTTGTTCTATGCTGCGGTTGTGGCGGTATTGGTAGTCGGATGGCAGCGGCGGGATGATCTCTATCTTTCCCCGGAGCAGGGCGCGGGTTATGTACTGGGGATCGCCGGGGCAAGCATGATGTTACTGCTGCTCCTGTATCCACTAAGAAAGTATGCCGGCTGGATGCAACGTTTGGGGCATGTGCGGCACTGGTTCCGTATGCACATGCTGATGGGGATTATTGGCCCGGTTAGCATTCTCTATCATTGCAATTTCCAGCTTGGCTCGATGAACGGGAATGTGGCGCTGTTCAGTATGCTTATTGTGTCTTCCAGCGGACTGGTGGGAAGGTATTTCTATACACGGGTGCACTATGGCCTGTATGGCAGGAAGGCCGATCTTGCCCACCTGGGTGGTGACGTCGTAGCACTGAGGAAATCCATGCAAGATGTGTTTGATGTCATGCCGGCCCTGCGTGAAAGCCTGGTTCGGATCGAACGTCAGACACTGCAGCTTCCGCATGGGCTGATTGGCAGCCTTGCCCATGTCCTGGCAATCTCGGCCAGGTCGCGCTGGTGCGGCCTTGTCGCAGGGATCCGCTTGCGGCATGCACTCGGAATTCTTTCGCGGCGAGGCCGGCTCGATAACAGGCAGCTCCGTTCGCTACGCCAGAGAAGCCGCTTTTATCTGCGGAGTTACCTGGAAACCATCCGGCGGGTTGCCGGTTTCACATTTTATGAACGCCTGTTTTCACTCTGGCATGTACTGCACCTGCCATTGTTCGTGATGTTGATGCTGTCGGGTGTTGTTCATGTCTATGCAGTTCATATGTACTGATATCTGCGACGACGGCAGCTGTGAAGAGACTGGTTCTGATCCTGATGATGTCCATGCCTGTGTTGATGCTTGCAAATGGTGATGAGGTGTATGCGGCCGGAATCGAATCGCTGGTGATGCCCGGGAAGCTCATTCAGGGGCATGCGAAGTACGAGAGCGAATGCAGCCGCTGCCACCGTCCATTCAGCAAGGGAAGCCAGAATGTGCTGTGCCTGGATTGCCACGAGGATGTGGCTGACGATGTGCAGGAAAACAAGGGGTTTCACGGCCGCACCAGGGCAGGCAAGGAACAATGCAGCAGCTGCCACGATGATCACGAGGGTCGCGACGCGATTGTCGTGCAGTTCAGCAGGGAAACGTTTGATCATGAACAGACGGATTATGCGCTGAAGGGTGCGCATGCCGGAACGGATTGCGTGGCATGTCATGCAATTGGGAAAAAATACCGCAGTGCCGAACACCGCTGTATCTCCTGTCACAGCACGGATGACATTCACCGGGAAAACCTTGGCGAGCAATGCGATGACTGCCATAGCGAACAGGGCTGGCGCAAGCAGGACTTCGACCATGACGAGACAGATTACGCCTTGCATGGTGAGCATGGCGAGGTGGCCTGCAACAGTTGCCATGTTGACCAACAGTATGAGGATACGGCTACCGAGTGCCATGCCTGTCACCGTTTCAATGATGTGCATGCCGGACGTTACGGCACGGGGTGTGCCGACTGTCATCGCGAGGAAGGCTGGAAGCGCATTAGCTTCGATCATGACAGGAACACCGATTATCCGCTGACCGGGAAACATCGGAAGGTTGCCTGTGACACCTGCCACAGCGACGGTTCGTTTGAAAATGAACTGGGCACCGATTGTGTTTCCTGTCACCGCGATGATGATGTGCACGGGGGGCGGTACGGTGAGCGCTGTGATTCATGTCACCGGACCAGCGGCTGGGACAAGATGGTTTTTGATCATGATGCCAAGACGGACTTCCCGCTGCGTGGGCGGCATGATGAGTTGCTCTGCAGTGCATGCCACCGCGGTGAGCTGGATGAGGAGAATCTGGGGGCGGAGTGCCGGGACTGCCACCAGCCGGATGACGTGCATGCGGGCAAGCTGGGCGAACAGTGTGGTCGTTGTCATAACGAGAGTGGCTGGGCAGGGCAGCTGCGATTTGATCATGACATGACACGCTTTCCGCTGATTGGATTGCATGCGGTTACTCCCTGTGAGGAATGTCATTTGTCCGCGGTGTTCACCGATGCGCCGGGCGACTGCAATACGTGTCACCAGGACGACGATGTACACCGGCAACGGCTTGGTCCGCATTGCGAGACCTGCCATAACCCGAACGCCTGGTCATTGTGGGAGTTCGATCATGACGCCGGTACCGGTTTCCGCCTGGATGGGGGGCATCAAGGCATAGATTGCCATGCCTGCCACAAGCAGCCGGTCAGGCGCCATATCAACCTGACAACAAGCTGCGACGGATGCCACCGCCAGGATGATATCCATGACGGACAGTTCGGTCGTCACTGTGAGCGTTGTCACGACACGGAGTCATTTGACTCGGCAGAGATGCGCTGAAGCGGATGATGAAGGTATAAAACCATGAACAGCAAGACACGGGAACAAGGCATGTCCGCAAAGCTGACGGGTATTATCTTGCAGGCAGGTGTGGCCCTGATGCTGATTGGCGCCATCGCCATGTTTATCAGTCCGCAGGCCGCCGCGGAAAGCGATCCTGTCAGCTTTGATCACCTGTCGACCGGATTTGCGCTTGAAGGTGCACACGAGGATGCCGACTGTTCCAGCTGTCATTTGCGTGGCTTGTTCGAGGGAACGCCGGCAGAGTGTAATGTTTGTCATACCGGTAGCAGCCGGATGTCCGGGCAAGACATGCCGGCTGACCACATCAAGACCATGCCCCTGTGCGAAGAATGTCACTCCAGTGCGCAGTGGATACCGCTGGCGCGCATGAATCACGATGTCGTTACCGGCAGTTGTATCAGCTGCCACGATGGCGGGCAGGCCACCGGCAAATCGACCAGTCATGTAAGCGCCGGTAGTTTGTGCGAGGACTGTCATAACACAACGAGCTGGTCCGGCGCGCTGTTTGTTCATGACGGCGTGTCACCAGGAACCTGCTTCAGCTGCCATAATGGTACCGTTGCAACGGGTAAAACGGTCAATCACATTGTCAGTGGCAACAGCTGTGACGACTGCCACACGATCAACACCTGGACGCCGGCCCTGTTCGATCACGCTACGGTCACAGGCAGCTGCTCCTCCTGTCACAACGGCAGCACGGCGACCGGCAAGTCCACGACGCATATCCAGACCACCAGTGTCTGCGAGGACTGCCACAGCACGACCAGCTGGGCGCCGGTGTTGCAGGTCGATCACGCCGCTGTGCTGGGCACCTGCTTCAGCTGTCACAACGGCACCACGGCCACCGGCAAGACAGCGAACCACATCACGAGTGGCACTACCTGTGATGATTGCCACACGACCAACGCCTGGACCCCGGCCCTGTTCGATCACGCTACAGTGACCGGCAGTTGTTCCTCCTGTCACAACGGAACCACGGCGGTTGGCAAGTCCACGGCGCATATCCAGACCACCAGTGCCTGCGAGGACTGCCACAGCACGACCAGCTGGAGCCCGGTGCTGCGGGTCGATCACGCCGCTGTGCTGGGCACCTGTTTCAGCTGTCACAATGGCACCACGGCCACCGGCAAGACAGCGACCCACATCACGAGTGGCACTACCTGTGATGATTGCCACACGACCAACGCCTGGACC
>CBEULV010000156.1:0-4817 GCA_965544015.1 uncultured Gammaproteobacteria bacterium | reverse complement strand
AACTGGGATAGCCGTTATACAATAAAAAATAATGGTGATCTAAGAATTACTGTAAAGATAGATGTAGAAAGTCTGGAAGCAGATAACGAAAACGATAGAGCAAGCTATTCTCACTTCGCTGAGGCAGGGCAGCCTTCTATTGAAGCTATAGATAGCACGAAAGAGAATATGCTGGGTGAAGCGCTGCTGGATGTAGCGAACTATCCAGATATATTGGTAACGATCAACGGCAACCTGGAAAGTCGACAGGTCAAGATCAAGTTAAAGGTCAAAGATCACGAAGCAGAGATACGGTCGGATTATGTGCTTGGGTGTGACGAGGGGCGCTCCATAGCGAAGGGTGAATTTCGCCTAAACCACGCTGACCTGGGTTTGGAGCCTTACTCGACATTTTTTGAAACGATCGCGGTAGCGGAGCCGATGGATTTTAAATATGCGGCAGTGATCGCATCGTACTGTGATGTAGTGGATGATACACAGTCGGGTGGCTTACAAGGCGCCACTGCTAATAAATAATAGGTAATAAGGGACAGACCACGTTTCTCAGTCCGTTTTAACGGGTCCTATCGTGACAAACGGCACGGATACCGGGGCCTCACCTATAGATCAGATCGAGGCCGCCATAGCGCAGGCAAACGAACCAGACGAAACTCCCGCAGCTTCAGCGCCAGTGCAAACCGGGTCCGCCACCACCAGCAATTTAGTGGAAAGCAGCGCAGCACCGCCCCGGACTGTTGCCCCCTGGACTATCAATTTGCTGTCATCCCCTGACAGGACCTATGTGGAGCAGTTTGCTGCGCGTGCCCAGGCGCAGGATATCAATGTCGTCATCAGCGAGGCCAAGGTCAACGGCAGGCACTACTGGCGCCTGCAGATTCCCGGCTTTGACAGTTTTGCAGATGCAAAAGACCATGCAGAGCCAGTCAAGCAGGCGCTTGGCATCCAGGAAGTCTGGATTCTCAAAAAGAAATAGTCACGCGTCAGGAAAGAAATAATAGGGGACAGACCACGTTTTTCTGCCGGGTGTGACACCATTACGGCCCGCACCGGGTTCATTTCGATATACCGGTAACAGGCGAGCACGTAATGTCTTTCCTGCACCAGACATGAACGGAAGCGCCCTTCCCAGAGGGTGCCGCTGCGCCGGTAGATCCGATTGATATACTGGACATATCGCTGGCCGAGATGCTTCATGAGCAACGCAGCGCTGTCATGTGCCGCCGGTGTGAGCAGGAGGTGTACGTGGTTCGTCATCAGACACCAGGCATGTATACTGCAGTCATACTTGGCGGCCTGCTCGGCCAAGGTATCCAGATAGTACTGGTGGTCACTGTTTTCGTAGAAGCAGGCGGTTCGGTTGTTACCCCGCTGGATGATATGCCAGGGGATACCTGGAATGACTAATCGGGCACGGCGCGGCATTACGTGAACCTGCAAATAAATGGAGCCAGGCTATTATCTTGGGTGCGACAACAAGGAAACTATGTCAGCCAAGGCATATGGTTCTGTCAGATTATACGGAAAACGTGATCTGTCCCCCTTTTCTACTTCCTATACGCGCGGCCACGACCATTTGCAGCAGTTCAACCGGGAAGACCTCACCACCTGGGACCGGCAGATGGCCGCCCTCACGGGCATCGAGTTTGGCGGCTTCGACCCGGGACGATAGACGCCTTGGCGGGGCTGCTATGCTCAGGGCATGGACCCGCGTGAATCTCTGCTTGCACGTTTTCTTGGCGTCATCCGGCGCCTGATCCCGGCCGGTCGCCGGCACTGCCGCGCGGCGGCTTGGCTGTGGCTGGCGCTGTTGCCGACGCTCGGCCAGGCCGATGCCCTGACGCCGTGGCGGGCGCTGGGCTGGGAAACGCAACTCAGCGCGGCCTGGCAGACCGCCCATGGCGAGAACCGGCCGGTGCTGCTCTATTTTCACGCCCCCTGGTGTACCTGGTGCCAGCGCTACGAGGCCGAGGTGCTGCGCCGGCCGGCGGTGGTGGCGGCCCTGCGCCGGCGCACGGTGCCCCTGGTGCTCGACTACGACGCCCACCCGGACCTGTTCAGCCGCTACGGCGGGCGCGGCCTGCCGTTCATCGTCGTGCTCGCCGACCCCGATACGGTGCTCAGCGCCTTCAGCGGGATCCTCAGCGCCGAGGACCTGCTCGATGTGGTGGCGGCGCCGCCCGCGCCGCGTCCCCCGCCCCAGGCCCGGTATCCGCAGGCACTGACGGCGGTGGGGCTGGCCCGCTTTCACGCGGCTTTCCAGGATCACCTGGAGACCCTGTACGACCCGCAGCTGGATGCCCTGGCCGGGCGCACTATGCCACGGGGGTCGGGCTCAAGCGCTCCCCGCCGCGGACCTGGCTGTGGCTCGCAGAGCAGGGGTTGTGGCGCGAACGCGCCCCACGCGCGGCGGCGGCAGAGGCTGCCCGGCTCCTGGATCGACTGGATGGCGGCCTGTTCTACTATGTGAATCCCCACCGCCCCGAGCAGCACCTGGAGACCGCCAAGCTGCTGGAACACAATGCCTGGATGCTGGCCTGGTTGTCGCAGGCCAGGGACCTGGCCACGCGGCGCAGCGCCTGGTCGGTCTGGTATTTCCTGCACGAGCTGCTGTGGGACCGCGACCGCTGCGGTTTCGGCCGCGCCTTGCCTGCCGACCCCGCCTATTACGCCCTGGCCCCGGCCCAGCGCCTCAAGCGCGACGCGCCGCAGCCCGACCTCACCCTGCGCGCGGACCTCAATGCCCAGCTGACCCTGGCCCTGTTGCTGGCACAGATTCCCGCTGCGCCGGAACGCCAGCGATACGCCGCCGCGGCCCTGGACTGCGTGCTCAGCCGCCTGCTGGACGAGGCGGGACTGCATCACCTGGCGCGCGGCGAGGTCCGTTCGCCACGGCGCAACCTGCCCGCCGACCTGCTCTGGGTGCTGGCCGCCGGCGCGGCCCTGCAGCAGACCCAGCCCGATGCGCAGCGCGCCGCCAGCCTAACGCAGGTGCGCGGCCATGCCATCGCCTGGCTGCGCCAGCGCCTGCAGGCGGGTGAGCTGCCCGCGGATCCCACCCTGCCCGGGCTGCTGGCCTTTGCCTGCGCCGCGGACCGGGCCCTGCCCGCGGACTGCCTGCCCTTCGCCCTGCGCCGCCTGGGGCTGGCGCCGGACACCCGCCCCGACTGGCTGGTGCCGGGGCTGTGGGGCTGGCAGGACTGGCTGCGGGGTCGCTGATTTTCGGCGCCGGCAGGCCGCAATGGAATGATAAAATAATAGGGGACAGACTGAACCTCCCCCAGTTTAACGGACACCCAGAAAAGGGCTACCATGGCCCTGAAGGAGTGTTCGATGAGCAAGAGAGCGTACAAGACATATACAAAGGAATTCAAGCTGGAAGCGATTCGTCTAGCGGATGAGTCAGACAAGCCTGTCACGCAGGTCGCGCGGGAATTAGGGCTGCGGGTCAACCAGATTTATAAGTGGAAGGAGCAGCTGAAGATGAAGCAAGAAGGTGCTTTTCCAGGCAAGGGCAAGGCAGCGGATAAGGATGCCGAGATCCGGCGTTTAAAGAAGGCGCTGGCAGCCAGCCAGGAAGAGAATGAATTTCTAAAAAAACGGCGGTGTTCTTCGCGAAGAACCAGCCATGAGATACGCAGTGATTCGCCGGCATCATACCCAGTACTCGGTTCGGATGATGTGTCGGGCGATAGAGGTTTCTCGCAGCGGCTATTATGACTGGGTAGGCCGGCCAGAGAGTATACGTGCCCAGCGTCACCAAGCACTGACTGAGAAGATCCGGTATTTCCACCAGGTTAGCCGCGAGACGTATGGATCACCGCGCATTTGTGAAGATCTGCAGGAAGCGGGTGAACGGATTGGGGAGAACACGGTCGCGCTATTAATGCAGCGTGCGGGTATTGTGCCGAAAACAGTACGAAAGTTCCGGGTGACCACAGACTCACGCAAGACGGTGCCCGCAGCGAACCGTTTAGAGCAGCAATTTACGGTTGCGCAACCGAATGAGCGGTGGGTATCGGATATCACGTTCATACCCACCCGGGAGGGCTGGTTGTATCTGGCAGTGATTATCGATCTGTATTCCCGAGCAGTGATTGGTTGGGCAATGCATAAGCGCATGAAGACAGAATTGGTGACGGATGCATTGAGAATGGCCCTGATGCGCCGGAAGGTTCGGAGTCCATTGCTGTTGCACTCAGACCAGGGCAGTCAGTATGCCGCAGCGGATTACCGAGCGATGCTTGCCGAAAATGGCATTGAGTGCTCAATGAGTCGCAAAGGCAACTGCTGGGACAATGCCGTGGCCGAGAGCTTCTTCCACTCCCTGAAGACAGAGCTGGTGCATCACGAAGATTATCGCAGCCGCCGGGAGGCGAAGGCCAGCATCTTTGAGTACATTGAAGTGTTTTATAATCGTCAGCGTCGCCATTCCCATATTGGGCAGATGGCGCCACTGGCATTCGAGAATGCGGCTGCTAGCCGCTAGTTAATGGTCCGTGAAACCGGGGGAAGATCAGACCACGTTTTTCGTCCCCCTTTTTCAATCCTCTGTTTTTGGCGTCAACTGAGCTTGGTCGTTAACAAAGGCTGGTTGAAATCGCACTAAAAGGATATAAGGGAGTTTTAGTATGACCCATAGGGCGACAGCCTTATTGATTCTATTGTTAACGTTTTCGCTCAATGTCCAGGCGAAAGAGCATGCCAATAAAACAGGTGAATTGGTCACCAAATCATCTTTCTTTCATGTATTGATATATAGCGCGGGATTGTTGGGTTTGTTTGGACATGACCATGTGGTTGCGGCGACCAACTGGGAT
>CBEULV010000155.1:0-4950 GCA_965544015.1 uncultured Gammaproteobacteria bacterium | reverse complement strand
GAGCAGTCTGGCAGCTCGTCGGGCTCATAACCCGAAGGTCGTAGGTTCAAATCCTACCCCCGCTACCAATTCCAACGGGGCCCTGACCGGGCTACGTGGCCCGGAATGGATTCCGCGAGGCCGGTGTGTAGGCTGAAACGCAGGTATTTGCTATACTTTCAGCGAGAACAATTTCGGAGTTCATGGAGTGGGCCTTTGGCCCATTTTTTGTTTCCGGAGAGTGGTATGAAGCAGGATCCGTTACATATTGGTGAGATACTGGAGCCGGGTATCCGCGCCATGGGTTATGAGCTGGTCGGGGTCGAGTACCAGGGCGGCGACAAGGGCGGTGGCCTGTTGCGCGTCTATATCGACAATGAACAGGGCATTTCGGCAGAGGATTGCCAGAAAGTGAGTTACCAGGTTAGTGGGGTGCTCGATGTGAAGGACCCGATACACGGTCATTACACACTGGAGATTTCCTCGCCCGGGCTGGACCGGCTGTTGTTCAGGCCGCAGGATTTTGAGCGCTTTGCCGGGCAACTGGCGCGGGTGCGCATGACACACCCGCTCGACGGGCAGCGCAAGTTCAAGGGTCGCTTGCGGGGCCTTGCAGGTGACAATGTGGTAATAGAGCAGGAAGGTCAGGAGATCAGCCTGCCGTTTGATGATATCGAGCAGGCGCGTTTGGTGCCGGAATTCTAGCGCGGTACGTGGAGAGTTGCAGAGATGGACAGTAAAGAGATTTTGATGGTCGTGGATGCGGTATCCAATGAAAAGGGTATCGACAAGGAGGTGATCTTCGAGGCCATAGAAAGTGCGCTCGCCACCGCGACCCGCAAACGCGCGTCCGCTGACATCGACGCGCGTGTCGCCATCGACCGCGATACCGGTGAATATGAAACTTTCCGTCGCTGGCAGGTGATCGACGAAAGCCTGGCTGAGGCTGCCGGTGAAGACGAGGATGTGCTGGTTTTCGATGCCCCGGGCCGTCAGTTCACGCTTGCGGCAGCCAGGGAACTCGACCCGGCGCTGGAGCACGGTTCCTTTATCGAGGAGCCGATGGAAAACATCGAGTTTGGCCGTATCGGCGCCCAGACCGCCAAGCAGGTGATTGTGCAGAAGGTGCGCGAGGCGGAGCGTGGCATGGTCGTGGAGGCCTATCGTGACCGTGTTGGCGAGCTGCTTACCGGCGTGGTCAAGCGAGTGGAGCGCGGTAATGTCTACCTGGACCTGGGCGGTAATGCCGAGGCCATCATCCTGCGCGAGGAAATGATTCCGCGCGAGGCCGTGCGTCCGGGCGATCGCCTGCGCGGTTACCTGCGCGAGGTCAGTGCCGAGCAGCGTGGTCCGCAGCTGTTTGTCAGCCGTGTTGCGCCGGAATTCCTGCTTGAATTGTTCAAGCTGGAAGTGCCGGAGGTCGGCCAGGACCTGGTCGACATACTCAAGGCCGCACGTGACCCGGGCCTGCGTGCCAAGATCGCGGTGAAGAGCAACGATCCGCGCATCGACCCGGTCGGTGCCTGCGTCGGCATGCGCGGTTCGCGCGTGCAAACCGTGTCGACCGAACTGTCCGGCGAGCGTGTCGACATCATCCTGTGGGACGATAATCCGGCGCAGTTCGTTATCAACGCCATGTCGCCGGCCGAGGTGGGTTCCATCGTGGTCGACGAAGAAACCAATACCATGGAAATTGCCGTCAGCGAGGACCAGCTGTCGCAGGCCATCGGCCGCGCCGGACAGAATGTGCGGCTGGCCAGCCAGTTGACCGGCTGGGTGCTGAATGTCATGGACGAGGTGGAGGCAGAGGAAAAGGGCGAGACAGAGGCGCAGGAACTGCAGCAGATGTTTGCCGAGCAGCTTGATGTCGACCAGGAAATCGCCGTCATCCTGGTGCAGGAGGGTTTCTCCAGCATCGAGGAGGTCGTCTACGTGCCTAACAGCGAGCTGCTTGCCATCGAGGAGTTTGATGAGGATATGGTCGACGAGTTGCGCGGGCGTGCACGTGATGTGCTGCTGACGCAGGCCATCATGAAAGAGGAAAAACTCGGTGATGTCGAGCCGGCCAGGGACCTGCTGGAAATGGAAGGCATGGATACCGCGCTGGCCTACGAGCTTGCCGGGCGTGGCGTGATCACCATGGAGAATCTGGCCGAGCAGGCAGTTGACGAGTTGATGGAAATTGACGGCATGGAAGAAGAGCGAGCCGGCGCATTGATTATGACAGCGCGTGCGCCATGGTTTGCCGAAGAGGCAGCTGACTGAGTCTTTTCAGAGGAGCGATACAGGTAATGACAGATGTCACGGTAAAACAATTCTCGGAAGTCGTCGGCGTGCCGACCGACCGGTTGCTGGTGCAACTTGGTGAAGCCGGCATGCCGGTCAGCGACGAGAACGCGGTTATTAGCGACAGCGAAAAGACCCAGCTGCTGGATTTCCTGCGCCAGAGTCATGGCAAGCGGGCTTCGTTGTCGACCTCGGGACCGAGCAAGATCTCGCTGAAGCGCAAGACCCGGAGCGAACTGCGTGGCACGGTACCCGCGGGACGTGGTCCGGCCGGTCGTGGCGCATTGCGCACGCCGCGTGTGGAGGCACGCACCGTGACGGTTGAAGTGCGCAAGAAACGGACCTATGTGAAACGTGCCGATCTGGTTGCGGAAGAACAGGAGCGCCTGGATCTCGAGGCCGAGGAAAAGGCAAAACAACAGGCCGAGATAGATGCGCGTGACGAGGCCGAGCGCAAGCAGCTCGAGGAGTCGCGGCGTAAGTTCGAGGAAGAACGCGAGGCCGAGGAAAAACGCCTGCAGGACGAGCGCGAGGCACGCCAGAAGGCCGAAGAGGAAGCACGCAAGCAATCACAGGCCGCGTCGGAGGCCCGCACGCGCAGCGAGGCCGAAGAGAAACGCCAGAAGAAGGCCCCTGAGGGTGACCGCAAGTCAAGGCGCGGTGGTGGCAACGGGGCGGACCGCCATACCAAGTATGGCCGCAAGGAACTACATGTAACCGCCGGCAAGGGCGGGCGCCGCAAGAAGAAAGCCCGGCCATCCCGTCGTGTGAGCATCGAGTCGAGTGGCGAACACGGTTTTGAAATGCCGACCGCAAGTGTCGTGCATGAGGTCGCTATTCCGGAAAATATTGCGGTTTCCGAACTGGCGCGCAAGATGTCGGTCAAGTCCGCCGAGGTGATCAAGACACTGATGAAGATGGGCGTCATGGCGACCATCAACCAGGTGCTTGACCAGGATTCCGCGACGCTGGTGGTCGAGGAAATGGGTCATGTCGCCAGGACGACGCAGGAAGATGCCCTGGAGCAGGAGCTCAAGCAGCAGATCGAGGAAATCAGCGGCGAGCAGCTGCCGCGCCCGCCGGTAGTGACCATTATGGGTCACGTCGATCACGGCAAGACCTCATTACTCGACTATATCCGCCGCACCAAGGTGGCCGAGGGTGAGGCCGGTGGCATTACCCAGCATATCGGCGCCTACCACGTGGAAACCGAAAAGGGCATGATCAGCTTCCTGGATACGCCCGGCCATGCCGCGTTTACCGCGATGCGCGCACGTGGAGCGGGGTTGACCGATATCGTGATCCTGGTGGTGGCCGCAGATGACGGCGTCAAGCCGCAGACCAAGGAGGCGGTCCAGCATGCACGCGCTGCCGGCGTGCCGATAGTGATTGCGGTCAACAAGATCGACAAGACGGGGGCAGACCCGGAACGCGTGAAGAATGAAATGGCCGCACTGGAAGTGGTGCCGGAGGACTGGGGTGGTGACACCATGTTTATACCGGTCTCCGCCAAGACTGGCGAAGGTGTCGATGCGTTGCTGGATGCCGTGCTGTTGCAGGCCGAGGTGCTGGAACTGACCGCGGTGCACGATTGCCCGGCCACCGGCATTGTGGTCGAGGCCAGTCTCGACAAGGGGCGTGGCACGGTGGCTACCATACTGGTGCAGAACGGTGTATTGAAGAAGGGCGACCTGATCCTGACCGGCAACGAGTACGGCCGTGTGCGTGCCATGTTCGATGAAAACGGCCGGCAGATCACTGAAGCCGGGCCGTCCATACCGGTACAGGTACTGGGACTATCCGCCGTGCCGGGTGCCGGTGAAGAGGTTATGGTGGTGGCCGATGAGCGCAAGGCGCGTGAACTGGCACAGCAGCGTCAGGAACGTTCGCGTGACCAGCGCCTGGCACAGCAGCAACAGTCACGCATGGAAGACGTGTTTTCCGCGGCTGCCGAAGGGGCGCGCCCGACAGTCAATATCGTGCTCAAGGCTGATGTGCAGGGTAGTGCCGAGGCAATCAAGGATGCGCTCATCAACATCACCTCGGAGGCCGAGGACGTGAAGGTCAAGGTGATTTCCAGCGGGGTCGGCGGCATCAACGAATCCGATGTCAACCTGGCGATGGCATCCAGCGCCATGATCATCGGTTTCAATGTGCGCGCGGATACATCTGCGAAGCGCATGATCGAAGAGAACAACATCGAGCTGAAGTACTACAGCGTGATCTACAACGCCATCGATGATGTCAAGGCCGTTGCCAGCGGCCTGCTGCCTCCCGAGGTGCGCGAGGACATCATCGGGTTGGCCGAGGTCAAAGAAGTGTTCAAGTCACGCAAGCTGGGCGATATTGCCGGCAGTATCGTGCTCGACGGCGTGGTGCGGCGCAGTTCGCCGATTCGCGTGCTGCGTGACAACGTGGTGATCTTCGAGGGCGAACTGGAATCGTTGCGCCGCTTCAAGGACGATGTCAACGAGGTCAAGGCGGGTACCGAGTGCGGTATCGGCGTGAAGAACTACACTGTGAAGAGTGGCGACCAGATCGAGGTGTTCGAGCGCGTCGAGGTGGCCCGTACGCTGTAGAAGTGGGGGCCGACCACCGTTATTTTTCAAAAAAAAAATGGTGTGTGCCCCGGGTTAGGTTTTATTTTTTTTTGCGGAAAAAAAAACCCCAACACCCCCCCGCCGC
>CBEULV010000154.1:0-4986 GCA_965544015.1 uncultured Gammaproteobacteria bacterium | reverse complement strand
GGCACCCACGGAGCCGTTCAGGCCATTGCCGCCGGCACAGGCCAGAAACCAGGCAGTCTCTTCTGCCGTCGGTAATGGAGCAGCAGGGTCCGGCACAATACAATTTGCATCACCGTCCCAATCCCGGAAGCGTTCCAGCAGCAACTGGTCCGCCCCCAGCGAGAAGTTGTTGTAATTGTGCACGTGAATCGCCTGCAGGCCGTCCTCCGAGCCCGGCGTCTTGAACTGGCCAAAACGCAGACGGGTATACTGCTTCAGGTGATTCAGCGTGACACTGGCATCGGTCAGCTTGACCGAACCGCCGCCACTGGCGGTAACACCGTTATTGCCGAACTCGGCAAGCAGGAAATAGTTGACGTTGCTGTCCAGCGGAAAGCCGGTGCCACGCACACCGAGTCGCGCACGGCGCAGCTGGAAACCCGACTCACTGTCATTGTCAGGACGCACCACGTTAAAGATGGCACTGTTCCCGCTCCAGGGACCGGCCTTGACCTTGGTACCATCCATTTGCGTGTACTGCGGCTGCACAAAACCCCAGATCTTGGCCCGCGCGGCAGATCCAGCCGGCTCGGTACCCTGCAATGCCAGCCAGTCGGCGGCAAAGGCCGGTGCTGTGAGCAATTGACTGGCCAGAACCGCGGCCATCGTGAATTTCAGTCTGGTAAGGTATTTACCCATGATTTCCCCCGTAACAGTGGTCGTACAATATATAAATGTTTCTTAACTATATCAAGGCTTTATAAGCGTGTAGCCCTGGTCTACCAGATCCATGATGCGAACTACGCCGGCATCGACATGCACCGCATGTGAATTCAGCGCCGGCTCGTCACCGAGCAACTTGGTCATCTTCTTGATGGTGTTGCTGCAGGCCGCGAAACGCACACCATTGCTGTCTAGGCCATCGATGCGCCCGACATTCACGTTGTCTGCAAACAACAATCGCAGGCCCGGACCAAAGGCCACGATCTCAATATCAATCTTGTCCGGACCATAGTGCTTGATCAGGTTAGTGGCGACATTCAATACCAGCGTCTGCTTATTGGGATTCATGTCACTGATCTGCAGTACCACCTTCTTTTCCGCAAACGGCTTCGGTTCTGCCGCCTGGGCAGACATCGCCAGGGTGTTGGCTACCAGCACAGCACTGGCAAGCAGCACAGACAGCCATGTCGGATATTTTCTGGACATGCGCATTTATTTCTCTCCTCTGTCAGGGTGAATAGTGTCTTGGATTATTGTTTTGGATTATTGTTTTGGGTGGTACAGCGATACCGGATTATGAAATATAAGACGGGAGATTCCCAGCATTTATTCCATTATTTATAGCATCTTTTCAAGCTGCGTTTCACGCGGGAAAAGGACCGGCTTGTCAGAATCCCGCAAACAGGTTATACCTCGCACCCAGTGTCGGCACGGGAGAAAAAAGATGACAAAACGGATGAACGCATCTCATTCAAAGACCGCCTTGCTGGTTGTGCTTACCCTGCTGCTTGGCGGGTGCGGCAACATGGGTGGACTCTCTGCCGGCAGTACACAACAGATCACCATCGAGTCCGATCCCACGAATGCCACCGTATTGGCCGATGGTGTTGAAATAGGCGTCACGCCGTTGACGTTCACGCCGTCCGATGCGTTCCGCGCCGGCTTCACCGGCGGCAGCGACAGTCTCATTGCGTTCCGCTATTTAGGCAAGCTGATGGTCAGAAAACCCGGCTGCAAGGACTATGTGACCGAGGTAGACGATAACCTGCTGGCAAAGGACATCCATGTCAAAATGGAGTGTGATCCGAACTACCGGCCACCGGCACCACAACCGGCGGCCTCGCCAGCACCGCCCCCGGCCACACCAACACAGCCGGCGGCCTCGTCAACACCGCCCCCGGCTGCGCCAGCACAGCAGGAGATACCCGCCAGTGCCGAGCAGCGCCTGCTGCGCATCGAGTCACTACACGAAAAGGGGCTGGTCAGCGACGAGGAATACCAGCGGCTGAGAAAGCGCGTACTGGATACCCTGTAATACGGGTCCCGCGCGGGGCCGCCGTACAGGGTAAAAGAGATCCCCTGTCCGGGAATAAACGCCACCGTTTGCCCGTCAAAGCTTAGTGTGTCACGGCAATACCTGCGGCACAGGCCGTAAAATCGTCCCGGGAGGATGGATTGATGCTCAGTAACTCTCTGTTTATCAGGAAAGAATTGGGGGAACGGCGTGAATTGCTTTACCAGATCGCCTACTCCTGGTGTCATCAGCCGGCCCTTGCGGATGACCTGGTGCAGGAGACGATGGTCAAGGCCCCTGCGCAATGCCAGGCAGTTGCACAACACAAAGGCCGTCAAGTCGTGGCTGACCCGCATCCTGGCGAACTGCTGGTATGACCACCTGCGCAGCCGTCGCGATACGGTCGACATCGACAGCCTGTCCTTTGATAAACACCCGAGCATACAGGACACCAGCGAGCGTCAGGACATCATTGACAGGGTGCGCAGCATGATCGCACAACTGCCGGGCGGCCAACGCCAGGTAATCACCCTGGTAGACCTCGCCGGCTTTTCCTATGCGGAGATTGCCGAAATTCTGGAAATCCCTATTGGTACGGTCATGAGCCGTATCTGTCGTGCCAGGAAGGCACTTAAGGTAGCGCTTGCAGAGTATGACCCGCGTCATGATTACGCACGCGCCAGGATCAGGAGGATCAAATGATTATCGATAATAATTATTCGGACGAGCAGTTGCAGGCATTTGTCGATGATGAAATCGACCTGGCCGAACGCGCCGAGATCATGGAAGCCATCCGCCATGACGACGAGCTGGCCTGCCGTGTTTGCGAGTTTATGCAAATCAAGGACTCCGTGCGTCTCGCCTATCGCGAACCCGAGCTGCCTGCAGAGGCACAGCAACACTGGAAAACTGACTGGACGACGCGGATACCCTTCCGGGCAATCGCAGCCTTGCTGATCTTTGCAATGGGTACCGTGAGCGGCGTGGTGCTGCAATCACGCATCGCAGACCCTGGCCCACCGATGGTCAGTTCACTGGGCCAGGCCGGAGATATCCATCAGGAGCTAAAACGCGTGCTGATCCACATTAGCAACGGGGATACGGATCGCCTCGATCAAGCGTTGAATGACGCCGAGGAACTGCTCACCAACTATAAAGAGCACCCGGAACTGGTGCAGCTGGAGGTGGTGGCCAACGCGGAGGGACTGAGACTGCTGCGCGCCGACGCATCACCCTACCCGGAACGCATCCGCCGCCTGGCACAGCAATTCAGCAACATCAGCTTCCTCGCCTGCAGCCGTACCATCGACAAACTGCATTTGCGTGGCATCGATGTGCACCTGCTGCCGGAGGCCAGGGTCATCCCGGGCGCACTCGAAGAAATTGTTGACCGCATCCAGCAGGGCTGGGTGTATATCCGGGTCTGAGCCAGGTCGACCATACAGAAAACCGGTCGCATGGCCGGTTTTTTTATGCATCCCCTCGCAGTTGCTCCGTTAACCTCCTCGTCCACCGGGAGAGGAAATAAAACAAATCCAACGTTTCCGGGACGACAGTGTGCCAGATTCGATTGATTTCCCCTTTTCCGGGCTGGATCCCCGCCTGCGCGGGGACGACGTGGTATTTTTTCTTTGCGTATCATTGCTCCTCAGCAAATTCTCCATGTGGTCGTCCGGGGGGCTATTTGCCTTGAGGTTCCATAGGGATAGCCTCTTTCCCTTTGTCTCGGCGAAAAACGATTCGTCGTCCCCGCGCGATGTACATGGATGTACAAGTGCCGCGGGAGGCATGGATGCCGGAAGCGGCCAGGCGGGGACCCAGTCGTAGATACACCAGCGGGTGTCTGACCCACTCTTTCAGTACCCGTAATCGGTCGATAAACTTGATATCTGGACGTTTCAGTCCTAAAGTAAATCCATGACGATGGGAAGGCCTGCCGAATTCGACCGTGACCGGGTGCTGGATGCCGCCATGCAGCTATTCTGGCGCAAGGGCTATGAAGCCACCTCGCTCGCCGACCTGCTCAAGGCCATGGGACTGTCCAAGAGCAGCCTGTACCAGGCCTTTGGCAGCAAGCATGCTCTGTTCGAGTCCTGTATTACGCGTTACAGGGACATGCTGGTGGCAGACATGCAGGCGGCGCTCGACAGTGCCGGCTCGGCACGACGGTTCATCGAACAGGCATTTTACGCCGTTGACGCCGAAACAAGGAGTAGCGCGACACGGCGTGGCTGCCTGGTCATGAATACCGCCTCGGAATTTGCCCAGCGCGATCCTGCCATAGCACGGCGGGTATCTGCCAGCACGCGCGCCTTCAGCAAGGTGTTTGCCACGGCCGTGAGACAGGCACAGCATGACGGAGAGATCCCGGCCGACCGTGACCCAACCGCCCTCGCCAGCTACCTGGTCAGCAGCATGACCGGGCTGCGCACCATGGTCAAGGCAGGCGCCAGCAAACACAAGACCAGGGATATCGCGAAGGTAATCTTGACGGCACTCGACTGAGATATATTTTTTACCTACTTATGGACCTTTCGGTCCTTATATTGGTCAATACCTGAAACCCGCTAACAACGACTGCCAGGAGAAAAAGTCATGACAGAGTTCAGCTACCACGATATGGACAGCGCACCCGGAGGTTCCCGCGCAACCATGGAGTCAGCACAACAGGCCTACGGCATGCTGCCAAACCTGTACCGGAAAATGGCAGAGTCGCCCGCCCTGGCAAATGGTTACTGGGAACTCGGCAATATTTTCGCCAGCAGCTCCCTGTCCGCGGTGGAACAGCAGGTCGTGCTGCTGGCCACCAGCACCCTGAATGGTTGTACCTATTGCGTCGGCGCACACAGCGCCATTGCCGACATGATGAAGATTCCGACCGAGATAACGGATGCCCTGCGCGAAGGCAAACCTGTCCCTGACGCGAGCCTGGAAGCGTTGCGCAAGTTCACACAGCAGGTGGTCGGCCAGCGCGGCTGGGTATCTGAATC
>CBEULV010000153.1:0-4992 GCA_965544015.1 uncultured Gammaproteobacteria bacterium | reverse complement strand
GTCGCGGCACAACGTGATGTGATTCCCGTCCTGATGGACGGGCTGCAGCGGCTGGAATACCGCGGCTATGACTCCGCCGGTGTTGCCGTGCAGAGCGACAATGCCCTGCTGGAGCGGGTGCGCAAGGTTGGCAAGGTTGCCGAACTTGCCAAGGCGCTGGTGGCCACCCCGGTCAGTGGAATGACCGGCATTGCGCATACGCGCTGGGCAACCCACGGCATTCCCAGCGAGCAGAATGCGCATCCCCACGTGTGTCACGAGCGCGTCGCGCTGGTACACAATGGCATCATCGAAAACCATGACGCGCTGCGCGAGCACCAACGCGCGGCGGGTTATCGCTTTACCTCGCAGACCGACACCGAGGTCATCGTGCACCAGATCGATCATTACCTGGAGCAGGGCAAGGACCTGCTGGCTGCGGTGCAGTTGACGGTTGCCGACCTGGAAGGGGCATTTGCACTCGGTGTGATCTGCAAGGACGAGCCGGGCCGCCTGATTGCCGCGCGCCGTGGCAGCCCGCTGGTGATCGGTATTGCCGATGACGCCATGCTGATGGCCTCGGATGTCGCCGCGCTGATTTCACATACCAACGAGTTCGTATTTCTGGAAGACGGTGATGTGGCGGATATTGCACACGATCACATGACGGTCTTCGATGCCTCCGGCCAGCGCGCCGAGCGCAAGGCACAGAAGTCAGCGCTACGCCTGGACGCTACTGAAAAGGGTGAATACGCACACTACATGCTCAAGGAGATCTTTGAGCAGCCACGCGCCATTGCCGATACGCTGGAAGGCCGCATCGCTGGCAACCGCGTGATGGAGGAGGCGTTTGGCGCCAACGCGGGTGAGATCTTCGACGCCATAAAAGGCGTACACATCATCGCCTGTGGCACCAGTTACCACGCCGGCATGATCGGGCGTTACTGGCTGGAGTCGCTGGCCGGCATTCCCTGCAGTGTCGAGGTGGCCAGTGAGTTTCGCTACCGTCACCCGGTAGTACGCAATAATTCCCTGATCGTGACCCTGTCACAATCCGGCGAGACCGCCGACACGCTGGCCGGCCTGCACGAGGCGCGCCGGCTGGGTTTCGGGCATTCCCTGGCAATTTGCAACGTGGCGGAAAGCTCGCTGGTGCGCGAGTCCGACCTGGTGCTGATGACCCATGCCGGGCCGGAAATCGGCGTTGCCTCCACCAAGGCGTTTACCACGCAGCTGGTCGCCATGTTGTTGCTGACCATCGTGCTGGGCCGTCGCTATAGCATGACGAGTGATACCGAGGCGCGCCTGGTGAACGAGCTGCGCAGTGTGCCCGGCAAGGTGGAGCATGCACTTGCCCTGAACGACTCCATTCAGGCGCTGGCCAACGGTCACCTCGGTAACAAGCACAATGCACTGTTCCTTGGCCGCGGAGCACAGTTTCCGGTGGCGATGGAAGGGGCGCTCAAGCTCAAGGAGATCTCCTACATCCATGCCGAATCCTACCCGGCCGGCGAGCTGAAGCACGGGCCGCTGGCGCTGGTGGATGCTGCCATGCCGGTGGTGGTGGTCGCACCTAACAATGAACTGCTGGAGAAGCTGAAATCCAACCTGCAGGAGGTGCGTGCACGCGGCGGTGAGCTGATCGTGTTTGCCGATACCGATGTCGGCATCGGCAGCGAGCAGGGGGTGACGGTGTTGCCGGTGGCACCCACCGAGGACAGCATTGCGCCGATCATCTTCACGGTGCCGCTGCAGTTGCTGGCCTACCACGTGGCCGTGTTCAAGGGCACTGACATCGACCAGCCGCGTAACCTCGCCAAGTCGGTCACCGTCGAATAGCGTCCAGAATACCCTTTTTGCGCTAAGTTATTGAAAGTAAAACTTTAGACGTGTTTTCTCCGCTGAATTCTGCTAATATGCCCGGCTTTATCAAGCAAGATCGCCTGTCATGCGACGGGCTAAAGGAGAAGCAAATTGGATATGGATTCAATGTTTTACTGCATCCCCCAACAGGCCTACCTGAGTGTTACCACCTGCAAGAATCTGCGTGAGCGTCCGGTTGGTAAGGCGCCGGCTGGCGCCCCGCCCAAGCTGGTCGCCTGCGAAAAGTGCACCATGCACCCGCTGGTCGACATGGCCCAGATCCCGACCGTGTCGCTGGATGCCTACCTGAGTGGCTCCAAGCCCAGGACAGCCAACCTGAACTCACCTAAAAACAAGAAGTTACTGTCCGAAGTGGCCTGACAGGGGTATCACTCAATAGGAGTGATTACCCCACTTGTCACTGCGCCGCCGGCCATTGGGTGAGCGGCGCTCCGGATGATCCTTGTCAAAACGTATCTCGCCGCGGCGGTCCTCATGGGTCCGCCGCGCATTCGTGCGCCTGTCACGTAAGCCCTTGAATTGACAAGTGCAGTTCGCCGAATCACAACCGGGAACCGGCAGCTCGGGGGCTTCATCGAAGGTGTAATGCTGGTTCTGCAGTGCCTGGGCCGCGGGACAGCCGGCATGGTCGATTTTTACGCCCCAGAAAAAATCGCTGCCGCGCAGTTTCTCCAGCCCGCCCGGCTTTGCCAATGCGGCTGATGCCGGTATCGGTTGCCCGCGGCGACGTTTGGAGCCTTGCTGGCCGCGCAGCATCCAGACCATGCCTGCGATGAGCACGATAATTACCAGCAAAATCAGAAAAGTCGTCATGGTGATTTGTTCCTTGCCGCCCAGTCAGCCGGACCTGAAAACCCGGCTTGTCACCTTGTTATCGGAAGCTGGCGGTTTTTATGAAATCCCTGCGCGCAGGGTCGCGGGGCGCCGGATATGGACCCGCGATATTGCTAGAATGACCGGCTATGGATGTCTCCCGGATAATCGAGTCACTGAATGATGCGCAGCGCGAGGCGGTGTGTGCGCCAGCCGAACCGCTGCTGGTACTGGCCGGCGCCGGCAGCGGCAAGACCCGGGTGCTGGTCCACCGCATTGCCTGGCTGATCGACGTCGAGGGCCTGTCGCCATACTCGATCCTGTCGGTGACCTTTACCAACAAGGCGGCCGGCGAGATGCGCGGGCGTATCGAGCAGATGATCCATGCACCGGCGACCGGCATGTGGGTGGGTACCTTTCATGGTCTCGCACACCGCCTGTTGCGCACGCACTGGCAGGAGGCCGGTCTGCCGCAGGGCTTCCAGATCCTCGACGCCCAGGACCAGTACCGCCTGATCCGTCGCATCCTCAAGGCCATGGATCTCGACGAGGCGAAGTGGCCACCGAAGCAGATGCAGTGGTTCATCAACAGCTGCAAGGACGAGGGACGCCGTCCACAACATATCGAACACCGCAATGATCCCTACCTGAAACGTCAGCTGGATATCTACCAGGCCTACGAAGAGCTGTGCCAGCGTTCCGGGCTGATCGATTTTGCCGAGATCCTGTTGCGTTCGCACGAGTTGTGGCTCAAAAACCCGGAGCTGCTGGATCATTACCGGCAACGCTTCCACCACATCCTGGTGGACGAGTTCCAGGACACCAACGCCATACAGTACGCCTGGCTACGCATGCTGGCCGGCGACAATGCACGCATCACCGTGGTGGGCGATGACGACCAGTCGATCTATGGCTGGCGCGGCGCGCGCGTGGAAAACATCCAGCGCTTTCAAAAGAATTTCAAAAACACCCGCGTGGTGCGACTGGAGCAGAACTACCGTTCCACGGCGACCATCCTGAAGGCGGCAAATGCCGTGATCGACAACAACACCGAGCGCATGGGCAAGCAGTTGTGGACCGATGGCAGCGACGGCGAGCGCATCCAGGTGTACACCGCCTACAATGAACAGGACGAGGCGCGCTTCGTGGTCGACCGCATCGAGGACCACGTCGATAGCGGCAAGCGGCGCAGCGACGTCGCCATCCTGTATCGTTCCAATGCGCAGTCGCGCGTGTTTGAAGAACGCCTGATGCAGTGCGGGATGCCGTACCGGGTGTATGGCGGGCTGCGCTTCTTCGAACGCGCCGAGATCAAGGATGCGCTGGCTTACCTGCGCCTGACCAGCAACCGCAACGACGACGCCTCGTTTGAACGCGTGGTGAATCACCCGCCACGTGGTATCGGCGGACGCACCATGGACGCGGTGCGCCAGCAGGCAAAGGGCGACAATACCTCGTTGTGGCAGGCCGCAATTACTATCGCAAACGAGAAGATGTTGCCGGCGCGCGCCTGCAACGCGGTCATCGCGTTTCTGAAACTGGTCGATGCAATGGCCGATGGGCTCGGCAAGCTGCCGCTGGGCGAGCAGGTCGAACATGTCATGCACCCGAGCGGACTGGTCGACCACTTCGCGAAGGACAAGGGCGAGAAGGGCGAGGCACGGCTGGAGAACCTGCAGGAGCTGGTCAATGCCGCGCGTGAGTTCGAGTCGGATCCGGACAGCGACATGGAGCCGCTATCCGAGTTCCTTTCGCATGCCGCGCTGGAGGCCGGCGAGGGGCAAGCCGATGCCTGGGAAGACTGCGTGCAGTTGATGACCCTGCACTCGGCCAAGGGGCTGGAATTTCCACTGGTGTTTTTATGCGGGCTGGAGGAAGGTCTGTTCCCGCACCAGCGCTCGGTCGAGGAGCCGGGACGCCTGGAGGAGGAGCGTCGGCTTTGTTACGTGGGTATCACGCGCGCACGCCAGCAACTGGTAATCACCTGCGCTGAACGCCGCCGCATATTCGGTACGGAGACCTATTGCATGCCGTCGCGTTTCATCGACGAGATACCCAAAGAGCTGATCGACGAGGTGCGCCCACGACCCGGCGTAAGTCAGACGCGTGCGGCACAGGCCGCGACGGGCGGTGCCGGACTGCGCGAAACCTCCGCCAATGGGTTGCACCTTGGCCAGCACGTGCGCCATGCGAAATTCGGTGACGGCGTGATCATGAACTGCGAAGGACAGGGCAGCAGCGCGCGTGTGCAGGTCAACTTCTCGCGCGCCGGCAGCAAGTGGCTGGTGTTGGCCTATGCAAATCTCGAATCGGTGG
>CBEULV010000152.1:0-4995 GCA_965544015.1 uncultured Gammaproteobacteria bacterium | reverse complement strand
CATGTTCTCCGCGCCCAGGTAGCTGCCCCACTCCCAGGCCGCGACAATGCCGTGCACCTTGAGGTTATCGGCGCGCAGGCCCATGCCTTCCGAACCATAGAAAAACATCGGGCGGATGTAGGCGGATTCGAGATTGTTCTCGCGTACCACGGTCTTGTGCGCCTCGGCCACGGTGTCGGAATCCCACGGCACCGGCATATTCATGATATGCGCAGACCCGTACAGGCGGCGCATATGTTCCGGCAGGCGAAAGATCGCCGTGCCCTGCTCGGCCTTGTAGGCACGCACACCCTCGAACACACCCATGCCGTAATGCAGGGTGTGGGTCAGCACATGAACCTGCGCCTCGCGCCACGGCACGAGTTCCCCCTCCATCCAGATCACCCCATCACGGTCAGCCATCGACATCCTGTTGTCCTCCTGATTGGGGTCAGACCACAATTTTGCCTTACATTCCTTCCAGGGAATATAAGGAAAAATTGTGCTCTGACCCCAGTTAATTTACTGCTCGCCCATCAGGCGTTCCCAGATCGCACTCACCGCCGCGCGTTCCTCTGTCAGTTCATCCTTATCGACCAGCGCCGGTGCATCCTGCAAGACGAGGTGGTTGATACGCCGACGCAAGGCACAGTAGGCGCTTGACAGTGCCTCGACCTCGCCCGCGGGCAACAGGCCCGCCGTGCCGAATGCCTCCAGCAACCCGAGGGTATACGGATAGCGCAGCAGTTCCTCGTGCTCGCCGGACCAGCGCAGAGCCCCGAATTGAACCATAAATTCGACATCAACGATACCGCCCGACCCCTGTTTGAGGTCGACCCGCTGTGCATCCGACTTGTCCATCTCCTGGCGCATGCGCCGTCGCATGTCGACCACCTCTTCACGCAGCTTGTCGACCTCGCGCGGGCGCGCCAGCACCCCGGAACGTATTCGGTCGAACTGGCGGGCAATCTCCTTGCTGCCGACCACAATGCGTCCGCGGATCAGCGCCTGGTTCTCCCAGGTCCACGCACTGCGGCGCTGGTACTCGGAAAAGGCCTCCATGCTGCTGACCAGCAGCCCGGAATTGCCGTTCGGGCGCAGCCGCATGTCGACCTCGTAGAGCACGCCGGCGGCGGTAAATGTGTTCAGTATATGAATAATGCGCTGGCTCAGCCGGGTGAAGAATTCGCTGTTGTCGATCACCTTCGGACCTGCAGTGTGCTGCTCGTTACCGGTACTGTCATGCAGGAACACGATGTCCAGGTCCGAGCCATAACCCATCTCGCCGCCACCCAGCTTGCCGTAGGCGGCAATC
This sequence comes from uncultured Gammaproteobacteria bacterium, assembly GCA_965544015.1. Classification (GTDB taxonomy): domain Bacteria; phylum Pseudomonadota; class Gammaproteobacteria; order UBA9214; family UBA9214; genus UBA9214. The sequence goes on along the minus strand of CBEULV010000152.1, from coordinate 3,701 downwards.
GCAAAACCGGCCTCACGCAGCTTGCCGTGTTTCAGGTAGGCGGGTTTGCCGTAACGCGCCAGCATGTGATTCCATGCCAGCTGCACGACAGTCTCCAGCACCACCTCGGCAATTGCGGTCAGGCTGTCGCCAACCTGGTCGACCGGCAGGCCGGCGATGATGTCGGCCGCGGCCACGTGCAGCACCGAGGCCTGGCGAAACTGGCGCAGGTGGTCCATCTGCTGTTCCAGGTCATCAGCCGGGATGCCGGCCATGCGCACTTCCAGCACACCCTTCAACCCAACCTTGTCGAGCGGTTCATACAGGGTGCGCGGGTCGAGCAACTCGTCCAGCAGGATCGGATGATCCGCCAGTTGTGTGGCCATCCAGCTACTGGCGGCACACAACTGTGCCAGTTGCGCCAGTGCAAGCGGGCTTTCCACCAGCAGTGACAGGTAGGTGGTACGCCCGGCAATCGCCTCCAGCAGGGTACCCATGCGCTTCAGCACCTCAAGTGGATCGGCACTTACCCCCGCGGCATTCATTACCTGCGGCATCAGCTCATCCAGCCGCAGGCGGCCCTGCTCGCCGAGGAAACGGGTCACCGGGCCATCACGGAACTGCTCCAGCCAGCGCAGAGCCTGGTCGGCATCCCGGTAGCCGGCATCAGTGAGTATCTGCTCGGCCGGCTCCCCCACGGCGACACCACGCCACACGTCCAGCAATTCACGGTTGCTGTCGCGCTGCGTTTCCTCCACGCGCTCCCCGGGCTCAGCAAACACCTGCTCGAAATGCTCCTGCACCAGGCAGCGGTGTTCGGCCAGTTTCTCCGCAAAGCTGCCCCAGTCCGGATAGCCCATGGAAAAGGCCAGCCGTGTCTTGCCCAGATCGTCATCCGGCAGCTCGTGCACCTGGCTGTCAGCGAATGCCTGCAGGCGGTTCTCGGTGCGGCGCAGGAACACGTAGGCCTCGGCCAGCTGCATGGACACCAGCGCCGGCAGGTATCGCAGTTCAGCCAGCGCAGTCAGGATAACCAGCACACGGCGCTGCTGCAGCACCGGCTGGCGCCCGCCACGCACCAGCTGAAAGGCCTGCACGATGAATTCAATTTCGCGAATGCCACCCGGACCCAGTTTGATATTGTCCTGCATGCCCTTGCGCTCGACCTCGCTGGCGATCTGCTGCTTGAGACTGCGCAGGGACTCAAACGCACCGAAATCGAGGTAGCGCCGGTAGACAAACGGTTTGAGCAGCTCCATCAGGGTATTGCTGGCATGCTCCGGGCCCGCCACCGGGCGCGCCTTGATCATGGCATAGCGCTCCCATTCACGACCGTGCAACTGGTAGTAATCGGCCAGCGCATCGAAACTGGCCACCAACGGGCCACTGTCGCCATAAGGACGCAAGCGCATGTCCACGCGAAACACAAAACCGTGCTCAGTGTGGTCGTCCAGCGCACGAATCAGCTGCTGACTGAGCTGCAGGTAGAACTCATCCGGACTCGAGTCTGGCTGATGCCAGTCATCCTCACCTTCCGGGTAGGCAAAGATCAGATCGATGTCGGAAGAAAAATTAAGCTCGCGCGCACCCAGCTTGCCCATGCCCAGCACCACGAGTTGCGGGGAAAACTTGCCGGCATTAAAGCCGGCTTCCTTTGCCAGCTGCTTACCGAGAAACTCCAGCGCACTGCTGATGCAGGCATCGGCCAACCCTGAAAGATCAAACAGCACCTCTTCCAGTGGCGCCCAGCCGGCCAGGTCACGCCAGGCGATGCGCACCATCTCGCGGTTGCGGAATTCCCGCAGCACGCGTGCCAGTGCGTCCTCGTCTTTTACCCCGCGCAGTTCCGCTGCCAGCTTGCGCTGGTACTCGCCCGGGGCGTAATCACCCAGCAGGCAACCATCAGCCAGTTGATCGAACAGCACGGCAGGGTCACGAATACAGGCCTCACTGACAAAGTCGCTGCAGGCCCAAACGCGCAACAGGCTGGTGGTGAACTCGGGGTGACGTGGCAAGCGGTAACCGGCGTCGGTGCTGGCCTGTGCAAACACCTCCCAGGCATCAACCAGCGGCTCACGCAAGGCATCCGGTAATCCGGCCACCTGCTGGTGGTTAATGCTCATCGGCATGTGCACAAGGCTCGACATATTAAAGGTCTTTTAAGTTTGCCGGCCCCCGCCGACAAATATTTGTTGCAACTGATTATATACAAGCCGGGAGAAAATAATGGATTTCAGAGCCTATCTCAGCACCATGGTGGAAAAAGACGCATCCGATCTCTATCTCAGCAGTGGCGCACCGATCAACGCAAAAATCAACGGTATCCTGACCCGCCTCGAGGACACACCCCTGACCCCCGAACAGGTCAGGGAGGCTGCATGGTCTATCATGAGCGAGGAGCAGATCACCGAATTCGAACACCGCCCGGAAATGAACCTGGCTATTTCGGAAGAAGGTGTCGGGCGTTTCCGCGTCAATATCTTCCGCCAGCGCAACAGCGTGTCCATGGTGATCCGCAACATCAAGACCGACATCCCGGACTGGTCAAAACTCGGCCTGGACGGCAAGGCCGGTGAAGGCAATAAGACCCCGGCCAGCCTCAGCCTGATCGAGAAGGAGGAAAACGAGGAAGAAGAGGGTGACGATGACGCCCTGCGCGCCTGAAACGACACACGCACGGCAGGACGCCAGTGATCTGTTACTATCCTCCCGGAAAATCCGGGCCGGATCTGCAACCGGCCAATGTTACAGGAGTGAAGAATAGCCATGCTGTTTCTGGTTACCGGTGGCGCAGGCTTCATCGGCTCACATATCACGGACCGCCTGCTGGCGGACGGCCATTCGGTCCGTATTCTCGACAACTTCTCCACCGGCAAACAGGAAAATATCCCGGACTCGGCCGATGTATCCGTCATCGAGGGGGATGTCGGTGACTTCGATACCGTGTTCAACGCCATTCAGGATGTCGGCATGGTGTTTCACGAGGCCGCCATCGCCTCGGTGCCGGAAACCGTCGACAATCCGCTGACCAGCGAACGCACCAACTACCGCGGCACCCTGAACGTACTGGAGGCGGCCCGCCAGAGTGGTGTCCAGCGTGTCATGTTCGCCAGTTCCGCCGCGGTCTACGGAGACCTGCCGGAATTGCCCAAGCACGAAGACATGCCAATCAAACCGCTGTCCCCCTATGCAACCGACAAGCTGGCCTCCGAGCACGCCTGCCGGGTGTACACAAAGCTGTACGGGCTGGAGACGGTTGCACTGCGCTACTTCAATGTGTTCGGCCCGCGCCAGGACCCATCGTCACCCTACTCCGGGGTCATTTCCATCTTTGCCGACTGCGTGAGCCAGGGCAGGCAACCGCGCATCTACGGTGACGGCGAACAGACCCGGGATTTCATCTATGTCAGCGACGTGGTGGAGGCCAACCTGCGCGCAGCGTACTCGCCCACCGCCCCGGGCAAGGCCATCAACGTGGCAACCGGCAACACGATTACCATCAACGCCCTGCTGGAGACGATCTGCAAGATTCAGCAACAGCCCTGCGAAGCGGAGTGGCTGGCTGCCAGGGAGGGCGACATCCCTCATTCCTGTGCCGACATCAGTCTCGCAGGAACGGAGCTGGACTGGACTCCAGTCGTCGATTTCGAGACCGGCCTGCGCAAATTACTTGGCAATTAGGGGACAGACCACATTTTCCTGTGTTGCCCCGGACCGCGTTC
>CBEULV010000151.1:0-4997 GCA_965544015.1 uncultured Gammaproteobacteria bacterium | reverse complement strand
GGCCAGGAAGAGTCAGCTGGCACGCAGTTATGCCCTGCTCAAACAGGAGCTGGAGATGTCCGAACCACTGGTGACCGAGGGGGCGATATCGGAAGTGGAAGTCCTGCGCCTGAAACGCAGAGTCAACGACATGCGTGGAGAACTGGAAGCCAGCAAACTGGCCATTCCGCGTCTGCGCGCCGCCAACGAAGAGATGAAGAGCAAGATAGCGGAAATCGATATCGCATTCCGCACCGAGGCCCGCAGCAAGTTCAGTGCCGTAGAGAGTGAACTGTCCAGCGTGAAAGAAACCCTGCGCGGGCAGCAGGACCGGGTCAGCCGCACATTGGTCCGCTCACCAGTCAGAGGCACCGTCAAGCAGATCATGGTGACCACGGTCGGTGGCGTCATCCAGCCCGGCATGGACCTGGTGGAGATTGTCCCGACCGAAGGCAGCTTGCTGATCGAGGCCCATGTACGCCCTGCAGACATCGCATTCCTGCGCCCCGATCAGGACGTACAGGTCAAGCTAACCGCCTATGACTACGCCATCTACGGCGGACTGCCCGCTAAACTCGAACATATCAGTGCCGATACCATCCCTGATGAGAGCGGCGAGAGTTTCTTCCTGATTCGGGTCAGGACCGAGCGCAGCTATCTGGGCACTGAGGCAGCACCCTTGAAGATCATGCCGGGCATGACCGCCATGGTAGACATCCTCACCGGTGAAAAAACCGTCCTGGATTACCTGCTGAAACCGGTCCTGCGCGCCAGGGAACGCGCGCTCAAGGAACGCTAGCACAACACAGGAACGGGTAATGCCAGCAAACGACACACAGGAACAATACGTCATTCTGATTGCCAGCAGCGACCATTCTGTATCTGCTCATTATCAGCGGGTACTGGATGGCGACTATGCCATCATAGTTGCCGGCTCAAGCAGCGTAATGATGGAACTGCTGAGCCGCCATGAACCGGCCTTGCTGGTTGTCGACCCGCTGCTCTACCCGGAGCCCGCTACCGACCATATTTCCGCCATCATCCGTGACACGCCTGACACACATGTCATCGTCATTGAAAACCAGACCGACCGTGCAATTGAGCAGAACGCACTGTTCAAGGCGGGCGCACACGGGTTCTGCAAGGACAACATTCCGGATGCATTGCTTGGCAAGGCCGTGCAGCTGGTGCTTGACGGCGATTACTGGGTACAGAGGAAACTCATTACCCAGGTAATCGATGAAATCGCCAGCGAGCAAAACAACATGCCAACCCGCAGCAACTTCGACAATTCACTGGTTGACTCGCTCACACCACGCGAGTTGCAGGTCGCCCGCATGGTACACATGGGCGGCAATAACAAGATAATCGCACGCGATCTGGATATTTCCGAGCGCACGGTGAAGGCACACCTGAGCGCAATATTCAGGAAACTGGAAATCAAGAACCGACTCAACCTTGCCCTCTACTTCAGCGAGATCACATGACATCCTCGCCGAGTTTGCAGGCACTACACGCGGACTCTTTTCACAGACACCATTTACCTCATATGGCATGGAAAACCGGAGAATATCCAATGCACCCTTCCAAGTTCAATATTCTGCTTGCCTCACTACTTGGACTGTTCGTCACTGCCCAGGCAGCGGCGGTCACTCTGGAGGAAACCGTCAGGGAGACTGTCTCCTCTAACCCGGACATACTAATCGCCGGAAGCGAGCGTGACTCCGTCGAGCAGCAGATGGAACAGGCCAGGAGTGGCTTCTTTCCGCAGGTCGAAATCACGGTTGGCAGCGGTTGGGAAACCAGCGACAACCCGACCACACGTGCAGCCGGCGATGGCGCCAGGAACTTCAATCGAGACGAGGCCTCAATCCTGATCAGGCAATTGCTTTTCGATGGTGATGCCACACAGAGTGAGTTCGACCGCCAGCGCGCACGCGTCAACTCGCGTGCCTATGATACCTTCAGCACGGCAGAGGTTACCGGCCTGAAATCGGTCGAGGCATATCTGAACGTAATCAAGGAGCAAAAACTGCTGCAGCTTGCCAAGGACAACCTGGCCAGCCACGAGGCCATCCATGAGCGCATCGTCAAGCGTGGCGAGCGTGGTGTAGGCAGCAAGGCTGACGTGCAGCAGGCACTGGGGCGACTGGCATTGGCCCGCACCAACCTGATGGCTGAGCAGAGCCGACTGCTGGATGCCATATCCTCATTCTCCAACGTGGTTGGGCACGCACCACAAGCGATCGAGGAACCCTCCGCACGCACTCATTTACTACCGACCAGCCTGGAAGAGTCCACCCGTATCGCACTGGAGAATAATCCGCGCCTGAAATCGGCTGATGCCGATATCGACGCCGCACGCGAGCAACACGATGCCGCGCGGGCCCTGTTCTCGCCGCGCATCCACCTCGAAATCAAGGGCTCGGACAATGACAATCTTGACGGCATACCAGGCTCTAACGATGACGCCGAAATCATGGTCCGCGGTCGTTACAACTTTACCGGTGGCAAGGATATAGCGCGCCGCAAGGAAACCATCATCGAACTGCAACAGGCACGCGAGATCCGTGACCGTACCCGGCGCCAGGTCATCGAAAGCATCGAGCTGTCCTGGAATGCCTACCAAACTGCGAAACAGCAGCTGGAGTATTTCAGGATACATGTCGATGCCAGCGAACAGGCCCAGGCTGCCTATCGCAAACAGTTCAACATCGGCCAGCGTACACTGCTTGACCTGCTTGACCAGGAAAACGAAGTATTCCAGGCAAACATCAACTACCTGAACGGCCTTACTGACGTAATGTTCGCAGGCTACCGGGTTCTTGCCGGCATCGGGAAACTGCTCTGGGCGCTGGATGTCCCGCTACCGGAACAAGCCAACACCATCCAGTAGGTATATAAGCAAATACAGGGCCGGGTTGCCGTTGCTGGCGGCCCGGCCTTTTTATTTGTGATTTCCCATGCACTGATCCCTCATGCCTTTATTTTGGCTACTCGCCGCTTTAGGATAGGCTGAATGCCGGATCACTCTATCATTTTCTCCATCTTCCTGATCTTCACCGGGGCAGCCATACTGGCATCAATTGCACTGTTTGCGCGCCAGTCCCTGCTGGTGGCCTACATCCTGCTGGGCGGACTGCTTGGCCCCTGGGGCATGCAACTGGTGAACGACGCCTCGGTCATCCAGCAGATCGGGCACATCGGCATCATTTTCCTGTTGTTCCTGCTTGGCCTGAACCTGAGACCTACCCAGCTGATACACATGTTCCGGGAAGCCATACTGGTGACCGTGGCCAGCTCGTTCGCTTTCTGCGTACTCGGCTTCCTGGTTGGCTGGCTATTCGGGTTCAATCTGTTTGAAAGCCTGATAATCGGCTCCGTGATGATGTTTTCCAGCACCATTATCGGCCTGAAACTGCTGCCCACCACAGCACTGCATCATCGCCATGTCGGCCAGGTAATGATCAGCATCCTGTTACTGCAGGATATTCTCGCCATCGTGATGTTGCTGTTTCTGGAAGGAGTTTCGCAATCGGTGATCGAATGGCAGCAGCTTGGCAAACTGGGTATTGCAATCCCGCTGCTGGTACTGTTTGCATTTCTGTTTGCGCGCTACATCCTGCAGCCACTGATACGTCGCTTCGACACCATACAGGAATATGTTTTTCTGACCAGCATTGGCTGGTGCCTGGGTATGGCGCAACTGGCGGATGTCGTTGGCCTGTCCTACGAAACCGGCGCATTCATTGCCGGCGTGGCACTGGCTGCGAATCCGATCTCGCAGTTCATCGCAGAAAGCTTCAAACCACTGCGTGACTTTTTCCTGATCATGTTTTTCTTTTCACTCGGAGCCGGCTTCAATATCAGCATCCTGCCGGAAGTATTCCTGCCCGCCGTGCTCCTGGCCGTGATCATGCTGGCGGTAAAACCACTGGCTTTCTCGAAACTGCTGACAATGTCCGGCGAATCAATCGGCCTGTCTAGGGAAATCGGTGTGCGCCTTGGCCAGGTCAGTGAATTTTCGCTGATGATCGCAGTGCTGGCACTGAATACCGGAGCCATCGGTTCAAGGGCCTCCTACCTGATCCAGGCAACCACACTCATCACCTTCATTGCTTCCTCCTACCTGATCATGCTGAACTACCCGACACCGATCGCCGTCAACGCACGCCTCAGAAAAGACTGATGCAGCTGCCTGCATTAACCGGCCGCGACATGGACGCCACCAGGCAATAATCGTATAGTTCCGGTAGGCGGCGCTGTCATGCGGCGAGCCGATACATAACAAGAGGACACTGACAAACCCCATGGAACGTCGACGTCACGCCAGGACCCCGGTCAACATGAATGCCCTGTTGATCGGTGAAAAGACGCTCCCGAGAGGCTGTCGCGTTATCAATGTCAGCCAGCATGGAATGATGCTGTATTGTGACGCTGACAACCGGCTCTCCAGCTTCAATGCGGGTGACACCGTTGATATTCACCTGACCGTACAACATGCCGGCGAGCAGAAAAAACTCACCATCCCCTCCCATGTCAGGCATGTTGCCAAAAACAGTATCGATGTCGAGTTCCATCACCCCGATGCCATCCTGATGGACCTGATCGAATCCTACCGCATCAGTGACCAACACAAGCTTGAGGCAACACTTGGCCATAAAAATGCAACTAATGACAAGGTCACGCCAATCGCGGGCACAGCCTACGGCAGTACAACCGGCACACAACAGGAAACGACACAAGCCAGTGAACTTGCCGCCAGTCACAAACCTTTTTACCTGGGCCTGCTGACGCTGATTCTCGCGCTCTGCATCATTACCGGTGGCTATGTCTACACGGCCAGTATCGATGGCCGCATCAATACACTGGAAACACGTACCGAGCGACAATCCAGCGCACTCTCAGAGCTGAAAAACCGCGCATTCGGCGCCAGCCTGCAGGAAAACCGCTACGCTTCCCTCAATGCGCGCATGACCGCACTGGAAGGTGCCTTCGCCCGCCTGGACGACAAGCTC
>CBEULV010000150.1:0-5059 GCA_965544015.1 uncultured Gammaproteobacteria bacterium | reverse complement strand
GGCATGGAGGAGGCTGGCCCGGGCTATGCCCGTAGTAACAGCCGGGAGCGGCCAGCGCGGCAATCCCACAACGCGGATGGCTTTGTACAATATTCCCCGGATTGACGTTCCCTAGAAGTAGATGTAACCCTCGCCTACCAACCGGTCGATTTCAGCCTGACCAAGCGGGACCTGTTCAATGAATGCCGGGATATCGTCCCGCGCCACACCCTGAATGTTCATCATGGTCTGGCAAATCTTCACATCCACAATATCGAAAGCATCCAGGCGGGCCGCCTGGTCGACGATATCCTTGTACATTGCGTAGTTACTGCTGGCGAAAAACTCCACCTCCGGACCATGCAGCACCAGCACCACGCTGGCATTTTCACCCTGCGGCGTGAGAGAGGTGGAGAGCTGCTCGGCCCGATCCAGCAGCACCCTGAGTTCATCCAGCGTATGCACCGAGATATCCAGCACGCTCCGCGCGGGTGGTGTTTCCTGCGGCAGCGGTTGTGTCGGCTGTGGCATCCCGTTGTCAGGCGATAGCGCTTGCGGGCCGACCTGCTGCACAGGCGTCCCGAGATACCAGGCGGCCGCGAGGAACATGCCCACCAGCAGCACAATAATCAATATACGTTGCATGTTTTGTCCCATCAGACACTCAAGTGCAGGCCGGCACCTGGTCAATCTAACACCCGAAACAGCCGGGTGAACAAAAAACTACACATATTTACGGGTACAATGCTTGCCCGTATCCACCCCCTGACCCGTTACAGGCAGATTACCGCCATGCACACACCCCTCACATCCCCGGCTAATCCGACCCATGACCGGCAGATTGCCGTGTGGTTGTTTGTCTGTTGCCTGATGGTCTACAGCATGGTCATCCTTGGTGGCGTAACGCGCCTGACCGGATCGGGGCTGTCGATGGTCGAGTGGGATCCCATATTCGGGATCCTCCCGCCGCTTGACGAGGCTAGCTGGAATGCCACATTCGACCTCTACAAGCAGTCCCCCGAGTACCAGAAGATCAACATCGGCATGGATCTTGACGGTTTCAAGAACATCTACTGGTTTGAATATCTTCACCGTGTGCTGGGCCGCACTATCGGCATCGTGTTCCTGCTGCCATTCCTGTTTTTCCTGGCAAGGCGGCAGATCCGCCGTCCACTGGTGCCAAAACTGGCCGGCATGTTTGTACTGGGGGGATTACAGGGCGTACTGGGCTGGTACATGGTCAAGAGCGGCCTGGTCGACAATCCGCACGTCAGCCAGTATCGGCTGACCGCCCATCTCGGCCTGGCGATCCTGATCTATGCCTATATGTTTCATGTTGCGCTGGGCCTGTGGTTTGGTGAAGGAAAGCGCATCCCGGTGTCACAATGGCTGCGCCGTTCCATCACGCTGCTGAGCGGCCTGACTCTTATCACCATACTCTCCGGTGGTTTCGTCGCCGGACTGAAGGCCGGTCATGCCTACAATACGTTCCCCTTGATGGACGGACACTGGGTGCCAGAGGTGATTTTCATGCAGCAGCCGCTGTGGAGAAATTTCTTCGAGAATATTGCCACTGTGCAGTTTGACCACCGTGTACTCGCCATGCTGGTATTTATCGGCGTATGCGCATTATGGCTGGGGACACTGCGCTCGCAGCTGGCGGGGCAACTCCGCCTGGGCCTGCATGCACTCATGGCGACGGCCGTGCTGCAGGTAACGCTGGGGATATCGACGCTGTTACTGCATGTCCCGGTAGCGCTGGCAGCCACTCACCAGGCCGGGGCACTATTGCTGTTTTCAGTATTGCTGTTTGTGAGCCAGCGTGCGGTTCACGAGTAACCGGAAGAAACAATGACCGGCAGGCCGGACGGCCTGCCGGTATCGGGGAAACTTACAAACTGCTGTAGTAGGCGGCGAGGTTATCGATGTCACTGTCGCTCAGCGGCTTGGCCATCGGGGCCATCAGCGGATCCTTTCGGGTGTCGTCGCGAAAGGCCTTCATCTGCTTGACCAGGTAACCTTCCTTCTGACTGGCCAGGTTCGGCCACATCGGGTTGCTGCTGATACCCGCGGGACCATGACAACCGGCACAACTGGCTGCCTTGCCCTTGCCGGCAGCGGCATCACCGGCGAGCACCGAACCGCTGGCGCCCAGCAGCATGCCTGCAATCACTACGCTTGTTAGCTTTTTCATATTTTAACTCCTGTGTCTAAGTAATAAATTCTGCACACCCGGACCTGTAAACCCGGTCCGCTCGAGGGCCGCATAGTATATTAAAAGATGATGATATACCGCAAGGCGCAACCCACTGATATTCCTGCCAGTGCTGTTTCTGCACCCCTGATTCGATTGAAAAACTGCCCGGAAGTTCCTTGTAAAATAGATACTTATCGACGTGCCAGTCGTTGCCACCAGCGTCGTCGATTGCCGGGCAGTGGTGCGGTCGCATTCAGGTCGACCGGTGTCAGTTTCGACAGAATCCAGCCCGGCAGTGGCGGGTTGTCACTGTAACCGCAGGAAACTCCCAGGTTGTTCGGATCGAATATCTTCACAAACGCCGGGTTCTCCATGGAATCGGTAAAAACGACCCCGCAATAGTCTTCCTCGTGCTCTTTACGCAACAATTTGGCGATCTCGGTGAGAAATTGCCGCACACTTGCGGCATTCGCCGGATCAGTCGGTGGCTGCTCACCAACGGCATAGATATACCATTGATCATCCGCATTCACGTCCAGCACATCCCACAATGCATCCAGTTGCTGCCAGCGCAGCACGTTCTCAAAACGCCCCTTAAAGGCAGTCCTGAACGGATCGGTTGCTAGCTCATTCATACAGGTAACCCGGTAACAATCTGTTATCACACTATATACTAGCGCCCGGAAGGGGCAAAACCGGCCTGCCGCCGGAGTCAATAACTCGCTGATTAACAGGAACCTATGGACCCGAACTTCTGGCACGAACGCTGGGCAAGCAAGCGAACCGGTTTTCACCAGGATGGCGTCAACCCTCATCTCGAGCAACACTGGCACCGGCTTGGACTTGCAACGGACAGCCGCATCCTGGTCCCCCTGTGCGGCAAGAGCCTCGACATGATCTGGCTACGGGAGCAGGGCTACCGGATTGCCGGCATCGAGATCAGCCAGCTGGCGATAGAGGCCTTCTTCAGCGAAAACGGGCTGACCCCGACCATTCGGCAGGAAAACGGTTACAGCTGCTGGTCAGCGGATGGCATTGAGCTGTTTTGCGGGGATTTCTTCAAGCTGCATGCAGCCGAACTGGGACGGATCGATGGCTGCTACGATCGCGCCGCGCTGGTTGCCCTGCCGGGGGAAATGCGGGCCCGGTATGCCGGGGCACTGCTTGAGCTGTTGCCCTCCCTGGCACCGGTTCTGCTGGTGACGCTGGAATACAACCCGGCGGAAATGGACGGCCCGCCGTTCGCAGTGACCCTGGACGAGGTCAGGCAGCTGTTCGGCGCACACTGCGCAATAGAGCACCTGCAATCCTTTAATGCACTGGAGGCTAACCCGAACCTTACCGACAGAGGCCTGGGCGCACTGACCGAGCATACCTGCAAGCTGGTATGCGACTGATCCGCGGAATCAGTTCTCGAATTCCACTTCGTCGGCAATTCCGTTAACCGGGACAACATCCTCGACCTTGACCAAATCCCCGGGGCTGACCAAGCTGAAGAAATCATCGCCACCATTCGGGAATGCCTCGTCATTGGCGTCCTCGAACTCTGTCGTCCCGTCTGTCTGCATGGTCACACCGAGGATCGTCACACTGCCGGAACTCGCGCTCCCACTTGCTGCATCGACCGGCCCCTGCAACTGGTACTTCTCCAGCACCTTGCGCTTGATCTGTGCAGCCATGACATTACCGAAATCGTCCAGGTAGCCCTCGATGACAACTTCATCAACATTGGGTGTGAGATCGCCCAGCGTGAGCGTCCGCTCCAACTGCTCGTCTTCCAGTTGGGTCTGCGCATCCGTGTTGACAGTGATGGGCTGCCCGGAAACCACCTCAATGCCCAGGGTGCCGTCGCCGACATTTCCGACCACCAGACCGGCGATTGTTATATCGCCCTGGCGCTGTTCCACCTCGACCGCCACCAGCACACCTGCGATGATTTCACCCTCGACCTCAATATGCTGGTCATTTTCCAGCGTCACTGCAAGACTGGCGGGGCTAAATACAGCGGCTGTGGCATCGACCAGCTGCCCGCTGACACGGAAGCTGCCCAGACCGGAAAATTCCGTGACGATACCTTCCAGGCTGATCGCACCACTGTCGGAGAATCCCTCGGCCTCGAGTTCGATACGCGATGCCATGACCGTGTCCGTGCCCAAGTCCAGTGTGCCGGCAACCTCCACGAACTGGTCATCTGACACGGTCCCCGGCAGGTCTTCAAAGACTGTCGTCCCGTCAAAAGTCACCTTAATATTGCCCAGCATGAAGCTATCGACACCGTTGAACACGCTGACTGTCCCGCGCAACTCGACAACCGTACCGCCACCAAGCACACCCTGGTCTTCTATACGTGTAGCGAGCAGCTGGCCTGATGCATCGAAAAAGCCGCTTATCTCCACTACCCGCCCGGCAGCAAGGGAAAGGTAGTCGGTACCGACGAACACCGTTGTATTGCTGTCCGCGATCACGGTTATACCAAGCACCTCGAAGGTCTTCGTCTGCATGTCAAGATCTTCACCCAGAATTGCAGCAATCGGACCCTCGACGATTTCATCGTACGTAACAGATGTCGCCGTACCGGTCACGCCGTCGGCGTTGACCGTGCCGGTGACGACAACCACCATGCCAAGCCCGAGTACGTCAGCGTCATCCGTGCCGGTACCGACACTCAGCACGTCATCGATGTCCATGCTTGCCCCGGCAGTCTCAAACTCGACCCCGTTGACAAAAATACTGCCGAAACCGGTTATCGTTCCCGTGGTAATGCCGGTACCGCCGATACCGCCACCGGCAAGCTGTTCGCCGCCGCAGGACACGCAGACCAGCGCAGCGAGAAAAACACATAGCGTGGAAACAAGTTTTCTGTATAGATGTGACATGTGATTA
>CBEULV010000149.1:0-5100 GCA_965544015.1 uncultured Gammaproteobacteria bacterium | reverse complement strand
AGAACACAGAGAACAGAAAACACCTAAAACTAAAGAAAATCTTCCCCGTCGTTCCCGCGGAGGCGGGAATCCAGTCCTGATCAATACGCCGATAATCGCGTCTGCAAGGCGCTCCTACGGAAATAGTCCTGTAGGGACACCTTGCAGGCTCGATCACTCAGCATGTAGGCCGGATTAGGTGAATGGCGTAATAACCGGACAGATCCGGTCTCAGTTTGAGGCTGGGTTCCCGCCTACGCGGGAACGACGTGGTTTTTTCTCTGAGAACTCTGTGATCTCTGTGGCGGATTAGTAACTGTTTTTCTTTGCGCCTTGGCGGCTTTGCGCGAGAAGGTTTTTTACTTCGGCTTGAGATTGAACTTGCGCAACAGGTCGTACATGGTGGGTCGACTGATACCTAGCAGGTCAGCGGCCTGCGATACCTTGCCGCCAACATGATTGATTGCACGCACGACGGCCTGTCGATCACTGCGGTCGCGGATCTCGCGCAGATTGAAGGTTGCCATCTCCTCGGGTGAGCTACCACCAAGCTCCAGGTCCTTGGCCGTGATCTGGCTGTGTTCCGCCATGATGACAGCGCGCTTGACGCGATTTTCCAGTTCACGAACGTTACCCGGCCATGCATAGTTCTCGATCGCCGCCATGGCATCCTTGCTGAAACGGTGGCCCTTCTTGCCCTGCTGCTTGCTGATACGCTCCAGGAATACCCGCGCCAGCAACAGCGCATCGCCTTCACGTTCGCGTAATGCGGGAATACTGATCGTGACCTCGCTGATACGATAGTACAAATCCTCGCGGAACTGGTTGTTACGGATCAGCTCGTGCAGGTCCTTGTGAGTTGCGCACAGCACACGCACATCCACCGGTATTTCCTTACGCCCACCGACCCGCTCGATCACGCGTTCCTGCAGAAAACGCAGCAGCTTGGCCTGCAAGGATGGCGGCATATCTCCAATTTCGTCAAGAAAAAGGGTACCCCCGGCGGCGGTCTCTATCTTGCCAAGTGTCTGCCTGGCTGCACCGGTAAAGGCACCCTTCTCGTAACCGAACAGCTCGCTCTCCAGCAGATTCTCCGGGATGGCCGCGCAGTTGATGGCCATAAAGCGGTGCTCATTGCGCGAACTCAGCTCGTGCAGTGAACGCGCCAGCAGTTCCTTGCCGGTGCCGGACCCACCCAGGATCAGCACCGAGGTATCCGTAGGTGCCACCTTCTCGACCGTGCGGCAGACCTGCAGCATGCTGTCGCTGCTGGTGATAACGCCTTCCAGTGGTGATTCTGTCTGCCGGGTAGTGAGGCGGCGATTCTCCTCTTCCAGCTCGTAAACGCGGTAGGCCCGATTGACGATCAATTCCAGCATATCGGCATCAATCGGCTTGTAGAAAAAGTCATACGCGCCCATGGCAACCGATTTGGTAGCATTTTCACGGTCATTGTTACCGGTTACCACAATAACCTTTGCGTGCGGCGCTTTCTGCAGGATTTCATCCAGTAGCGCGAACCCCTCACTGGTACCATCGGCATCCGGCGGCAGGCCAAGGTCAAGCGTGATGACCGGCGGTTTGTGCTGTTGCAAGGCAGCGAGTGAGGCATCCCGGTCACCGGCAATAACTACATCGTAATTTTCGAAGCACCAGCGCAGCTGCGTTTGCAGCCCCGGATCATCTTCAATAACCAGTAGTTTCCGTGCAGGTGTATCCATCTGGATCTATATCGTTCTGTTGTCGGTTTACTTTACGCCATTTCAGGTGGCTTCGCTAATCGGTATCCGTATCCTGAAAGTCGACCCCTCACCGACACGGCTGATGACCTCCAGATCACCACCCATTTTGCTAATGTAGTCGCGCGCCTCGTAAACACCAATACCCATGCCCTGCTTGCCCTTGGTGCTATCAAACGGACGGAACAGGCGTTCCTTGATAAACGTCTCATCCATGCCGGTACCGTTGTCCTGCACCTCGATGATAGCGCGATCCGCACGCTTGAATAGACGCACGATTACCTGCCCGTCATCCTTCGTTGCATCCTGTGCATTGCGAATCAGGTGACCAATGATTGCACTACAGCGATCGTGGTTGACTTGCACGGACATGCCCCTGACCTGACAGTCGAGACTCGGTACCGGTTTGTTATTCGACATGGTCTGCACCACCTCGCCGAGCATGCTGCAGACCTCAACCGGATCGACTCTCTGCTCCTGCATGCTGTCACTGCGCAGGTGCTCCAGCAGGCGGTTCATTTTCCGTACCGAGTTGTCCACGGTAGTAATGACATCTTCCATGAAGCGCGGATTTCCCTTGTGTTTTGCGGCGTTGGTCACCACCAGTGACAACTGCGCGATCAGATTCTTGAGATCGTGCATCACATAGGAGGTCAGCCGGTTACAGGCCTCGAACTGGCGCGCCTCGGCAAGCGCCTGGGAGGCCTCCAGCTGGGCCAGGTGTACCGCGACCTGGCGCCCGGCTGTCTTGATCAGGTCAGAGTCCTCCCAGTTGAAATTGGACTGTGCGGGCGAGCGTGCCAGTACGATGAAACCGAGCAGGTGTTCATGCACAATCAACGGCACCACCAGCCAGGCACGCGGCATGTTCTCCAGCCATTCCGGCAGTGCCAGACTGCTGTAGAGTTCCGGGTCACGCTCAAACTCATCAATGTCAATCAACCATTTACGCGCCGACATGAAGGCAATCAGCGGATGGTCTACAGTTACCACGTCGCTCGCGGAGGTCTTCATCTGCCAGTCGGCAACCGGCTCAAAGCGATTCATCCGCCGCATCCACAATACGCCACCCGGACTGTCGATGATCTCCGCTATGGAATGGATGGCCCGTTCCCGCAAGCGATCGTCCGGCTGCCCCGAAGACAGCGTCTGGATGAAGCGCAACCACTCATCACGGTAGTCATACTTGTAATGGAAGAAATGCTTGTTGATGAGCACGCGCAGGCTGGCACGAACACGGCCCGAAAAAAACAGCACCATCAGAATCAGGGCGGCACCAAACAGGAAAATAACCTGGACGACCGCGCCCCACTCGCCACCATAGACACGTATGTAGTAACCACCGGCTCCCATGGCCAGCAAGTACAGACCGGTCGCCAGCAATGCCGTGGTGTGGAACACCATGCGGCGCGAGACAAAGATATGCAGTGACAGTCGCGGGTCGCGCGCAATCGCTACCGCCAGCACCGGTACGACCATGGCATTGATAAAGCCGCGTGCCTCCCACACCCTGACATCCAGACCCTGGAACATCAGCGCATTGGAGTACAGGTAGAAATCATAGGCAAAGATCACACCAACCCCGATACACAGGTACTTGACGGCACGACGCGATTCCACGTGCGCATTGCGCATGATCTGCTCCACCAGCACCAGCCCTGCAATCGCGCCCAGCAACAGGCCTGCGTAGAGCAGGTCAATACCGAGAAATATCGTTGCCAGCGGACCCGCAAAAAGGCGGTACAGGACAATAGTAACCAGCAGCATGGTGCAGCTGGCGGCTATTACTACGGCCTTGCGGAGCCGCCGTTGCGCAAGCCGGGCATCGGTTGTCGATGCAACCAGCACATAGCCCATGAATAGCAGCCAGGAAAATGTGCGCAAGGGCTCAAGCAGATAGGAGAAGAAGGAAACTTCGTAATAGATAACGAGCGCGCAAAAACCCAGCCATACCGTACTTACCGCCGAGGCAAGCTTGAGGGCATTCTTTTGCGAGCGTCCCTGCTGGCCGGTAAACAGTACCAGCGTGAGCACCAGGAAAAGTAACGTTCCCGTAGCGAAGCTTATGACGCCGGTATTAACCACTACTAAAAATTAAAGGTCAGGGATAAAAAGTGACATTGTGTCAGCATAACTCATCTGCAACACGAAACGGCTTTCTCGTCTTTTACTCTGCACTTATTTCCTCATAGACACGGCGTGCCTCATCGACACCATCGTAGCTATATTCTTCTGCAATGGCTTTTGACAGAATCTCCTTCGCCGCCCTGTTATCCCCCTGCTTGTAGTAGGTCATACCCAGATGATAGCGAAATACGGGTACATCGGGTGCCTGCTCGACAACACCCGAGAGAACCCTGGCGGCCTGTTCATACTCACCCAGGCGGTAGTGGACCCAGCCAAGCGTATCCTGGAGGGCCGGCTGGCTGGCATCTGCCAGTTTGCTTGCCAACTCTTTAGCCCTGTTCAGGCTTGCTTCATCTTCCCGATGATCAGAAAGCAATGCAGCCAGGTTGTTAACGGCAGCAATATTACCCGGACTCTTCTCCAGTAATTGTTCATAAATGGCAATCGCATCATCGTAGCGCCGCTGGCGTTCGCGTATGCTTGCCAGTCCCAGTGACAAGCGTTGGTTATCCGGTGCTGCGGTAATGCCTTGCTGGTAGACGTCGGCCGCCTTATCCAACTCACCCCTGGAGGCATACATACCCGCCAGCGCGGATACCAGTCGGAAATCGCCTGGAATCACGTCTATACCCTGCTGAAGTATAGTCTCCGCACCTTCAATATTTTTCTGCTGTACACGTGCGCTGGCGATCTGTGCATAGACGACACTGCTTTTTTTGTTTACTTCAAGCTGTTTTTCAAATTCCTGCTCTGCCTTCGAAAAATCCTGCTTTGCCATATAGGCGACGCCGAGCAAGTCATGGGCTGCAGGGTGATCCGGGTTATCAGCAAGGACTGCACTGAGCCTTGTTACCGCCGCATCCGGGGCCCCCATGGCAAGCTCCGTGTTCACCACTTCGGTCAGGGCCAGTATAGAACCTGGTTCACGCTGCAGTGCTTCTTCAAAGGCTGCCACTGCCTCAGTATATTTCTTCTGCTGCTTGTAGAGCCGCCCCTTGCCAAATGCACCCGCCCCGGACTCGGGAGAGGCCTGCTCCAGCTGTGTCAGTATGGCCTCCAGTTCTTCGGCGTTGCCTCGCTTGGCAAGCAGCTCCGCCTTGGCACGCAGTGCAGTGACATTGGCTGGTTCGACTTCAAGTGCTGCGCTCAGCTGCTCAAGCGCACTGTCCAGGTCCCCGCTGTTCGCCTGGAATTGGGCCAACTGTATCCGGACATTGACATTCTGCGGCTGCACTTCAGCGGCCCGGGACAGATT
>CBEULV010000148.1:0-5190 GCA_965544015.1 uncultured Gammaproteobacteria bacterium | reverse complement strand
ACGCATGAAATGTCCTCGGTAATCACGAGAACATATATGTTACACTATTTATGACGACCTACACTAGCACCAGACGGATAGAGGTACACTTGGAGGATGACTACCAATGAAAATAAAATATAGATGAACCCAATAATTACTATCGGATGGTAGAAATCTCCTTCTAGCTTCCCCGCATACGCAAGAAACAACGTATAAATCTCACCAGCACATACAAGCAGCAGCCGCATAAATGACTGCTCCAACTCCAGATTTCGAACCTTCTTCAAAGAAGACTGCCCCAAGCGCTTCATTACCTTTCTCTTTAGCCTGTCGAATAATCGTGAAATCTGCGTACAACCTATTAACTAAATTCATATACACCATAGCGCAGAAAACCACAATCAAAGAAACTCATCAGAATACTGTATATAATTACAGTATATGAAATGTCCTACAAGAACTGTCAGAAAACCCCCTATTGCCTGGCCCCGCGCCATTGTGCTGGTGGACATGAATGCCTTTTTCGCCTCGATCGAGCAGCGTGACCGGCCCGAATGGCGGGGGCATCCGCTGGCGATCACCAATGGCCTGAAGGGTACCTGCATCATCACCTGCTCCTACGAGGCGCGCAGCTATGGCATCCAGACCGGCATGCGACTGAAGCACGCACGCCGATTGTGCCCGGAACTGATTCAATGCCCGGCCCACCCGGAACGCTATGCCGCCACCTCCGCTGCCATCATGACGGCGTTACAGGACATCACCCCGGATATCGAGGTATTTTCCGTTGACGAGGCATTCCTCGATGTCACCCGCTGCCAGCGCCTGCTGGGCACGCCGACACAGATTGGCCAACTGACCAAGCGCAAGGTGTTCACGGCCTCCGGGATACTGTGTTCAGTTGGCGTCAGTGGCGACAAGACCACCGCCAAGTTTGCCGCCAAGCTGGACAAGCCGGACGGCCTGACCGTCATCCCGCCCTGGGAGGCAGCACAACGCCTGCACGATATCCCGGTGACCGCACTGTGCGGGATCGCCAGGGGCATAGGCGGCTTCCTGGCCGAACATGGCGTACACACCTGTGGCCAGGTCAGGCACCTGCCAATCAGCGTGCTGGCGCAACGCTTCGGCAACCCGGGGCGACGCATCTGGTATATGTGTCAAGGTCAGGACCCCGCAACACTGCAAACGGATGTCCCGGCACCCAAATCCATCGGCCATGGCAAGGTGATGCCCCCCAACACCCGCGACCGCGACTTGCTGCTGACCTGGCTGCTACACATGAGCGAAAAGGTCGGCGCGCGCCTGCGCCGTCATCACTTGCAGGCGCTGACTTTCTACATCGGGCTGCGCACGGGCAGTGGCTGGATAAGTGGCAAACTGCGCAATGCGCTGCCAACCGACAATGGCCACGACATCATGGCGTTGTGCCGCCGCATTATCGACGAATTGTGGTGTGGTGAAGGAATACACCAGGTGCAAGTGACCGCGCTGGATCCGGTCGACACCGGCAGCCAGTTACAACTGTTTGATGCCCTGGATGAGGCACAACGTGAGGTGAATGCAGTGATGGATGCCGTCAACCAGCGTTATGGCGAACTGGTACTGGCCCCGGCGCGCCTGCTCAACCGCTCCAGCATGCCGAACGTAATCGCACCGGCATGGAAACCATTCGGACACCGACAGACAATCTGAGTACGTTATGTGTGGCGGCGTTTATTACTCGGCAAGCGGCCAGGATGTGCGGGTCTGGTTCCCTAACCCGAAGGCGCAACTGCCGGTCGCAATGCGCAGTACCGACATCTGCCTGCTGCCATGGGGGCGCCGCCATGCACAGGCAGGTCAGTTGCCTCTGGGTGGCTGGGCACGGCTGGACAGCATCTACGCGGGACGCTGGGACCGCTGGTTCCCGGTGCCGGTCAAACTGCCGGTGAAAAGTTTCATGGAGAAAGATTTCGAGGGACACAGCCACTGGTATGACCTGACACGGGGACAGTGGATCCAGGGACTGGTGGCACGTCACCGGCATGAACGCCGTGTCTACGTAGTCACAATAGAGCCGGAACTCGCCGATGCCGTGCATGATCGCTGGCCGCGCATCATGAGCGGCTAGCACGGAAAGCTGGTGCCCGGGGCCGGAATCGAACCGGCATGGTGTTGCCACCGAGGGATTTTAAGTCCCTTGCGTCTACCAATTTCGCCACCCGGGCCTGATAAATGCCCGTGCGATTCTACAGAGAGCGGCAGGAGATGTAGAGAGCAAAATTGGAGGCTGAGGGCGGAATCGAACCGCCGTACACGGCTTTGCAGGCCGCTGCATCACCACTCTGCCACCCAGCCATGGATCGGGCAACCGGCGCCCTGACAGCAAAAGCCCCGGATACCGGGGCACGCAATAAAAGAATTTGGAGCGGGAAACCAGATTCGAACTGGCGACCCCAACCTTGGCAAGGTTGTGCTCTACCAACTGAGCTATTCCCGCGTACAGCAACCCGCTATTTTATAGACTGCCGGGATAGTGTCAAGCATCAGGATCCGCCTGGCTGCCGTGATTACCTACCAGTACGGGCCAGGCCGCCCGCATGTAAATCAGCATGGACCACAGGGTCAGAACAGCCGCAGCATAGAGCAACACCACACCCACTTCATGGGTGGGGAAATAGCCAACAGGGATATTATAGAGCAGCAGCAGGATCGCGATCATCTGTGCCGTGGTCTTGATCTTGCCGATAATCGAAACCGCCACAGTGGCGCGCTCACCGACCTCGGACATCCATTCACGCAGCGCCGAGATGGCGATCTCGCGGCCGATAATAATGGCAACAGGGATGGTAAACAGCAAATTATGGTGGGCCTCGACCAACAGCACCAGCACTACGGTGATCATCAGCTTGTCCGCCACGGGATCGAGAAATGCACCAAACACCGATTGCTGCCTGAGGTACCGCGCCAGGAAACCGTCCAGCCAGTCGGTAATGGCCGCCAGCCCGAAAATAGCGGCACTCAGCAGTGGCGCCCATTGCGCCGGAAAATAGAACACGATCACCAGCACCGGTATCAACACGATACGCAGCAAGGTCAGAATATTAGGCAGCGTCCATTTCATGCTTTGTTCCCTGCACCCTAGTCACCATGGAAGGCATCGTATATCTGTTGTGCCAGTGTCCGACTGATCCCCCTGACCCTGGTCAGGTCCTCAACCCCTGCTCGCGCAACCTCGCGCAGACCACCCAGCTGCTGCAACAGCTGCTGACGACGCCTGGCACCCACACCGGGAATGTTCTCCAGTGGTGAGCTGGTGCGGCTACGCGCACGACGTTGCCGGTGACCGGTAATGGCAAACCGGTGCGCCTCATCGCGTATCTGCTGGATGAGATGCAGCGCGGGAGAATCTGCGGGCAAAGTAATAGCATGCCTGCTGTCCGGCAGATGCAGGGTTTCCAGGCCCGGTTTGCGCCCCGGCCCCTTGGCGACGCCCAGCACACGCACGTCAGTGACTTGCAGCTCCTCCAGCGCCCTGCAGGCGGCCGCCACCTGACCCTTGCCGCCATCGACCAGCAGCAGGTCCGGCATGCACCCCTCGCCCTTCTGCAAGCGGGTATAGCGCCGCGTCAGTGCCTGTTCCATTGCCGCATAATCGTCACCGGGCCGGATATCCCGAATATTGAATCTACGGTAATCCGATTTTAACGGCCCCTCGATGCCAAATACAACGCAGGAGGCCACGGTTGATTCACCGCCCGTGTGACTGATGTCAAAACACTCGATGCGTTCCGGCATTTCATCCAGTTCCAGTGACTCGGCGAGCGCCTGCATGCGCGCCGCAAATCCCTTGCGGGTGTTCAATTGTGCATTCAGTGCATGGTCGGCATTTTCCAGCGCCATCTTCACCCAGCGCGCACGATCACCGCGCACCCGTGCGCGCAGTGTCACAGCATGCCCGGCATGTCGTCCCAACACCTCCTCGATGACCTCGCGATCTGCCGGCTCGTGACTGAGCAGCAGCTCGGCCGGCACGTCCTTGCCCAGGTAGTATTGAGGTATAAAGGCGGAAAGCACCTCGGCGGGATCGGACTCCATTGGCAGTCTGGGGAAGAATACCGCATTACCGAGGTTACGCCCCGCGCGCACGAAAAACACCTGCACACAGGCACAGCCCTTGCCGGTCGTGCAGGCAAGGATATCAATATCGCCACGCTCCCGGCTGATGTACTGTTTTTCCTGGATATGGTGCAGACTGGCTATCTGGTCACGAAAGACCGCCGCCTGCTCGTAATTCTGCTGATCGGCAGCCTGCCGCATGCTCGCAACGAGATCATCAATCACCTCACCGCTCTTGCCTTCCAGGAACAGCACGGTGCGCCGCACATCCCGCGCATAATTATCGATACTGATCTGGCCGACACAGGGCGCGGTACAGCGCTTGATCTGGTATTGCAGGCAGGGCCGGCTGCGATTGCTGAAAAACGTGTCCTCGCACTGGCGCACCCTGAACAGTTTTTGCAACAGGTGCAGGCTCTCGCGCACGGAACCGGCATTCGGATAAGGACCAAAGTAGCGACCGGCCACACGGCGTGCGCCACGATGCAGGGCCAGGCGCGGCCAGTCCTGCTTGTTTGAAAGATAGATCCAGGGATAACTCTTGTCATCGCGCAACAGAACATTGTAGCGCGGCAGGTGCTGCTTGATGAGATTGCTTTCCAGCAATAACGCCTCGCCTTCGGTGTGCGTCACGGTGATTTCTATGGCAGCAATCTGTTCTACCAGCGCACGCGTCTTGACACTCAAGCCGCTGGCCCTGAAATAACTGGCAACACGTTTTTTCAGGTTGCCCGCCTTGCCAACATAGAGAAGAGTGCCATCCGCATCCAGCATGCGGTAGACACCCGGCCGGCCGGACAGTGTCTTCAGGAAGCCCTGCGCATCAAACTCTGCTGGTGAAGCCGGCATGCAGATACAACTCAGTTGCGTACAGGTACCGCCGTCTCGTCGAGCAGTTTTCCGGCGATACGAAACACGTCGGCAAACATGTCCGGCGTCAGGCGGCGCGTCTGCGTGTTGTAGCGACTGCAATGATAGGAATCAACGAGCCGCAAGCCATCCGGTAGCGCATGTATACGCGCATGACCAAACGGATAGCCGGACAGGCGCAGGTTCAGGGCGCGCAGCACGGCATCATGCGCCAGCTTGCCGAGCGCCATGACAACC
>CBEULV010000147.1:0-5197 GCA_965544015.1 uncultured Gammaproteobacteria bacterium | reverse complement strand
CACCGCAACACCCTGTTTGTCGAAGACGCGCAGATCCTTGCGCATGACAGCTACCCGGGCGGGCAGTACGTGCTGCGCGTGCAGGCCCCGCGCTGCGCGGCGCATGCACTGCCCGGCAGTTTCGCACACCTGCAGTGCGATCCGTCACTGCCCATGCGCCGGCCCCTGTCGATCATGCGCGCCGATGCCAATTCCGGCTGGGTCGAGTTTCTCTACAAGACCGTTGGTATCGGCACCCGCGCACTGGCAGCCCGCCAGCCCGGCGAAACCCTCAGCATGATCGGCCCGATCGGCGTACCGTTCACAACGGACCGGCAACGCCCGCGCACCCTGTTGATGGGAGGTGGTGTGGGTATCCCGCCGATGCTGTTCCTGGCCGATCGCCTGCGCAGCGAACCGCACTGGCAACCACTGGTATTGATGGGCTCGGAAGTGCCGTTCCCGTTCTCGGCGCGGCCGTCGCGCTTCATGGTGCCGGGCATCCCGCAGGACGTCATTGCCGCCATGCCGCTACTGGAGGACTGGGACATTCCCTGCAGGCTGGCCAGCCTGCAGGGGTATCCGGGCTGTTTTGAAGGCTATATCACCGACCTTGCACGCCACTGGCTGGACGCGCTGGACGATGAGCAGCGCAATGAAGTTGCCGTTTTTGCCTGCGGTCCGCACCCGATGCTGGCAGCAACCGCACAACTGGCACGCGACTACGGCCTGCCCTGCCAGGTGTCACTGGAGGAATACATGGCCTGTGCCGTGGGTGGCTGCGCGGGCTGTGCCGTGGAGATTAATACACCGGAAGGCCCCGCCATGAAGCGCGTGTGCGTGGATGGCCCGGTATTCGATGCACAGGTGGTGAACTGGTTGTAGGAGCGGACGCTGTCCGCGAACTATCACACTCCGTCGTTCCCGCGAAGGCGGGAACCCAGCCAGCAATCGGGCGACGACACCAGCATTCCTGTGCATAGCTTAGGACTGGATCCCCGCCTTCGCGGGGATGACAAAGGTTAAAATCTGCGCGAAAAAAATGTGCCTGCAAAGCATTCCTGCAGCAATCAGACAAACCTGTAGCAGCAGATATCATCCGCGATCTTTTTTGCAACAAGATCATCGCGCTTGATAAGCGCTCCTGCAACCAAAAGATGCGTCTGCAGGCACGATCAAAAAAACGGGTGCCCAGGGCACCCGTTTTCAATCTGGCGTTCGGAACACACCCTGATGCGGGTCTAATCCTCTATCTCGTGCAGGAATACGTTATCCATCGCCGCCGTCATCTTGTCTACATCACCTTCGTCGAGTTTCACCATCAGGCGTACCTCGTTGGCGGAATCCGCGTAATGCAGTGCGTCGTCGTAACTGATCTCCCCTTCCTTGTAGAGATTGAACAGCGCCTGGTCAAAGGTGATCATGCCCTGCTGGCCACTCTGCTTCATAAGTTCCTTCAGCTTGTGGATATCGCCCTTGCGGATAACGTCATGCACCAGCGCCGTACCGAGCAGTATTTCCACACACACGCGGCGACCGTTACCATCCTTGCGTGGAATCAGCTGCTGCGCCAGGAACGCCTTCAGGTTCATGGACAGGTCCATGAACAGCTGTGGACGACGTTCTTCCGGGAAGAAATTGATAATGCGGTCCAGCGCCTGGTTGGCGTTGTTGGCATGCAGCGTAGCCAGGCACAGGTGACCGGTCTCGGCAAACGCGATCGCGTGGTTCATGGTTTCGCGGTCGCGGACCTCACCGATCAGTATCACATCCGGCGCCTGGCGCAGGGTGTTCTTCAGCGCCGTCTCGTAGGACTCGGTATCGATACCGACCTCGCGCTGGGTAATGATGCAGCCCTGGTGCTTGTGCACGAACTCGATCGGGTCCTCGATGGTAATGATATGCCCGGTGCCGTTCTTGTTACGGTAATCGATCATGGACGCCAGCGAGGTGGACTTGCCGGTACCGGTCGCGCCGATGAATATGATCAGTCCACGCTTGGTCATGGACAGGTTCTTCAGGATCGGCGGCAGGCACAGATCCTCGATGGAGGGGATATAGTTTTCGATACGGCGCAATACAGCGCCTGCATAATTACTCTGGATAAAGGCACTGACACGGAAACGGCCGATCTCCTCGTCCGAGATAGCGAAGTTGCACTCCTTGGTCGCCTCGAATTCCTCGCGTTGTGCCGGCGACATCATGCCGGTGACCATCGCCATGGATTGTTCCGGCGCCAGCACCTCGTCGGAGACCGGCCCGGTCTTGCCGCTGATCTTCAGCATTGGCGGCAAGCCGGCCGTCAGAAACATATCCGAGGCCTTGCGGTCCTTCATCATTTGTAACAGTGATGATAATTCCATATTCGTTCTCCGTGTTCAGTACCTACCTGAAGTTATCCTTGATGGCCGCCTTGGATTGCGCGTCCTGCTTGGTGATCAGGCCCTTCTTCAGGATATCCTTCAGGTACTGATCCAGCGTGGTCATACCGACGGCGTTACCGGTCTGGATGGCGGAATACATCTGCGCCACCTTGTCCTCGCGGATCAGGTTACGGATGGCTGGCGTCCCGATCATGATTTCCCATGCCGCGATACGGCCACCGCCGATCTTCTTCAGCAGCGTCTGTGCAATCACCGCGCGCAACGATTCTGACAGCATGGAACGCACCATGGTCTTCTCGGCGGCCGGGAACACATCGATCACACGGTCAATGGTCTTGGCCGCTGATGTGGTATGCAGGGTACCAAACACAAGGTGTCCGGTTTCCGCAGCGGTCAATGCCAGGCGAATGGTTTCCAGGTCACGCATTTCACCCACCAGGATGGTATCCGGATCTTCACGCAGTGCCGAGCGCAGCGCCTCGTTAAAACCCTTGGTATCCCGGTGCACCTCGCGCTGGTTGATCAGGCACTTCTTGCTCTCGTGCACGAACTCGATCGGATCCTCGATGGTCAGGATGTGGTCATATGCCTTCTGGTTGATGTAATCGATCATCGCCGCCAGCGTGGTCGACTTACCGGAACCGGTCGGGCCGGTTACCAGTACCAGGCCGCGCGGGGTATCGGCGATTTCCTTGAATATCTGTGGCGTGCCAAGGTCATCCAGACTGAGAATCTCCGAGGGAATGGTTCGGAACACCGCACCGGCACCGCGGTTGTGATTGAATGCGTTAACACGAAAGCGCGCGAGGTTGGGAATCTCGAAGGAAAAATCGGTCTCGAAGAACTCCTCGTAGTCCTTGCGCTGCTTGTCACTCATGATGTCGTAGACCAGGCTGTGCACTGTCTTGTGGTCCAGAACCGGCACATTGACCTTGCGCATGTCGCCATCCACACGAATCATCGGTGGCATCCCGGCCGAGAGATGCAAATCGGAAGCACCGTTGTTGACACTGAAGGTCAGTAGTTCTGCAATATCCATGCCTGCTCCTCTATATAGTGAGTACTCGTCAAGCTTTATCGACTGTGCATGGTCAGACTTGAACCCGCACGAAGGGCATTCATGCCTGGCCATGAAGGATGTTGCCCACAATCATGCTGCAGGCATAAATACCAAATGTTTTCAACCATCTATGTCAGCCACTCGCCAGCCCCGCCGTCCCCGGTTGGCGACGGGCCATGCCAGCAAATGCGCCGGCCTGCCGGTGCTTGTCGTTCACCGCGCGCATCCTGTATCGTCGAAACATGACTGACATGACATTGGCTTGTATCGGTGGCGGCAACATGGCGGGCAGCCTGATCGGCGGACTGATCGCTGACGGCTGGGATCCCGCGAAAATCACGGTGGCCGACCCCGATGACCGGCAACTGGAACGCCTTGCCGCACGCTTTCGCATCGCCACCACCACAGACAACGTCAAGGCGGCGACTGCGGCCGATATCATCGTGCTGGCGGTCAAGCCTCAAGTGGTGGAAAGCGTGGCAAGGGAGCTGGCTCCGGCCGTTGCGCGCCAGCATGCGCTGGTACTATCGATTGCCGCCGGCATACAGGAAGCTGACCTGCGCGACTGGATCGGCGCAGATACCGCCATCGTGCGTAGCATGCCCAACACGCCGGCACTGGTGCAGAGCGGCGCCACCGCACTGTACGCCAACAGCGCCGTCACTGAGCAGCAGCGCGATGCAGCGGAATCGATTTTGCGTGCAGTGGGTCTGACGATCTGGATAGAGGACGAAGCCCTGATGGATGCCGTTACCGCGTTGTCCGGCAGTGGCCCCGCCTATTTCTTCCTGTTCATGGAGGCGCTGCAGGAGGCCGGCTGCGAACTGGGCCTGCCGACAGAGACTGCACGCCTGCTGACCCTGCAAACCGCTTTCGGGGCTGCTAAAATGGCACTCGAAAGCCCGGAAGACGCAGCTGCCCTGCGGCGGCACGTCACTTCTCCCGGCGGCACCACCGAACGTGCCATCACTACTTTTCAGGAAAACGGCCTGGCGGCACTGGTCAGCAAGGCGCTCAAGGCCGCGGCTGAACGCTCGCGCGAACTGGCACAGGAATTCGGACACCGATTATGAACAGCTATCTGACCAACCCGCTGGAATTCCTGATTACCACGCTGTTCAGCCTGTACATCCTGGCGGTGATGCTGCGTTTCCTGCTTGGCCTGGTACGTGCGGATTTCTACAATCCGGTGAGCCAGTTCCTGGTACGCATTACCAACCCGCTGCTGGTACCGATGCGCAAGGTGATCCCGACCCTCGGCAAGTTCGATACCTCGGCCGTGGTGCTACTGCTGGTCCTGCAACTGCTGTCGGTCCTGATTGTCGTTGCGCTGCGCGATGTAAGCGTGTCATTCGTCGCCATACTGGCCTTTACCGTGGGTGAACTGATCATGTTACTGATCAATGTGTTTCTGTTTGCCATCATTGTGCAGGTCATCCTGAGCTGGGTCAGCCCCGGCACCTACAACCCGGTAAATGCGATCCTGTACAGCCTCACCAACCCGATTTTACAGCCGTTCCGGCGCCTCATCCCGCCGCTCTCAGGCATCGATCTTTCGCCCCTGTTTGCCCTGATTGCCCTGCAGGTCGCACGTATGCTGATCCTGCCCCTGACTGGCTGATCCTGCTTGCCGGCACCCTGGTTCCAGTGGGACGGCGAAGACCTGCTGCTTGCCGTGCACGTGCAGCCCGGCGCCAGGAGCGACCGGCTGGATGGCTGCTACGGTGAGCGCCTGAAGATCCGTATCTGCGCCCCGCCGGTAGACGGCAAGGCC
>CBEULV010000146.1:0-5206 GCA_965544015.1 uncultured Gammaproteobacteria bacterium | reverse complement strand
CTGGCCGCTCCCGGCTGTTACTACGGGCATAGCCCGGGCCAGCCTCCTCCATGCCTCCCGCGGCACTTGTACATCCATGTAGTCGTCCCGGAGAAACAAAGAACGCCCGGATAAACTGCATTGGGTACTCCCTAGGTCGTTGCCATATTGCCCCTGGCCTCCAGCCATGCACGGCGATCCGGGGCCCGCTTCCTGCCCAGCAACATATCCATAACGGTATGCGTATCGTCGCCGGCATCAATGGTGAGCTGCACCAGTCGGCGCGTTTCCGGCGCAATCGTGGTCTCCCGCAACTGGATCGGGTTCATCTCGCCCAGACCCTTGAAACGCTGCACTGTCACCTTGCCCCTGATCTTTTCCGCGGCAATGCGGTCCAGCACGCCCTGCTTTTCCGCATCGTCCAGCGCGTAATAGACTTCCTTGCCGGCATCGATGCGATACAACGGCGGCATCGCCACATAGACATGCCCTGCCTCGACCAGCGCACGGAAATGGCGCAGGAACAATGCACACAGCAGGGTTGCGATATGCGCGCCATCGGAGTCGGCATCGGCAAGAATACAGATCTTGTTGTAGCGCAGCTTGTCGAGCCTGTTGGTGCCCGGCTCCATGCCGATAGCAATGGAGATATCATGTACTTCCTGCGAGGCCAGCACCTCGGCCGAATCCACCTCCCAGGTATTCAGTATCTTGCCACGCAGCGGCATGATCGCCTGGTAGATACGGTCACGCGCCTGCTTGGCCGAGCCACCGGCCGAATCACCTTCGACCAGGAACAGTTCGGAGCGCTCGGTATCAGTCGAGGTGCAGTCCGCCAGCTTGCCCGGCAACGCCGGCCCGGCTGTGACCTTTTTGCGCACCACCTTCTTGCCGGCACGCAGACGTGACTGCGCATTCTCAATCGCCAGCCAGGCAATGCGCTCGCCCATCTCGGTATGATGATTGAGCCACAGGCCAAACGCGTCGCGCACCACGCCCGAGACAAACGCCGCACACTCGCGCGATGACAGTCGCTCCTTGGTCTGGCCGCTGAACTGCGGATCAGCAAGCTTGACCGACAGGATATAGCTGCAATTATCCCAGACATCCTCCGGGCTCAGCTTCACACCACGCGGCAGCAGGTTGCGAAACTCGCAGAACTCACGCACTGCCTCCGTTAGCCCCATACGCAGGCCATTGACATGCGTACCACCCTGAATAGTCGGGATCAGGTTGACGTAACTTTCCGCCACCACCTCGCCACCCTGCGGCAACCAGACCAGCGCCCACTCGGCCGCCTCGTTATTGCCTTCCATCTTGCCGGTAAAAGCCATATCGGGCAGCGTCTCTGCGTCACCCAGCTCACTGGCCAGGTAATCGTGCAGCCCGTCCTGGTAACACCACTCCAGCTTTTCGTCAGTCGCCTCTATGTACAGGCTAACGTGCAGCCCCGGACACAGTACCGCCTTGGCCCGCAACACATGCCTGAGCCGTGGCACGGAAAACTTTACCGAGTCGAAGTATTTTGCATCCGGCCAGAAACGCAGCGTGGTGCCGGCATTCTGCTTACCGACCTTGCCCACCACCTCCAGCGCGGACACCCTTTCGCCGCCGGAGAATGCCATGTTGTATTCCTTGCCGCCGCGCTTCACCCACACTTCCAGGTGCTTCGACAGCGCATTGACCACGGACACGCCGACACCGTGCAGACCGCCGGAGAACTGGTAGTTTTTCGAGGAGAACTTGCCGCCGGAATGCAGCCGCGTGAGGATCACCTCGACACCGGGCACGCCTTCATTTGGATGCTTGTCCACCGGCATGCCACGGCCGTCATCGCTGACCTGCAGGGAACCATCCTTGAACAGGGTGACGGCAACATGCTTTGCATGGCCTGCCATGGCCTCGTCAATGCTGTTATCGATCACTTCCTGCGCCAGGTGGTTGGGGCGCACGGTGTCGGTATACATGCCCGGACGCTTGCGCACCGGTTCCAAACCGGTGAGTACCTCGATTGCAGAAGCGTCGTATGCAGCACTCATGGCTCTGGATTACCTGTGGCGGAATA
Source organism: uncultured Gammaproteobacteria bacterium (assembly GCA_965544015.1). Lineage (GTDB taxonomy): Bacteria > Pseudomonadota > Gammaproteobacteria > UBA9214 > UBA9214 > UBA9214. The sequence continues at coordinate 3,162 of CBEULV010000146.1, read as the reverse complement.
CACAAACATATCAGTCATCGATCGCGGGGGGTCCCGACCGCAATCGTCGCCGAATATCATCGGCATCATTGTACGGCTCGTCGGGAATGCACATATAGTGGTTATAAAGAGCCCGGCGATACTGGCCGACGCCACCCCTGACCAGCGGCATCCAGGCCGAGTTCGGCAGTTCATGCCAGGTTTCATTCATACCATAGGCAAACCTGCGGTAGCTTCCTTCACCACAATGTAGGCCCTCGTAGGTCACGTTCCAGACTCCGGCCGGTGAAATCATCACCGAGGTGAAACGCACCACGCGGTCCTTGCCGGTAGTGAGTGACTGCGGATCGAGATAGAGGCGATATCCCCTGCCGCCCGAATCGATGTCCAGCTCGATCAAGCTGTTGAGTTCGGGCCAGGGCGGCAGCTCGCTGCCCAGTTCCAGCCATTCTTGATCTGACGGGTAAGATTTCGGCTCAAAGCCGACCGGCCCGTCTTCCGGCAGGATTTCGGCAACGACGCTGAACGGGAGTGCTGTCAGCAGACTGAAGCACAGGATTCTGCAGCAGCGCAGGACGGGTAACAACGGCGGGATCATGAGTTGGGCAGTTTAAAGAAAAACTGCCGGCGTAGCCAACTGCAAAAAACGCGCGGCGTGCGAGCCGCTCAATCCAGGTCTGCGACCAGCGCCATCCGGATCGGATCGGCAACCGGCTCCAACTGGTGCCGGTAGTTGGCATGATCGACCCCCATCGCCAGCGAGGCACCCTGCTTGAGGTCGGCAATCATCGGCGCGCTCAGCTCGAAACGCATGAAATGCACTGCTGAGGTTTTTTCAGCCGTATTGCGGTCCAGGTCCTCATCGGCAACGGCGTAAACCGGGTCATGACCGTCCACGCGCACCCAGACACGGGCCTCGATGCCGACCAGTCCGGCAAGCAGCTCGCGCCGCTTCTCAACGTCCGGCTCTTCCAGCATAAAGGTGGCCTTCCAGTTGCAACCATCCGGGATCAGTGGATTGTAGGCCTGCAGTTCTTCTTCTATGCCCTCGGCCTCGAAAATGCGCTCCACGCGCAACATCTCCTGGATCTGGTACAGGATGGTGTGGCGATCCTCGAAGTACAGTGTTGCAGACGGCCCGAGGTGCACCTTGCGGTTCTTCTTGTGCGCCATCACACGGGCACGCATGTCGGCCCGGTTGGCGGCATAATCTTCCAGACTGTAGAGATCCTGGCGGGTCAGTTTATCCATTTCGTATTCCGTATCTAGAGACCATAGGCCATGCGCAGCAGCGTTAGCGGGTGCACCGGCGGCTTGTCTGCATCCAGGCCGTTTTCGATCTGGTGGCCGGCCATCGGGCAGTCACTGCTGTAATGCGCCGCCTCGGCACGCACCACGCGGCTGATCACCGGGCGACAGATCTTCATCGAGATTTCATGGTATTCCTTCTTGACCGCGTAGGTACCGTCGTGACCGGAGCAACGCTCGATCGGCTCCACCGTGGTGCCGGGAATCAACTGCAGCAGGTCGCGCGTCTTCATGCCGATATTCTGCACGCGCAGGTGACAGGCGACATGGTAGGCAATCACACCCAGAGATTCGCTGAAATCGGTGTTCAGCTTGCCGTGTTTGTGGCGCAGCATCAGGTATTCAAACGGATCATAGATGGCGTTGCGTACCCGGGCAACATCGGCATCGTCGGGGAACATCAGCGGCAATTCCTGCTTGAACATCAGCACACAGGACGGCACCGGTGCCACGATGTCCCAGCCGTCATCGACCAGCCGGACGAGTTCCGGGATATTGGCATCACGCGCCGCCCTGACTGCCTCCAGGTCACCCAGTTCCAGCTTCGGCATGCCACAGCACTGTTCCTTGCGCGCCAGTGTCAATGGAATATCGTTGTGCGCCAGCACAGCGGCAAGGTCCTCGCCAATGCCCGGCTCGTTGTAATTGCCGTAACAGGTGGCGAACAGGGCTACCTTGCCTGTGGTCGGGCCGGCAGGCTCGGCAGACTGCGGCTCTCCATGCCCCTTGCCGAGCCGCTTGCGCAGCGTTTTTGAATGGTACTGCGGGACAATGGCATGGGGATGCACGCCCAGCACCTTCTCGAGCAGCTTGCGGCCGGACTTGCTCTTGTTAGTCGCATTGACGACCTGGGTAATGACCGGGATACCGGCCAGTTTACCAACCGTATCGGTCGAGGCCAGGATGCGATCCCGGGCACGCACCCTGCCCTGTTTGAACTTGACCGCCTTGGCACGCAACATCAGGTGCGGGAAATCCACGTTCCATGCATGTGGCGGCACATAGGGACACTTGGTCATGTAACACATGTCACACAAATAACAGTGATCGACAACCTCCCAGTAGGCTTCGCGCGGCACCCCGTCGAGTTCCATGGTATCGGACTCATCGATGGCATCGAACAGGGTGGGGAAGGAATTGCACAGGTTGAAACAGCGTCGGCAACCATGACAGATGTTATATACCCGCTCCAGTTCCCTGAACAGGTTTTCCTCGTCATAGAAATCCGGACTGGTCCAGTCCAGCGGGTGCCGGGTGGGCGCCTCCAGGCTACCCTCACGCGTGCCTTCGGTGTTAGATCCCATGAATTACTTTCATCCTTGTAAATTCAGGTGTGAAGACTGGCATGTAGCAGCCCTGCACGCAGAGGGGCCGGATAAACCGGCCCCATGCGATTAACAAACAATGATGCGGGAATCAGTCATCCAGCGCATCAAGGGCCTTCTGGAAACGGTTGGCATGGGAACGTTCCGCCTTGGCCAGGGTCTCGAACCAGTCGGCGATCTCGTCAAAGCCATCTTCACGTGCAGACTTTGCCATACCGGGATACATATCGGTGTACTCGTGGGTTTCACCGGCAATCGCGGCCTTCAGGTTGCTGGAGGTGGGGCCGATCGGCAGACCGGTGGCCGGATCGCCAACGGCTTCCAGGTATTCCAGGTGGCCGTGGGCATGACCGGTCTCGCCTTCCGCAGTGGAGCGGAACACAGCGGCGACATCGTTATAACCTTCGACGTCGGCCTTGGCTGCAAAGTACAGATAGCGGCGGTTAGCCTGTGACTCGCCGGCAAATGCGTCCTTCAAATTCTGTTCAGTTGAACTGCCTTTCAAATCCATAATAAATCCTCTTCACTTCGTATTCTGGTTATGGGGCTA
>CBEULV010000145.1:0-5285 GCA_965544015.1 uncultured Gammaproteobacteria bacterium | reverse complement strand
CACCACACTGTTCCGCAAGTTCAATGTCAAGAACCGCTCGCAGCTGATCCTCGCTGTGCTGGACGAGGTCAGTCCGGTGGAGAGTATCACCGGCTTGTTCCGGCAGGGCCTGCAGGACTGCCGCCAGTCGGAACAGCAGATAGCCGCACAACGCTAGATATACACATGCCGGTCAGAAATAGCGTGCCAGTTCGACGCGTACCCGGGTGTCATCACTGAAACTGGCGAATACGTTATTGTCCGGGATGTTCTTCAGGCCGCGGGCTTCAAGTGACAGCTTCCAGTTGTCGCCAAGCCGCCGGCTCGCCTCCAGGTTATAACTCTGGCCGCCGCCCTCGAGGTCAACTATCACGCTGGCCAGCAACTCGGAGCTGGCGGCATCATTCAGGGTCACGCGTGCACCCAGCACGAGATCGTTCTGAAAGGCCGAGGTGAAAAACGGCTGTCCGGAAAGTGTATCTGCCGGGTCGATTTCATCACCACGGCTGTCATACAGATACTCGGTTATGATGCCGACGTCGACGGGGGATTCATTGACACCGACAAAGGTGTACTCATAGCCACCGGCGGCCGACTCGATCCGCTCCCCCTGGCCGTGACGTACCACGGCCTCCAGTTTCCACAACCAGCCGCCGTAAACGGCCTGCAGGTCGAGGCTGGTCTGGTGAATGATTTCATAGAACGGCGTGATTTCGCTGACGGTCATGGTCTGCGGATTGTAGGCGCCGGGCTGGATGACAAAGCGGGGCTCGCGACCGGTGCCGGTGAAATACGATACGCCGACATCAAATGCCCCGATGGAATGCGACCAGCGCGCGGCAAAGTCGGTGTGCAGGTCCCTGGCGCCGGATTCATACAGCGCGTCTTCGCTGATCGGGATGGCAAAGCGCGGGCGGCCCTGCAGCGCAGGGAACGTGCGCTCGCGGAATCCCGGTAACACGAACAGGTCAACTACGCCCCAGTCACGAATCAGGGTCAGCTTGGCCATCGGCTGGCCGAGTTTGTCCTCGCCATCTTCATTGACCACCAGGTCGGTCTGGTTGATCACATCGACCAGATGCACGGCCTCGGTCACGCCCCAGTACACCTTGCTGATGCCGATATTGGTTTCCCAGTCGCGTGCGGCATGAATCCAGGAAAGTTCACGTATATCTCCATGCGAGCGATTGTCGTCATGGGAATCCAGCATCAGGTAGGGCTTGAACGTAAACAGGTCGTAACGGTTGTTCCACTCGTGGAAATACTCCGGTTCAACCGCCAGCGAAGCATAGGCACGGTGCTGGACCGGATCAGCTGCCTGTTCCGGGAAGCCGGTCAGTTCGGCCGTGATGCTGCCGTGCCACTCGCCGGCCTGTGCTGCGAGTCCCGTCAACAGGCAGGCGAGTGCGCAGAACAGTCTTTTCATGTTACCCGGCTTTACCTGACTCGCTTGAGCGAGTTCTTGTCAAAATCACGGTCGGTCAGCCCGGTATTGAACTGGTAGTTTGACTGCAGCAGGCGCGTGCTCTTGCCGGTCAGGTGGTTCTCCATGTACATGTTGTATGCGCGCCAGAATTTGTCGTTGTGCAGATTGTAGTCCGTGAGTACCAGTGTTTTCAGCAGCGCGTTCTTGCGATCGTAGTATTCGATCTTGCGCTCCTTGTAATGTTCCTTGTCCAGCCACATGACCTGGCGGGTGTAGCCCGACTTCTTGTCTTTCGGGTAGCGTTCGAGAACGAATACTTTCATGTCATCCAGCGTTTCGTCACGCAGGTATTTATAGGTGAATTTATCCACTTCCTGCGAGGTGATGTCTTCATAGGCGAATTCACTGCCCATGAACGGGCCCGACTTGTTGTCAGAGGAAATGCGCTTGACGCGTTTCAGGGCCGGCAGGTAGAGCCACTGGTCGTCCGGACCTTCCTTGTGGGTGAAGCTGAGCAGGGCGGTGCCGCGTACGTCGCGTGGTTCATCAAATATGGTCAGGATCTTGTCGCCGTCGTCAGCCACTTCCAGGGTCCTGGAACGGATCACACGGGTACTTTCCTGACCCTGCTTGTTCTTCAGGATCATTTTCACATCATTGGTGTAATCGCCGAAGCCGGAGTCGCGCCGGTCTGCTTCCTGGGCGATTGCCAGTCCCTCTTCCTCGGGCGTCCCGGCTGTAGTGCTCAGTGGCAGCAGGCACAGTATCAGTGCCGGTAGCAGCCTGTCAGGAATCCTCATCGTCGTTCTCCTGTGACTTGGTTGGAAACGGAAGCAGTGCGATATTTTACGGTAATTGCCGTTTACCGTCCCGTGTTCGCATATGTCCCGTGGTTCGGAGCAGGGGCTGTGCCGTTTGCACCGGCCGTCACCACCCGGTACCGGGTGGTGACGGGCTGCTGATTATGACCGCCGATGGCAGGAAGAATTTCCGCAAGGGCCCTGTCAGATGCATGGATACAGCAGCTAAGTGTTTGACAAGCAATGATTATCATCATAGGCTCAACAGCCTGAAAAATATCGCTGGCGCATACCCGCCGACAGGAAAACCCATGGCTGATCGCAGATTACAGGTGTTTCATACCGTTGCACGTCTGCTGAGTTTTACCAAGGCCGCCGAGAGCCTGCATATGACGCAGCCGGCGGTGACTTTCCAGGTGCGTCAGCTGGAGGAGTATTTCAACACGCGTTTGTTTGACCGGACTCACAATCGCATCAGCCTGACTGCTGCCGGCGAACGCGTGTTTGAGTATGCGGCGCAGATTTTCGACCTGTATGCCAAGATGGATAACGCGGTCAGGGACATGACCGGCGAGATCAGTGGCATTCTGATCATTGGTGCGAGCACCACGATTGCAGAGTACATGCTGCCCTCGTTGCTGGGTGATTTCAAAAAGGAGTACCCGGACGTTAACGTGCACCTCAAGGTATCAAATTCCGACGGTATTGTTTCCATGGTCGAAAATAACGATATCGACCTCGGTGTAGTCGAGGCGCCGGTCATGAACAAGAACCTGGTGGTCGAGAACTGTCGCCATGACAGACTGGTTGCCATCGTGCCGCCCCGGCATGCACTGGCCGACAAAAAAATAGTCAAATTCAGTGACCTGCTCGATCATGCCTTTATAGCCCGCGAAGAGGGATCCGGTACGCGCGAGGTGATCGAAGAGTATCTTGCCAGCGCCGGTGTCAAGGCGGCAGACCTGACAATAGCCATGGAGCTGGGTAGCCCCGAGGCGATCAAGGGCGCGGTGGAGGCCGGCATGGGCGTGTCTATCGTCTCGGAAGTGACCATACATAAGGAGTTGCAACTGGGTACGCTGGTCGCGCTGGAACTTGACCCGCCGCTGGAACGGCCGTTCTCCTTTGTGTATCAGAAACAGAAATTCCGCCAGCGCGCGATGGACGAACTGCTTGATTTTGCGCGCGCCTATTGCCAGTCACACAAAGATGACAACTAGGCCGTTTTCCGCTGTGGTTACGACAATCGTGCTGGTTCGGCCTGCCTGCAGGCCAGGCATTCGATGCGGCTCGCCTGCTTCATGAGTACGCATGCACAGCAACTTCTGACGCTGATTGAAAACCTTGCACCTGGCGACCAGGCAACACTGCTGGCGTTTGCCGAATTCCTTGCTGCACGTGGTAGCGCTGCGCCACTGGTGCTGACAAGCTCGATCGCGCAGATTTCGGTTCCAGTCCCGGCTCCGGTCCCTGATCCGGAAGACATCGAGCGCCCGTCCAGTGAATCGATCGTTGCTGGACTCAAGCGACTGGCAAAGACCTATCCGATGCTGGACAAGAGCGAGATGCTGAGTGCGACCTCGGATATCGTTGCGACCAATATCATGAAGGGTACCGATGCCGCACAGGTCATTGATGAGCTGGAGGAGATCTTTGCATCGCACTACCGGCAACTGAAGGACGGGCGCAAGGGCGAGTGACATGAACATTCTCTACGAATGGTACCAGCGTACCGTTTCCGACCCGCAGGCAGTCATCCTGGTGTTGTTGCTGGCGGCCGGTTTCATTGTCATGCTTACGCTGGGCCAGATGCTGGCGCCGGTGCTGGCCGGTGTGGTGATAGCCTACCTGCTGGATGGCGTGGTCGAGAAATGCCATCAGCTGGGTGCGCCGCGCGTATCCGCGGTGGCGCTGGTGTTCCTGCTGTTTATGTCGTTCCTGGTGTTTGCCATGTTCTGGCTGGTGCCGCGTCTGTTTACGCAGGTAACGCAACTGGTGAGTCAGTTGCCGGACATTATCCAGCTGGGACAGGATGTTCTGCTGCAGCTGCCGGAGAAATACCCGAACCTGTTTAACGCAGAGCAGGTGAATGAGCTGGGGGCGACAATCCGTGCCGAGATTACCGAGCTGAGCCAGCGGGTGCTGTCATGGTCATTGCCGGCCGTGTTCGGGTTGATGTCCCTGATGGTCTACATCATTCTGGTGCCGGTGCTGGCGTTTTTCTTCCTCAAGGACAAGGCCCGAATCCTGGCCTGGTTCAGCCAGCGCCTGCCTCATCAACGCCGGCTGGTCGACGAGGTGACAAGGGATGTCAACGAGCAGGTTTCCAATTACGTGCGCGGCAAGGTCTGGGAGATTTTCATTGTCGGCGGGGCAGCCTTTGCCCTCTTTTCCATTATGGGCCTGCAATATGCCCTGCTGCTGGCAACCATGGTGGGGCTGTCGGTGATTATTCCGTACATTGGCGCCGCGGTGGTGACTGTGCCGGTTGCCATGATTGCGTGGTTCCAGTGGGGCTGGAGTGCCGAGAGCGGCTGGCTGTTGATGGCCTACCTGGTGTTGCAGGCGCTGGACGGTTACCTGCTGGTACCGCTATTGTTTTCCGAGGTGGTCAACCTGCACCCGGTGGCAATCATTATCGCCATCCTGGTGTTTGGTGGACTGTGGGGATTCTGGGGCGTGTTTTTTGCCATTCCATTGGCCACGCTGGTGCAGGCCGTGATGCAGGCCTGGCCAAGAAAGGACAGGGAAGAGGATGCGCCGGGCAAGCCGGCATCTGCGTGAGAAATCATTTCGCACAAAGAAAACATAAAACCTTTTGCCACAGAGAACACAGAGAAAATAGTGTCGTCCCCGCGAAGGCGGGGATCCAGTCCTAAGCTATGCACAGGAATACTGGTGTAGTCGCCCGATTGCTGGCTGGGTTCCCGCCTTCGCGGGAACGACGGAGTGTGATGGTTCGCGGACAGCGTCCGCTCCTACGGGGGGTTCTATTGGTGTAGGAGAGTCATCTCGCGCAAAGGCGCAAAGAAAACATAAAACCTTTTGCCACAGAGAACACAGAGAAAATAGTGTCGTCC
>CBEULV010000144.1:0-5327 GCA_965544015.1 uncultured Gammaproteobacteria bacterium | reverse complement strand
GATTATTTCCCTGTGCTGTCCATTAGGAACACCCATGACCTGCCAGAAGGACGAAACAATGTACCCATCGCGCCTGCCGCATTACTGCCTGTCGATCCTGCTTGCCATAGTCACGTTCAGTACCAGCGCCGAACCCGGCAAGGATGCGTCAGGTCATGCAACCGCCACGTTCGCCGGCGGCTGCTTCTGGTGCATGGAACCACCGTTCGACAGCATCGACGGCGTGATCTCGACCACGTCTGGATACACGGGTGGCAGCAAGGAGAATCCAACCTACAAGGAAGTCTCGCGCGGCGGCACCGGACACGCAGAGGCCATCCAGGTCATCTACGACCCGGCGCGCGTCAGTTACACGCAACTACTGGATGTGTTCTGGCACAACATAGACCCGACCATGGCGGGCGGCCAGTTCTGTGACTGGGGGGACCAGTACCGCAGCGAGATTTTCTACCATGACGAGGAACAGAAACAACTGGCAAGCCAGTCGAAAACAGCATTGGGAAACCCGGGGTCCTTCAAGGAACCAATTGTCACGCAGATTAGCGCGGCGAACACCTTCTACCCCGCCGAGGACTACCACCAGGACTACTACAAAAAGAATCCCGTGCGCTACAAGTTCTACCGTTACGGCTGTGGCCGCGACAAGCGCCTGCAGGAACTCTGGGGCAAGCCTGAATAGGAATTCAGCCTGCTACTGCGGCTAGTGCCGGAAAAAGAACTCGATGGCGGGATTCTGGTAATGCCGCTGCAGTCTGCGCTCGTTGCGCGCAATGACAACTACCAGCACGCCGGTAAATATCAGCAGTGACGCCACGATAATCGACAACAGTGGCGGAAACAGTACCAGCAGTACGCCAGCAATTATTAATACGATACCTGCAGTCATTTCGGCCTCCGGGTAAAATTTCTCTGCTATCTCCAATATCAGGGTAGACTGGCGAATTTCAAGCTGCAAGCCGACCATGAAAAGAATCGTCATCCACAGGCCAGGTGGCTACGAGCGACTGGAAATCGAACACCATCCCGACCTGCACCCGGCCAGTGATGAGGTGCTGGTCGATGTTGTCGCCTGCGGTGTCAACTATGCGGACTGCGTCACGCGCATGGGACTGTATGCCTCGGCACGACACTATGTCGGCTACCCGATAACGCCGGGGTTTGAGGTGGCCGGCACAGTCCGCGAGTGTGGCAGCAACGTTACGGACATGGCCCCGGGCACAGCGGTAATTGCCGTCACACGCTTCAATGGCTATGCCACACAGTTACTGGTCAGCCGCCAGCAGCTGTTCCGACTGCCGGAATCACTCACGCTTGTTCAGGCTGCCGCGTTGCCGACAGTTGCACTGACGGCATGGTACGCCCTGTTCCAACTGGCCCACCCGCGCCCGAAATCCACACTGCTGGTGCATTCAGCGGCGGGCGGTGTCGGCAGCATGCTGGTGCAGATGGGCAGAATTGCCGGCTACAGGGTGATCGGTGTGGTCGGCGCAACGCACAAGGTAACTGCCGTCAGTGAACTGGGTGCGGATGCCGTGATCGACAAGTCGGCATGTGATTTGTGGAGCGTTGCAGAACAGCATGCACCGGGCGGTTACGACCTCATACTGGATGCCAATGGCGTCGCCACCCTCAGGCAAAGCTACCGGCACCTGGCCCCGGCTGGCAAACTGGTGGTGTACGGTTTTCACAGCATGCTGTCGACACGGCATGGCAGACCGAACCGGCTCAGGCTGGCCGTGGACTGGCTGCGTACGCCACGCTTCAGCCCGTTTGACCTGACCACCCGCAATCGCAGCATTCTCGGTTTCAACCTGAGTTATCTGTTCGACAAAACCGGCATGCTGCGGGAAGGCATGAGCCAGATACTGCACTGGCTGGCAGATGGACAGTTGCGCCTGCCGGCGGTACGCAGCTACCCGTTTGAGGCCGTTGCCGAGGCACACCGCGCACTGGAATCCGGACAGACCACCGGCAAGCTGGTACTGGTTACCGGGGAGACAGAATGATTCCAGGTATGGTCAGGGGGTTGTCCCGCGCGGCAGTCGATGCCTGACCTTGCCGTTACGTCAGGCCAGAAAACGCTCGTATCCAATCAGGCCCCAGCAGATTGCCGCCGCCCACAGACTGATGAAGACTGCCGCGGAGCCCATGTCCTTGGCAAGGCCGGAAAGCCGGTGCACATCCTCCCCAATCCTGTCGATGGCGGCCTCTACGGCTGAATTGAGCAGCTCGACCACCAGCACGAACAGGCAACTGCCGATCAGCAGTGCACGCTCCACGGCATTGCTGCCTACCCAGAATGCCGCCGGAATGAGCAACAGGCACAACACGACTTCCTGGCGGAACGCAGCCTCGTTGCTCCACGCTGCCCGGATTCCCGCGACAGAATACAGCATCGCATTCCAGACACGACGCAATCCTCCTGCCTGATTATGCTTGGCCATGACCTTTCCTCAGCACCTGCATACGCAGTGTAACACTGTCTCAACAATCACCCGGCCGGATGCGAGGATGGGAACGACGGATATGCTTGCCGCCGACAGGGTTCAGGCCGTCAGCGCAATTCCTCCGGCGGCACGCCCGTAATCCTCGATCAACAGCATGGCTTCCGGCGTTGACTTCACCGGCATGAAGGCGACTGGCGCATTCACATGACGTAAAGCGATGATCCTGTGGTGACCGCAGTAGAGATAACCCAGTGTGACGTACTTGCGAAAGACCTTCTGGCAGGACTCACACGGAACGATGTGTGCATGCTTCATGATATCCCCCGGACTGGCCCGCCCCCCGTGCGGGCTACCCCCTTGCATCGACCGGAATACGGGCATGCTTGAGTCCGGAACAGGTTTCTCAGAGGGGCCTGACTGCGCGCCGGCTAATCCGCAAAATCGAGCCGTTCCTGCACCACATCAAGACCATGCCGGGCACATGCCTCGTCCTTGTCACCACCCGGCGCACCGCTAACCCCGACGGCTCCCATCAACGAGCCTGCCACGCGAATCGGCAGGCCGCCCTCCATCAGCAGTACACCGTCCAGCTCGTTCAGCTCATCGCGGATACGCGCCATATTGGCACGCAATTCTCCGGAGCTGGAATTTGACATCACCACCGCGTTGGCCTTGTTCTGCGCAATCTGCAGCATGTACTTGCTGACGAACACGTCGCGCATGACGACCACCGGGTCACCACTGCGGTCGGTAACCACCACGGCCACCTGGTAACCGTCCTTGCGGCAGGCATCAATGGCGCCCTGTGCGATATCACGCGCCAGCTCCAGCCCCATCAACCGTGCCGGCACCACGTCCGCGGCCTTGAGCACGGGGTGTGACAACAAGCAGGATACCAGCACGCAACCAAAGTATTTTTTTACCCGCTCCTGCATCACTTCACCTCCTGCCGCGGCGAACCGGCGGCATATATTTGCTGCAAGGTTTGCTTGTCAATCTTGAGAATGCCGGCCTTGACCAGGCGCGGCACCAGTTCCCGCAAGCCTTCATCCGCCGCAAGAACCGGCGCAAGGATCGGCAGCGCGGTCCCTGCCTCCCCGGCATTCAGCAGCGAGACGGCATGCCAGAAACGAATCTCCAGGTTGTCCGGCGCCAGCGCCTCGGCCTTGCTGTAGTGGGTCCGTGCCGTTGCCAGGTCATCTTTTTCCAGCGCGTGTTCGCCCAGGTTCATATGGTGGTAGGCGCTGTTCAGTGTCAGCAGGCGCCGCAGTTCCAACAGCGGCGTCGGGTGATCCTCGATATGCAGGTTCACCAGTCGTTCCTGCCATGCATACTCGGCCGGGTCAGCGCGCACCACCACGATGGCGGCAGACTGTTTGCCGCGCAGGTCGCCACCAAGCACCTGCGCCGCCTCCAGTGCGACCAGCAAACGCTCCGCGAGCGGACCACTCGCCTCACGGTAGGCCTTTGCCATGGCCTCCGGCACGCCTTCACGCACCATCAGGTTGGCCTGCACGGCAAAGTTGTCACCGGCCAGGTGGCTGGCATACTGAATGGAGTTCTCACCCGTGTGTTGCGCAATCCCGCCGCGCGCGTCGATCATGCCAACCTGGCGCATACCGGGCGCGGCATCGGACTTGAGCAACTGCGCAAGCGCCTGCCCTGCGGTCTTGCCCTGTCGCATCAGCTGTAGTCCTTCTACACCGTAACGCACATCGACGAACGACTGGGTTGCGACGGCACCGACACCGGCCCTGACCCAGGGCACCAGCTCACCGACCGAGAACCAGTGCGACTGCACGGCAACACCGAGCTGCCCGGTCGCCGGGTCAAGCGCCACAATCGAGTAGGTGTGCACCGGGCGTTGCATACTGGCAACGCCCGACGATTCCGCCGCCACCGGAACAATCCATAACAGGCACAACACTAGCATAAAGGTCCGTCTGTACATCCCTTGTCCTCCGTATACAAACTGTGCAAACTCGGAACACGCCACGCCCTGCGCTGTCACAGGATCATGGTAAGCCAACCACAATGCAATATCTAACCATGTTACGACGATTACTCATGCTGTTGCTCTGCCTGCAGGCCGCACCATCGATGGCTGCCAGCGCACCCCGTCCCGGCCCGTTTTTCGAAAACGACGACATGCGGATCGGCCTGGCTCCACACACACCGGACCAGATGGCGGCATTTTACGAGGCGCGCGGCTTCCCGCCAGAGGCACTGGAACGCATCCGGCAGACCTGTTTTGTCACCGTGTTTGTCAAAAACAGAAGCAAACGGGTGCTCTGGCTGGAACTGGACCAGTGGACCTTCACCAGCAACGGCAAACCGCTGCCGCACCTTGGCAAGAATTACTGGAAGGCACAGTGGGATGAAATAAACCTGCGCCAGGCCAGTCGCTCCACCTTCGGCTGGACACAGCTGCCACTGGTGCGCGACCTGCAACCGGGAGAACCGGTCGGTGGCAACGTGGTATTCCCCGGAGGCACGGAGATTTTCAACATCGAGGCCCGTTTCCGCACCGGCGCGGACAAGCAAGGTGAGGTAGTCAGGCTGGGCTTTGGTAATGTCGGCTGCCCACAGGAAACCACGACCCGATGAAGACGCTTGCCAGGAAAACCTGCCTGATACTGCTGATCATCGCTGCTACGGCAGCCAGTGCAGAGGAGTTGCCCCACGGCATCATGCCGATTAATGACAAACCGGCGCCGGCCCTGCAACTGAATAACCTCGACGGGGAACCCTACGACCTGGCGGACACACACGGACACTGGCGCTTTGTACATTTCTGGGCAAGCTGGTGCGGACCGTGCCGGCGCGAGATGCCGAGCATTGAGAAAATGGTCGGTCTGATGAAAGGCAGCAGTATTGAAT
>CBEULV010000143.1:0-5345 GCA_965544015.1 uncultured Gammaproteobacteria bacterium | reverse complement strand
GTCGTTCCCGCGCAGGCGGGAACCCAGCCCGAAAAAGTGTAATTATGGCTGGATTACCGCCTGCGCGGGAACGACAGTGGTTTCTCTCTGTGTGCCCTGTGGCTGTGTTTTTATGTTTTCTATACGCCTCATGGCAACTGCGTCCTCGTCGCTTGCAGGAAGAGGGGGTATATGGGGCAGCAATGGGCCTGCACGGTAATTCTGAACAACGAACATACCGGCGTATCAGGCGGCCGGTGCAGGATTTTGTGACGGGCCTTCAGCCGATCGTGCCGAACCCTGCTGTTGCCGGTAACGCCCGAACAGCCAGCCACCCAGCACGGCGGCAGCAACAAACATCGCCATGGCAATGGCAATCTGCCAGAACTGTTGCAACTGGCTGCCACTGCCGACCAGCGCAAAGATCACCATTTGCGGGATATAGCCAAGTGCAGAGCCGAGAAAGAACTGCGGGCTGCGCACAGATGACGCACCGGCAGCGATATTCACCAGCCAGTTACTACCCACCGGCAACAGCCGGAACAACAGCGTGGTGGTAAACGTGTTGTGATGGATAAAGTGGTCGATCCTGCGCAGGCGGGCAGACTGGTGCCTGCGCAGGAAGTCGCGCAACAACAGGCGCGTGATATAGAAGGTGGTAACACAACCGGTAATCACCGCCACCATGGCCAGCAGCAGGCCGGCCGGGAACCCGAATCCGTACCCGGCAAGAAAGGCCACCAGCTGGCGTGACAGGCCGATGCTGATCAGCAGGCCGGCGATGCACACGAACAGCAGTTCACCAACGATGCCCTGCTCGCGCACGTAGACATCGATCCAGTGCCGGTCCAGCACATCACCGAGCAGCCAGGCAAGCAGTACCAGCATGGCAATCACGACCAGGCCGCGGAAAATGAACGGTAGCAGCTTCATGGCCCATCGACCTCGTCAACTACAGGCCGTAACGTGCGCCGCTTCAGCCACCAGACGCCAAACAGGTCGATGATGCCGACCCAGAGCCGGTTCATCACGCCGTACTTGGAACTGCCAAGTTGGCGCGGACGGTGATTGACATCGATGCTCTGCACCTCGCCCCCCTGGCGTTGTACCAGCGCCGGCAGAAAACGGTGCATGTGGTTGAATTGCGGCAGGGAAAGAAACACCGCGCGCGGCAACAGTTTCAGCCCACAGCCGGTGTCGAAGGTATCATCATCCAGCAGCGCGGCACGCACGCTGTTGGCAACCCGTGACGAGACCCTCCGCAACCAGTTGTCATGACGCTGCCGGCGCGCACCGGCAATCAGCATCACGCCGCCAGGGCTCGACTCCATTGCCTGGTAGAGTTTCATGATATCGGCAGGATCGTTCTGGCCATCCCCATCCAGTGTGGCAATCCAGGGCGCGCGGGCGGCACTGATGCCACTGGCAAGTGCCGCACTCTGTCCATAACACTGCCGGTGGTGCAACACCCGCAGCCGTGGCTGCTCGCGACGGCAGTCGGCAAGCACCGCGGCAGTGCTGTCAGTACTGCCGTCATCCACAACGATGACCTCGTAGTCGAGCCGGTCTGCGAGCTGCGCGCACGTTTCATCCAGCAACTGCCTGATGCAGGCGGCCTCGTTAAACACCGGGATGACAATACTCAATTCCACTGATTACCCTACGTCCGGTGGGTGTAAAACGGCATTCCGCGCGACACCCGGATACGCTTCGTCTATAGTACATCGCCCCTGCAGATATCCCTGTTAAAAGACGCTATGAACGAGCACAGCGACTATACCAACCATCTCGCCGGCGAGACCAGCCCCTATCTGCTGCAGCATGTGCACAACCCGGTGGACTGGCATCCATGGGGCCCGGAGGCGCTGGAGAAGGCACGCCGGGAGAACAAGCCTGTCCTGCTGTCGGTGGGTTATTCCGCCTGTCACTGGTGCCACGTTATGGCACACGAGTCCTTTGAAGACCCGCAGACCGCGGCACTGATGAATGAACTGTTCATCAACGTCAAGGTGGACCGCGAGGAACGACCCGATATCGACAGGATCTACCAGACGGCCCACTCGCTGCTGACCCGGCGCACCGGCGGCTGGCCACTGACGGTGTTCCTGACGCCCGATGACCAGGTGCCGTTTTTTGCCGGCACCTATTTCCCCGATCAGCCACGCCATGGCATGCCCGCATTTCGTGACCTGCTGCAACGCATCCGCGACTTCCTGGATTCGAACGAAGATGAAATCCGCGAACAGAACAGTTCGCTACTGGATGCCCTGCACAGCATGAACAGCGGCGCGGCCGCCACCTCGCTCAGTGCCCTGCCGCTGGACAGTGCACGACAACTGCTGGAACAGAGCTTTGACGCCAGCGACGGCGGGTTTGGCCGCGCACCAAAGTTTCCGCACCCGACCAACATCGAGCGCCTGCTGCGCCACTGGGCCGGTGGGCGCTCAACATCCGGCAAACCGGACCAGCGTGCATTGCACATGGCGGTGTTCAGCCTGGAGAAAATGGCGCGCGGCGGTATGTTCGACCAGCTGGGTGGCGGTTTCTGCCGCTACTCGGTGGATGACCACTGGATGATCCCGCATTTCGAGAAGATGCTGTACGACAACGGGCCGTTGCTGGCGCTGTATGCCGAGGCCTGGGCGGCAACCGGAAGCCCGCTGTTCGAGCGCATCTGCCGGCAGACTGCCGAGTGGGTCATGCGCGAGATGCAGGCCCCGCAGGGCGGCTACTATTCCAGCCTGGATGCCGACTCGGAAGGCATGGAAGGCAAATTCTACGTCTGGACACCGGAACAGGTACACGCGCTGCTTGGCGATGAAGACTATCCGCTGTTTGCCCGGCGTTACGGGCTCGATGGTGATGCCAACTTTGAAGGGCACTGGCATCTGCATGTATATCACAGCATCGATGAACTGGCCGCGGAATTCTCCCGCTCACCTGAAACGGTACGGGAAAGCATTGAACGTGCCGGCAAGATTCTGTTCCGCGCACGCGAGCAACGTGTGCGCCCCGGCCGTGACGACAAGGTGCTGACGTCCTGGAACGGACTTATGATTCGCGGCATGGCGATTGCCGCGCGTCACCTCGATGAAACTGACTGGCTGGATTCGGCGCAACGTGCACTGGACTTCATCAGACATGCGCTCTGGAAAGACGGCCGCCTGCTCGCAACCAGCAAGGACGGCCATGCACACCTGAACGCCTATCTCGATGACTACGTCTACCTGATCGATGCCATCCTGGAGATGCTGCAGGCGCGCTGGCGTGATGGCGACCTCGGCTTTGCCATCGAACTGGCGGAAGTCGTGCTGGCACACTTCCAGGACCAGGCCGGTGGCTTCTTCTTCACCTCGGACGATCACGAGGCACTGATTCAGCGCCCGCGGCCTGACCACGACGATGCCATGCCATCCGGCAACGGTATTGCCGCGCGGGTATTCGGGCGGCTCGGCCACCTGCTCGGCGAGACCCGTTACCTGCAGGCAGCCGAGCAAACCCTGGAGAGCACCTGGTCGGGCATCGAGTCGATGCCGCATGGTCACACCAGCCTGCTGGTGGCACTGGAAGAAGCGCTGTTTCCTTTCCAGACCGTTATTATTCGCGCCCAGGGAGCCACGCTCGATACATGGCGCAACGCGGTCGCGCGTGGCTATGCACCGGCACGCCTGACGCTGGCAATACCGTCAGCGGCAACCATGCTGCCCGGGCAACTGGCATTGCGTAAACCGCGCGGAGATGCCGTAGCCTACCTGTGCAGCGGCATGAGTTGCAGCGAACCGGTCACCCGCCTGGACGAACTGAAAACCCTGCTCGCATGAGCTGACAAAGAGCACAAACAACATGAGCGATACAACCCAGACCCTGCAACTGCCCGGCGCCCGACTGGAGTCCATCGACCGGGATGGCGACGATTCCATCACGCTGCACTTCTCGAAAGTGTTCCTGGTTCAGGAAATGGAAGGTGCGATCGAGGACTCGCTATGGACCCAGGCCGTCTCCCTGACCATCCGGGACATCGAGCTGGACGGCGAACTTCCTGACTGCCCGTGCGAGATCAGCGGTGGCGACCTGATCAATAATATCTACACCTACCGCGACCATGCGCCGCTGCCAATTGACTGGCGCGGCGAGGTGCTTTTCAAGCTGGTGATTGCCGGGAAAGAGGAGAACGTAACAATCAGTGGCGAGTCCATGCAGCTGGAACAGATCGACCACCCGCGCTATATCAAGCACACCAAAAGATAGTTCTGAGGGGAGGCCTCAACAGGCTGGAAAAACAAGGAACACGTCCCTGTGTTCGGGTGCACATCCCTGTTTCCGTTTGACGTCCCTGTCACAGACACACTAAACAATTCCTGACAGACATGCAGTAGTACAATAGTACTAGTACATCCTTATTAGTTATTTTTGCCCCTTATCCCGCTGCCTGAACGGCGTGGCCCACATTCCCAATAGCTGGGAATCCGGGATTAGACTGATTGATTATCTGTTGCCACTCCGTACTGCAAGGCGGTAATCTGCTTATCAGGAGGAAGTAACAGGGCACAGGGGGTGGATGTGGAAGACAACCTGAAAATCCTGATCGCAGATGATCACAGCCTGGTGCGCGAGGGACTCAGAATCACACTGGCCGGGCTGCCAACCAAAGCAGACGTTGTCGAGGCCACCAACGCCGACGAGGTGCGCCAGGCAATGACGGACCACCCGACCATGAACCTGGTCATACTTGACCTGCAAATGCCCGGCGCCAACGAGCTCGAGCTGCTCAAGTCACTCTGTAATACCCATCCCGACATTCCGGTGGTCGTGCTCTCGGCCACCGAAGACGGGCGTACCATGCAGCGTGCCATCGAACACGGTGCCGCCGGCTTTATTCCCAAGAGTGGCACCAACAGTGTCCTGCTCAGCGCACTGCAACTGGTGCTTTCCGGGGGTGTTTATATCCCTGCCGAAATGCTGGCCGGCGCGGCGCATGAACAGGCAGCCGCAAAACAGGAAACCGGCGGCAGCGAAACCGGGCAGACACAAAAGAGCCTAACACGCGAGATGTTCACCCGGCGTCAGATCGATGTCCTGGAACTGGTTGCCGTGGGTCATTCCAACAAGGTCATAGCGCATAAACTGGACGTATCGGAGCACACCGTAAAAATACACCTGTCCACCATCTTCAAGACACTGGGGGTCAGTAATCGCACCGAAGCAGCAATCACATACAGGAATCTGGAACTACCAGAACAGGATTAGCATTTTCATCAACCACAGGGAGAAAGGATAACTCCGCCTCATTCACAGAGAAGTGACAATAACCAGGAAACAGGGTGGAAAAGCATGGATTATCTAGCCCATACAGCTAAAAGCGAGAA
>CBEULV010000142.1:0-5350 GCA_965544015.1 uncultured Gammaproteobacteria bacterium | reverse complement strand
TAGGTTGACAGCGACATCACAAAGGTGGCGATACCACCGACCTGCACCAGGGCAATGGCCAGCACCATGCCACGCAACTCCACCAGGTCACGCCACAGCTTGCGGTTCAGGACACGCATGCCTACCAGCTCAGCTCGCTGGCCCGTTTACGGGTCGGGTTGTGCTGCACGGAACCGATCCGGCCATCCATGATATGCACCACCCGGTCGGCCATGTCGGCAATACCGGCATTGTGCGTGATCAGTGCCGTGGTGGTACCGAGTTCGAGATTGGCGCGCTCCAGCGCCTCCAGTACCAGCACACCGGTCTCCGAATCGAGCGCACCGGTCGGTTCATCGCACAGCAGCACGGCCGGGTTCTTGGCAACGGCACGTGCAATCGCCACACGCTGCTGCTCACCGCCGGACAGTTGCGCCGGAAAGTGATCCATCCGGTCCTGCAGGTTCACCAGCGCCAGCGCGTCCTCCGGCGTCATCGGGTCACGTGCGATCTCGGTGACAGCCGCGACATTCTCGCGAGCCGTCAAGCTGGGCATCAGGTTATAGAACTGGAATACGAAGCCGACATGGTAGCGACGATATTCGGTCAGGCGGCGCTCGTCGGCATGGGTCAGGTCCTGGTCGCGGTAGTGCACTGAGCCTTCACTGGCAGTATCCAGGCCACCGAGGATATTCAACAGGGTGGACTTGCCGCTGCCGGACGGGCCCAGCAACACCATCAGCTCACCGGCAAGCAGATCGAGGTCGACACCGCGCAGGGCATGCACGTCGACCTCGCCCATGTGATAGACCTTGGTCAGGCCACGCACCCGGAACACGGTCTGTGCATCGGACTCCGTAGCTATTGGAGTACTGTTCATGGCACACATATCCGTCACTGTTGGCTACCTGACCAGCATAGTCAATCTCAGCGGAACTTGTTTGAGGCAGATCAACGCCAGCGCATACTGGAAAAAGCACCGCCCAACGGCTACCGTGACAATCATGCCACGCAGCATCACATCAAATTGCCCAACTTCCGGCGCCCGTCTGTGACGCCCTCGTTTCGCAGCAGTGCGCTGGCCACACTGGCGTTTATCACGCTGCTCTGGCTGTTCGAACTGCTTGACCGCGCTCTCGGCCTGCAGCTTTACCGCTTCGGCGTCTATCCGCATTCATTCGATGGTCTGGCCGGGATACTGTTCGCACCCCTGATTCACGGCTCGTGGGGGCACCTGCTTTCCAACAGCTTTGCGCTGCTGGTCCTGCTGACTGCACTGCTGTACGGCTATCCACGCTCGGCGCGGCCGGCACTGGCGTTCATCTACGCGGGCTCGGGTCTGGGAGTTTGGCTGTTTGCACGGGAGAGTTATCACTTCGGTGCCAGCGGACTGACCCACGGCATAATGTTTTATGTCTTCACCAGCGGCATCCTGCGCCGTGACCGGCTGTCGATTGCACTGTCACTGATCGTGTTTTTCATCTACGGCAGCATGATCTGGAGCATATTTCCGCAGGAACCGGGCATCTCCTACGAAAGTCATTTCTTCGGCACGTTATGTGGCGTGCTCGCCGCATTCCTGTTCGCCCGCCGCGATCCGCCGGCAGCGGAAAAACACTATGACTGGGAGGATGAAGAAGACCCGGACGAAACCGGTGAAGAACCGAACTAGCCCGGCTGACCGTCGACGCGCGGCCGCAGCCACATCGGCAGGTAGGCCAGCAGCAACAACGCGAATGCCAGCATCCACAGTAGCTGCGAAAGTCCGATCCACAGCGTGTAGTGCCCCGCATCCAGCAATGGCAACAGGACACGCACCAATGCGCCAACCAGCATAATGCCAATCGCCAGCCCGACCACCGGTGGTGCGTTGAGGCTGCGGCCGGTATGGCCCAGCGTGACACGCGCCATCATGCCCAGCGTGAACAGGCCAATGCCGCCATAGGTAAATGCATGCAGAGCAATAGACGGTGAAATTCCGGTCACGTACACGGCGGCCTTGAGCGCAAAACCTGCCACCAGCCAACCGTAGCCAAGATACAGCACACTCAGCAAGGGCACCTTGAAAATACCACTGGCGTACCAGCCTGCCAGGCGCAGCGCGTGCAGGACAAACAGCACAGCTGCCAGTAGCGCGACCGGCAGGCTGTCCGGTTGCAGGACATCCGCGATCCAGAACACCAGGAACAGGACCAGGCTGGCAATATCCAGCCATTTGCGATTGATCAGTGTGACCGGGCGCCCCATGCCACGTTCGATAAAAAACGGCAGCACGCGCCGCGCCATGGCAAAGACCAGCGCCATCACCAGGTAAACGCCCGAGTAGAGACCGATCTGCACGCCATCGGGATAAACCCCCAGCAGTCCGGCATAGAACAGCAGGTTACTGCACAACAACAGCACGATCTTGGACAGAATTCCCATCTGCTTCCACTGGCGCACCTTGAATATCGGGTAAGCCAGCGCCAGTGTCAGCCCCACGCCAAAAATACAGTCGGCCAGGGCCGCCCAGTACAACGGTACATGACTGCCGGCCAGCAGCAGTATGCGCCCGGCCAGCCACGCCAACACCAACAGCAGCAGGGGCAGACCACGCAGGGTCTGTACGCCGGTCCAGTTTTTCACGGCGGTCAGCAAGAAACCGGCGATGACCGCCATGGCATAACCAAACACCATTTCATGGGCATGCCAGACAAGGGGGGACAGTTGCTGCTGCGGCCACGGCCAACCCAGCACGTATACACCCAGCCAGATCAGCACCGCAACCACGGAAAACACGGTGGCAACGGTAAAAAAAGGACGGAACCCGAGATTCAGCAGGGCCATGTTGCCGGAAGCAGGAGACATGTCAGGCACTGCAAACCTGCGGCCCAAGTTCGCAGATAATCTTTCCCGGCAGGGTAAATCCGAAACCAGGTGAACTGTAGCGCACGGCATTCATCACCAGGCTGGAGACCGCCGCATGCAGGATACTGCCAGTGCGTACGATGTCAGACGCCCTTATTCCCCGTATGCGGCTGGCGTGTCACCACCACCTGGCGCAGGATCATGCCAAAAATCATCAACACACCGGTGGCAAGCAGCAAACCCAGCGCAAATCCGCCCATGCCGGCATGAGCCGGCGTCAGCAGGTGCGACATGCCTTGATAGACCGCAAGACTGCCAAAAGCAGCATGGCCGAGCCATGCGCTGTACCCAATTGCAACAGCAATCACTACCACGGTCAGCAGGAACAGTATCGCGCCGACAACAGGTAGTTGCGGGGCAGCAAAGCTCAACATGCCCAACAGATTGCCGGCAGCAAACAATGCAAGGAAGAACAGTACATCGCGCACGCCATGATCACCGCCGCGTGCCACCCAGTAACCGGCAGCAATTGCCACCAGCAGGTGATCCAGACCGGAGGCCGGGTGCATGAAGCCATCAATCAGGCCGTTGCTGGTATGCAACCCGCCATGTGCAAGTGCATAGGGCGCGACCAGCAGGATAATCAGTGTCAGTAAAGTAGTGTGAATAATTCTCAGTTGCATCAGGCACTCCGGTTGCTGTGTGTGTATTCAGGCCGACTGGTACTCGCGCTCAAACACCTATATATCGGTCAACCCGGTCAACGCACCTTGACCTGGATCAATTCCTCGCCATTCGGGTCCGTCACATGTACCGCACAAGCGATACAGGGATCAAAACTGTGAATGGTGCGCAGGATCTCGATCGGCTGCTGCGGATCATGCAGGGTATGGTTGTCCTGCAGGGCCGCCTCGTAGGCTCCGGGCTGACCACTCTGGTCGCGTGGTCCTGCATTCCAGGTACTTGGCACCACTGCCTGGTAATTCTTGATCAGCTTATCCTCGATCACGATCCAGTGAGCCAGGCCACCGCGTGGCGCCTCCATGAAACCGACGCCTCTTGCCTGTGCCGGCCACGTTTCCGGATCCCACAGCTTCTCGTTGAAAGTCTTCGTGTCGCCGGCCTTGATGTTGGCCACCAGGTTGTCGAACCAGGTCTGCATCATGTCGCCGATAACCTTGGTTTCCAGGCCACGTGCCGCTGTACGGCCCAGCGTCGAAAACAGCGCCGACACCGGCACATCGAGTTTGCTCAGGGTCATGTTGACCAACTCTTTGGTCTGATCGTGCCCCTTGGCGTACAGCATCAATACACGTGCCAGCGGGCCCACCTCCATGGCATGCCCCT
This sequence comes from uncultured Gammaproteobacteria bacterium, assembly GCA_965544015.1. GTDB lineage: Bacteria > Pseudomonadota > Gammaproteobacteria > UBA9214 > UBA9214 > UBA9214. The sequence continues at coordinate 1,177 of CBEULV010000142.1, read as the reverse complement.
TCCAGCGCGGCGACTTCATCCAGGAATAGGAATTGTCCACGTCGAGTTGCTGGTACGGCGGCTTCGGGCCTGTGTAATTCAGGCTGGTTTCGCCGTCGTAAGGGTGCAGTGAGCTGTCCTTGCCCTGGCTGTAGTCATAAAACGAGTGCGCGACAGATTCCTGTATTTCATCCTCAGCGGTCATATCCACCTCGTGGATAGTCGACAGGTCGCGATTGAGGATGACGCCGCCGGGGATCAGGAAACTGGCCGGGTCGTCCATGCCCTTCTCGGGGAAATCACCATAGGTCAGGAAATTTCCCAGTCCCTCGCCGCGCGCTCCCCAGTCCTTGTAGAAACCGGCAATCGTGAGCAGGTCCGGTATGTACACCTGATCGACGAAGGTATTCATCTTGTTGATGACCTCCTGAACCTGCGCCAACCGCTTGGCATTAATAGCGGAATCGGAATTGAGATCGATCGGACAGGCCACGCCGCCGACCAGGAAGTTCGGGTGCGGATTCTTGCCACCAAAGATGGCGTGCAGCTTGGCCACGTCACGCTGCCATGACAGCGCCTCGAGATAATGCGCTACCGCCATCAGGTTTGCCTCCGGCGGCAACTTGTAGGCCGGGTGCCCCCAGTACGCCTGTGCAAAGATACCCAGCTGGCCGCCCTCGACAAAATCCTTGAGCTTCTTCTGCATGTCGGCGAAATAACCGGGCGAGGACTTCGGATAACTGCTGATGGATTGCGCAAGCACGGAAGTGGCTGCCGGGTCGGCGTTCAATGCGGAAACCACATCGACCCAGTCCAGCGCATGCAGATGATAAAAGTGCATGACATGATCGTGCACATACTGCGCACCGTTCATGAGGTTGCGGATCAGCTGCGCATTCGGCGGGATGGTGTAATCCAGCGCGTTTTCCACCGCGCGAACCGAGGCCAGCCCGTGCACCAGCGTACACACGCCGCAGATGCGCTGGGCAAATGCCCAGGCATCGCGCGGGTCGCGACCGCGCATGATAATCTCGATGCCGCGCACCATGGTACCGGCCGAGTATGCCTTGGCAATGCGATTGCCTTCCATCTGCGCCTCGATGCGCAGGTGGCCCTCGATGCGGGTAATCGGATCAACGACGACACGTTCAGTCATAACAATTCCTCTGTTAATGCAGGAGCCACCACTGCCCCTGTA
>CBEULV010000141.1:0-5693 GCA_965544015.1 uncultured Gammaproteobacteria bacterium | reverse complement strand
GCCACCGGCGCCACCACCACTGCCCTGCTGCAATCCTCCAGCGCAACCACGGTCTCCGCGGTCGGCTTTGTCGGCGCCGGCCTGCTGACATTCCCGGCGGCGCTCGGCATCATTTTCGGTGCCAATATCGGCACCACCATTACCGGCTGGTTAGTGGTCCTGTTCGGCTTCAAGTTGAAACTTGGCATGCTGATGCTGCCGGTCATTCTGGTTGGCGCCCTCCTCAAACTGTTCTCCGGCGGCCGTATCGCTGCAATTGGCTATGCCCTGGCCGGATTTGGCCTGATCTTTGTCGGCATCGACTACCTGCAACAGGGCATGAGTGCCTTTGAAGGCATCATCTCACCCGCGACCCTGCCGGCCGACACGATTGCAGGTCGCATCCAGCTGGTACTGCTGGGCATCCTGGCAAGCATTATTACGCAGTCCTCCAGCGCCGGTGTCGCCACGACACTGACCTTGCTGTATGCCGGCATGATTACCTTTCACCAGGCTGCCGCAATGGTAATTGGCATGGATATCGGCACCACGCTGACCGCCGTGCTGGCCTCCATCGGTGGTACGACAGGGGCACGCCGTACCGCTTTTTCGCATGTCATCTACAACCTGTTCACCGGGTGTTTTGCCCTGTTGCTCATTACACCCTATGTGTTCGCATGGGAGTCGCTGTCACCGGGGCTGATACTGGCACAGGGTGAGATTGCACTGGTCGCCTTCCATACCCTGTTCAATACCCTGGGCGCGTCTATCGTGCTGCCGTTCACACGGCAATTCGCCAGCCTGTTGAGAATGCTGATCCTGGACCGGGAGCCGGCCTGGACGGTGGTGCTGGACAATAGCCTGCTCGACACACCCCGACTGGCACTGGATGCCGCGCAGACAGCCATTCGCGGAATACTTCCGGCACTACTCGGTCACCTGTATGCCATTCTTCATGAGAACACCGGCCAGCGCGCTGACCTGGTCCGCATGAAACAGGCGCTGGACAGCATCGAGGCCTATCTTGACAGCATTCACCTGGATGCCAGCAAGGGCAGTGACCATGAACGGCTGCTGGCCCTGCTGCACACACTTGATCATATGCAGCGCCTGCATGAACGTTGTGAGGAGGAAGAGGAGCGCGCTGTCACAGTGCGCAAAACCCCCCTCCTGTTCGCCCTGCACAAGCAACTGACAGAAGATATCGCTGCGACACTGCATGATATCAGCATGAACAAATGGCACCGTTCGCAAAAACGCGCAGCCGGCACCCGGGACACTATCGAGTCACAGGAAGAACAACTGCGCACCGCGATTATGACCGCGGCGGCAATGGGCGAACTGTCGGTCCCGGAATCGACCAGTCGCCTGCAGGCCATTCGCTGGTTGCTGCGGGTCAGCCAGCACATTGCCCGAATCATGCTTCACCTAGAACAGGCAATCTATGCTACCGGCAAGGAGTAGGCATCACCCGCCCGTCGCCCGATGAAAACCGCCGTCCTTGCCAGGCCCCGAAAACAGACAAAATATATCCGCCAACTCATTGACATATCTGGCAGATTCACTAACCTTGTAAGGATCGTAACCAGTGTGCATCGATGCCCTATGCGCTTCCTCCTGCTGCCCCTGCTCCTCGCGCATTCCCTGATTTGCGCAGCGGCGGAACTCCCTGCCGAGATCGAGACCTGCATGAAGCAGAACCTGCCGGTGTCGACCATGGCCCAATCGATTGAACTGCGTACCCGCGACCGCAGCCACTACGAGTCGGTCCTGCAGGCCAATGTGTTTCTGAAACGAGATACCGATGACAACTTCCGGGTCATGATGCACTTCAGCGAGCCGGTTGACATACGTGGTGCGCGCTTCCTGATCGTGCAGAAACAACCACAGAATGACATGTACATCTACATGCCCGGCCTTTTCAAGGTACGCCGCATCACATCCAAGAATATCTCCAGCTCTGTCATGGGTACCGATTTTTCCTACGAGGACTTCGAGCGTCTGCATGGTGTCCTGACCGACCTGCATGCCGAACAGCAGGCGGATGAAACGCTGTCCGGGAGGCCTGTGTATGTGCTGGCAAGCTACCCGGCTGATGAATCCGATTATAAAAAGATAATCAGCTATATCGACAAGGAATCCTGTATCGTCCTGAGAACCGATCTGTTCGGCAACAATGGAAAACTGCGCAAGCAGCTGACCATTGATCCGGCCAACCTGGACAACCGGGATGGCATCTGGTTTCCGTCAGAGCTGCTCATGAAAGATTTCCGTGACAAAACAGAAACCCGCCTTAAGATCAACAAACTGACCCATGGCATGCAACTCCCCGATGCCCTGTTTGATGAAACACAGCTGAAGCAGGCTGAAATTCCCGATATTTCACCCTGACCATGTGGCTGCTGGAGAAATCCTCTGACCTGATCTCACGCTCGACCGGGCTCATCCTGCTGCTGGTAGCAGCACTGGTGATATTTTCGATTTCCGTGATTGTCGACCTCAATACCGGACAGTTGCGCCTGGAGATTGACCCGTCAACCGACCGCCTGCTGTCTGAAAGCAGCCCCGCCAAACAGTTCTATGATCGTGCGCGCGATATATTCGGAAGTGACCAGACACTGGTCATCACCCTGACATCCGAAGACATATTCACCGTCGATACCCTGCAGCGCATTCACCGCATGACACAGCGGATCAGTGATATTGAATCCGTACATCATGTGTTATCGCTTAGTAATGCGCCCGATATTCGCAGCGTCGGTGATGACCTGGATATCGCCCCCTTCATAGAACATTTCACGGGCAGCCCGGAACAGGCAACAGAAATCCGGCAACGGGTGCTGGCCAATCCGATCTATGCAGGCAGCCTGGTGTCAGGTGCAGGTGATGCGACGGCGCTGGCCGTGTATTTCAATGACATATCCGACCGGGAATACATGAAACGCAGGGTGCATGACCGGATCGTATCCATCGTCGACGAGGAGAAAGGTGAGAACAAGGTCTGGCTGACCGGTGCTCCGTATTTCAAGGTGGCCATTATCAGGATACTGATCCATGACCTTATCTGGATACCACCACTGGTCACCGTCATACTGGCCATTGTTCTTGCGCTGTCTTTCCGTACCTTGCTGGGCGTGCTGGTCCCGCTGCTCACCGTCGCCGCCGGCGTTATCATTACGCTTGGAGTCATAACCGGGCTGGGTTATTCGCTCAACATGATCTCCGTACTGGTGCCTCCACTATTGATGATCCTCGGGCTAACCTATTCTGTTCACGTAGTATCTGATTATCACCGGAACCGGCTTAATACTGCGGACAAGGTTGTCCTGGTCCGACAAACACTGGAGCATGTGATGCTGCCGGTCATATTGACCGGTATAACAACCATAGCCGGATTTGCCGCACTCATGATTAACCCGATTGACGCTGTCAGGAAATTCGGCATCCTGTCAGTCATCGGTGTTCTGCTGATCACGATCCTGTCCGTAACCCTCACACCCGCATTGCTCAAGTACCTGGATCGCGGTTTTATGGCATGGCCCGGTGTGAAGCGCTCAGCCACCAGGTCCTTTGACCGACTGGTGGACAGAATCGCCCTGTTTGACCTGCAGCATCGCAAAACAATCTTCATCCTGACTGGCATCATCATGGCACTGGCTGCAGTCGGTATCTCAAAGATACAGGTCAGCACGGACTTCATGTCCAGTTTCTCCGACAAGTCAGAGGTGCGAACCGCCTTTAATGTTGTGAATGAAAAATTCGGTGGCAGCTATCCACTCTACATTGTCCTTGAAGGCGGATACCCGGAAACATTCAAGCAACCCGAGAATCTCACGGTTATCCGCGAACTGCAGGCATGGCTGGGCAGACAACCGGAGATCGGCGGTTCGTCATCGCTGGCGGATTACCTGATGCTGATAAACCAGGCACTTCATGATAATGACCCGGCATTCTTCAGTATCCCGGACAGTCGCCGCATGGTTACCCAGTTGCTGTTTCTCGGCTCCGGCGACGGGCTGGACCAGGTCGTCGATGGGCGTTTCCAGACAACAAATATCATTCTGCGCTCGAAAGCCACCCATTCACAGGCCATGTCAAAACTGATCACAAGGATCAACGACAGGCTTGGTGAGCTGCCGCCGCACATTACCGCCACGGTGACTGGAAGTGCGGTGGTTATCAACGAGGCACTCTCTGACATCGTCGTCGGTCAGGCAAAAAGCGTGGGGCTGGCGCTGTTGATTGTCTACGGGATACTGTCATTGATGTTCATGTCACTGCGAATCGGTTTCGTCGCCCTGATCCCGAACATCGTTCCGGTCGTGGTATATTTCGGGTCACTGGGCTTCTTTGGCATCAGTCTGAACCCGAGCACCAGCCTGATTGCACCCATGGTTCTGGGTATTGCGATCGACGACACGATCCACTACTTCGCACGTTTTAACCGTGAGATAAAACATCTTGCCGATGACAGGAAGGCCACCCTGGCTGCACTCAAGGCCGTGGGCAGACCGGTCACGACCACCTCCATTGGCCTGTGCCTGGGGTTCCTGGTACTGACGAGCAGCGATCTGAGCATGCAGGTCCAGGTCGGCATCATGGCTTCGTACGCACTGGCCTTTGCCTGGCTGAGTGACTTCGTACTGACGCCTGCCCTGTGTTCCAGCGTACGGATCACCACACTGTGGGACGTCCTGACTCTCGACCTCGGAGAAAACCCGCAGGAATCCATCCCCCTGCTGAAGGGACTGCGCAAGTCACAGGCAAGGATTGTCGCGATCATGTCACGCGTGGTAAACATACCCGCAGGCAAGCGCATCATTCATGACGGCGAGAAAGGCGATGAAATGTATGTCGTTATTGACGGAAAACTCGGCACCTCGATCGAGGGGGAAAATGGTCCAATTGAGATTTCCACACACACCCGTGGCGACGTCATCGGCGAGACCGGCCTGTTCTACGAAAACAGGACGGCCAATGTCGATACACTGGAAGACAGCCGGCTGTTGTGCCTGACCCAGAAAAATCTGGACCGCTTGAGCCGTTATTACCCGTACATCGCCACAAAGGTATTCAGCAACCTGAACAAGATCCTTGCCCTAAGACTGTTCAAAACGACTCGCAGACTTACCTGATAAAAAAGCAGTCAGGGCAACAGGACTGATGTATAGTAAAAACAACAGATAATAAACGGTAGCAAGACCGGGAGCGGCGCCCTGCACAGGCCAATGTAGCGGGTGCGCATGGATAATCCCGGCGGCCTGACAGAAATATAAGCAATACGCTGGTAAACCACCCTGGCATGCACATAAACGACAGCCTGCCCGGCCGACGCGTGTCTGACAGGCAATGCTAGCCGTCTGATATAAATATAATTTCCCGCCGTCACCGACCAGGCGGGCTGATGACAGCAAGAATCCGTTCATGCTAAAGGGGCTAAAGAAACAACTACTGATCCAGGAGGGAGAAACCGGGAATGTGGTGTATTTCCTGGCCGTCTTCCTGCTGATCGGCTCCGGCATGGCCATTGGCAGGGGCACGGCGGATGCGCTGTTCCTGAAGCGCCTCGGCATCGAATACCTGCCGATGATGTACATGATACAGAGCCTGTTGCTCGCCGTAGTCAGCCTGGTCTACGCGGCTTTCGCCGATCGGATTATCGCAGAGAAGTTCTGCCGTATTATCTTCTCAATCCTTACCCTGCTGGTCTTCGC
>CBEULV010000140.1:0-5795 GCA_965544015.1 uncultured Gammaproteobacteria bacterium | reverse complement strand
GGCAGCCTGCCCCAGCCACATCGGGTCGATATAGTCCGGGCCTTTCTTGAACGGCTGTACGACCAGGTCGCGCGCTGCCAGTGCGGCGCACAGGCCAAGGGTAACGGTGGTCTTGCCGGAGGATTTGTGTGCTGCCGAAATCAGCAGGCGGGACATGTCAGTACCCGTTCGGTTGCTCCACAGCGTCGCTCAGGCAGACGACTCAGGCAGCATCCGTGGCTGAGTGGTGCGGGTCCACATGCTCATCAGCGAGGCTGACCGGCAGGAAGCGCAGTACCCGCGTGCCAACCACCGTGGCGGCCAGTGCTATTGCAACGCCACCAAAACCAAGCACAACTTCGGGCAGGCTCGGGGTATAACTCGCTACGACACCGTCGAAGAATGAACTGGAGACTTCCTTGCCCGGGAACATTTCCATCGGGTAGGCCTGTCCGCCAATGATGATGATATATATCTGTGCCAGGCCGCCGATAATGGTCAACAGGCAGGCAATACTGATCCAGAGCCGCGACTTGCCGCCCGGACCGTAGAGCAGGGCCAGTGGCAGCAGGCTGCCGATGCCGATCTGCACGATCCAGAACAGCTGGGTATAGATACCACCATCGAGCAGGATGAAACGCTCGACGCCGTGGTTCTCGGTGCCGTACAGGTTGGTCAGGTGATAGGCGATCACGAAATACAGTACCGCGGCGACAAATACGCCCAGCAGATTCTTGAGGCGGAACAGGATGGCGTCGCCGAGTGGTCGGTCGGCCCACTTGTACAGTGCCATCAGCACCAGGATGAAGATGGCGAGGCCAAAGGAGAATGACATGATGATGAACATCGGCGCCATGATTGCGGCATCATAGGCCTGGCGTGCCACCAGGAAGCCGAAAATGGATCCGGTACCGGTGGTCAGGATCAGGCGCCAGATGAATGCGCCGAGGCCGGCAGCCCTGGTAAAAACGTTCATCTTGCGTTCCATCATCATCCACAGGTACACGCCGACCACAACCATGAAGCCGGTGTAGAGCATGATGTTCCAGGCGAAGATGGATTTGAAATTATAGTAGGTCATCGCCACGATCAGGCGGTCCGGGCGACCAAGATCCAGCACCAGCACGGCCAGTCCACCCACCAGCAGGGCGATCGCAAGCAGGCCTGACAGGCGCGCAAGCGGCTTGTAGGCGGTCTTGCCGAATACAGAGCTGATAGAGGCAACGTTCAGGGCGCCGGAGGCCGCGACAATCAGGAACACCGCAAACACGTGCGGGGTGCCCCAGATGACCTGGTTGCTCATGCCGGTGACCCAGTGACCATTGTGTTCCATGTAATACGCGGCACCGAGTGCAGCGAGCACAAATACGCCAATGGCTCCGACCAGCATGTAGAACGGCAGGCCGCCTTCGATTTCCCTGTAATCCAGTTGTTTCATCAGATCCCCCGGTAGCGCACGCCGGTGTTGAGTTGCAGGTCGGCACGAATCTGGCGCGTGCTGTGCTGCTTGAGTTCCCTGGAGATTTCACTCGACGGGTTGTTTAGATCACCAAATACCATTGCGTTGTGGTTTTCGGCGCTGCAGGCCTCGACACAGGCCGGGGTGCCGTCGTTGTCGACACGGTGGACACAGAAGGTGCAGGACTCGACGGTACCCTTGCCGCGGGGTGCGTGCGGCAACTGGTCCTGCAGGGTTTCGTGAATGAATGAACGCGCCTTGTAGGGGCAGGCCAGCATGCAATAGCGGCAGCCAATGCAGATGTGTTTGTCGACCAGCACGATACCGTCATCACGCTTGAATGAAGCGCCGGTGGGGCAAACGTCCACGCAGGGGGGATGTTCGCAATGCTGGCACAGCAGCGGCAGGGTCTGGGTATGACCGGTCTGCTTGTCCTTCAATTTTACCTTGCGGATCCACTGTGCATCGGTCGCGGGCCGGTCAAAGCCGGTCAGGCCGTGCTCGTCATTACAGGCCTTCACACAATCATTGCAGCCTTCCGCGCACTTGTTCGAGTCGATCAGCATGCCCCAGCGCACCTCGCTGGTGACAGGGTCAGCGGCCGGCTTGGCATGCCCGATTTCATGCAGAAATACACCCGGTACTATAGCCATGCCGGCTGCGGCTGTTGCGCTGCCGCTGAGGAAGCGACGGCGATAGATGTCGATGCCTGATTCTTCACTCATGAGCTATGCCCTCGCTAACCAGCATGCGCAGGTTTTCTGTTGTCAGCTGTTCCGGATTAGCGCCGGTTCTCGCGTGCCGGGCATTGGCCCCGGTCGACGGCGAATGGATTCGGGAAGTCTTGACCGGCCGGTCGGCATGACACTGGAAGCAGTCGATCTTGACGGCCGCGTAACTGTGACAGCTGTTGCAGAAGTGTTCCTCGCTGCTGACGCGCGGTGCGTCTTCGGCATCGCTGACGTGACAGTTGATGCACTCGTTCAGACTGTACTGCCTGGTGCGAACGCCCTCATGCACGGTTTCATCGCGCTGGTGCAGGATGTAGTCCATGTGGTTCTTGCGCATTTCCCCGGTCGGCTCCACACAACCCTGTTCCTCGCTGAAGCGCGCCTGGGCCTCCGGAACTTCCGGCAGTATGGAGTCCCGCGCCTGGCCCTGCATTGCAAAGCCGGTGGTGAACGCCAGCAGCAGTAAGATGAGACTGTTTTTTAGCATGTCGTTTGTCGTGTCCGGATTAGTGACCACCCATGGCCATGTCGATATAGCCAGTGGGGCAGACATCCGAGCAGATGTGGCAACCGATGCACTTGTCGTAATCGGTGTCCACGTAACGCCCCATCGTCGCCTGGTCCTTCTTGACGCGGAAGATGGCGTCCTGCGGGCAGTAGATCACGCAGTTGTCACACTCGAAGCACATGCCGCAACTCATGCAGCGCTCGGCCTCGTTGACAGCCTGTTCTGTCGCCAGGCCAATGCCGCGCTCTTCGAAGTGCCCCAGCACTTCCTCGGAAGAGGGGCCATGGGAGGAGCGCTTGTTGCGCGGCGTAAACGGGAAGTGGCCAAGGAACAGGCGGTCCGAGGCAATGATCTCGGCGCTGGAGCGGTCTTCGTAGTTGTGAACCGCGAAGTTTGCCGTGTTGGTGCCGCGCATATCACCCTGTTCGTCTGCCTTGAAAGCGTCCGGTGTGTGGTTAGTTTCACGCAGCTTCTTCAACAACTCGAAGTGGTGCACATCGACCTTCGGGCGTTTTTTCTGGTCTTCCTGTTTCAAGTAGTGGTCGATACTTTCCGAGGCAATGGATGCCTGGCCGATGGCGGTGGTCAGCAGGTGCGGGCGGATAATATCGCCGGCCACGAAATGGCCCTCGCGGCCCGGCACCTGGTAGAAGGCGTCGGCATCGATCAGGCCGCGGCCGTTATCGAGTGACTCAAGTCCTTCGGACAGGTCACCGCCCTGGCCGATAGCCGAGACGACCAGGTCGCACTCGATTTCGTACTCGGTACCCTCTATCGCGTTAGGGCGGCCGTCGACCATTTCGCATTTGGCCATTTTCAATGCGCGGGCACGACCACTATCGTCAAGGATGACCTCAAGCGGCATGACACCGTTATCGATGCGCACACCTTCTTGCAGGGCATCATGAACCTCGTGCTCGGTTGCAGTCATTTCCTCGCGTGCAAACAGCGAGGTCAGTGTCACTTCGGCACCTTCGCGTGCGGCGGCAAAGGCAGCATCATGGGCGACATAGCCACCAATGACCTGTTCCGGGCGGTCTTCCTTGTTGATCTTGCTGATCTTGCCGAGACGGCGGGCAACGGACACCACGTCGATGGAGGTATCACCACCACCTACACAGACGACCTTATCGGCAGTGACTTTCAGTGTTCCCTTGTTAAATGCCTCAAGGAAGGCAACACCGGAAACGCAGTTGGGCGCGTCGCTGTTGGGGACCGGCAGCTTGCGGCCCGCTTTACAGCCCATCGCCCACAGGATGGCATCGTATTCCTTCTCGATTTCATCGATGCTGACGTCCTTGCCGACACGGGTGTTCATGCGCAGTTCGATATTGCCCATGTCCACGATGCGCTGACATTCATGGTTCAGCACGTCACGCGGGGTACGGTAACCGGGGATGCCGTAGCGCATCATGCCACCCAGCTCCTCGTGCTCGTCGAAGATGGTGCTGGCGTGGCCGAGGCGGCGCAGCTGGTAGGCGGCTGCCATACCGGCCGGCCCACCACCGATGATGGCGATCTTCCTGCCACTCAGTGGAGCTGAATTGTCAAAGGTAAATTTCTGTTCGTAGGCGGTGTCGCCGATGAACTGTTCGACCGAGTTGATGCCGACGAAGTCTTCCACCTGGTTGCGGTTGCAGCCGTCCTCGCAAGGCGCCGGGCAAACACGCCCCATCATGGACGGAAACGGGTTGGCGTCGGTGGAGCGGCGGAAGGCATATTCTTCCATACTCATGTCACCGGTCGGTTTCTCAATACCGCGTACGATCTGCAGATAGCCACGGATGTCCTCGCCGGACGGGCAGCTGCCCTGGCAGGGCGGGGTACGGTGCACGTAGGTCGGGCACTTGTAGGACGTGTCCTCGTTAAAGATATCATCGCCCTTGCGTGAGTAAACGTAATCTCCCTCTTCAAAGCGACGGAATGTCAGATTCTTGTTTTCCATGTCATCTCGTGAAGTTGCCATGCCTGTTCTCCTGTTAATCTAATCTGACCAGGTGTTACCTGAGCAAAATTCCGGAATTACTGTTTGTTCCCGAGCACAATCGCGTTGCTGACCAGCTGGTGCACGCTGACAATGCTGTCCATCTGAAAGCCGTAATAAGGCATTATCTTCGCGAACTGGCTCTTGCAGATGGCGCAAATTGCAGCCATATGGGTCACGCCGTAGTTGTCAACGACATACTTCAGCGCCTCCATGCGAGGCAGGGCACCCTTGACGCGAAGCTCCATCAGGTCATCGGTCAACAGGCCGCCGCCACCACCACAGCAGTAGGTGGCATCATGGATGGTATCCTGCGGCATATCGTAAAAATGGTTGCAACTCGCCTTGATCACCTCGCGCGGAATAATGAACTGGCCACCCGGCATGGGCCCCATGCGCGAGGCGCGGGCCACGTTGCAGGAATCGTGGAAGGTCAGCACCATGTCATCGTTGGCCGACTTGTCGAGCGTAATGCCGCCACGCTGGATCAGGTCCCAGGTGAATTCTAGGATGTGCTGCGGAACCGGGTAGTTCGGGTCCAGAAAATCGAACGGGCCGGCCAGGGTGTTCAGGAAGCTGTAGGCCACGCGCCAGGCGTGACCGCATTCGCCGAAGATAATGCGCTTGACGCCAAGATCGAGCGCGGCCTCGCGAATACGCAGGGAAACCTTGCGCATGTTTTCGTAGCTGCCGATGAACATACCGAAGTTCGCGGCCTCACTGGCATGCGAACTCAGCGTCCAGCTGATGCCGGCCTCGTGGAATACCTTGGCATAGCCCATCAGGCCATCGACGTGGGGTTCTGCGAAAAAGTCCGCCGACGGTGTGACCACCAGCACATCGGCGCCTTTTTCATCCAGCGGCAGGCGCACCTTGACGCCGGTATCGTCTTCAATGTCCTCTTCCAGGCCTTCCAGTGTGTTGGCCAGCGCCGGCTCCGGCAGGCCCAGGTTGTTGCCGATCTTGTAGACCTTGGCGATGATCTCGTTGCAGTACTTCTGGCCCACACCGATGGAATCCATCACCTCGCGCGCGGCCATGGAGATTTCCGCCGTATCGATGCCGTACGGGCAGAACACGGAACAGCGACGGCACTGCGAGCATTGGTGGAAATAGTTGTACCAGTCGTCCAGT
>CBEULV010000139.1:0-5818 GCA_965544015.1 uncultured Gammaproteobacteria bacterium | reverse complement strand
ACACAAACAGCGGAACTGCAATCAGCGTGGTATTGGTCATGATGCCATACAGGCGGTTCGGCAACGCCTGTAGAAAAGCTGGATCGAAGTGGCCGGTGAGTTCACCGACAAAGGCGAACGCCAGTGCGGTGCCGGCCAGTGACAGTGCAACCGGGTACCCGGCCATTAGTACCAGGCAGACCGCAACAAACAGCAGCAGCGGGATGAATCCGGACATCAGAGTTCCCGGTCCACGCCGGCATCGGGTTCCGGCACACTCGTGTGCCCGGCAATGATCAGCAGGCTGTTCAGCGCCAGTGCGCAACCCTGTAGCAGCAGCAGGCCGGCCATGACCGGGATCGCGGTCTTGAGCAGGTATACGCCGTCGAGTCCACCAGCCTCCTGTGAGCCTTCACGGATTGACCAGGACATCGCAACGTAATCCAGGCTGCTGGCAATAATGAACACGCATACCGGCAGTAACAGCAGCAGCGTACCGATCAGGTCGACCCAGGCACGGGTTCGTGCAGGCCAGCGCTGATAGAAAATATCGACGCGTACGTGTGCATCCTGCTTCAGGGTGTAGGCGGCACATAGCATGAACACAACAGCGTGCAGGTAGGTGGCGGACTCCTGCAGCGCAATCGAGCCGGTTTCGAACACGTAACGCAGCACAACCACGGTAAAGATGATGATGACCATGGCCAGCGTCAGCCAGGAGATGATGCGGCCGGTCAATTCGGCAAGTCGGTCCAGCGCGTGAGCGACTTGTTGCAGGCGGGCATACATGGCGATTGGTTGTGGCCTGCGTCAGCTATCCAGCGGCAGCGGGCTCCGGTCATGCTGGCGCTGCAACATGATGCGGCGAAACACGTTCGGATCCTTGCGGTGCGTGATTTCGCCAGGGCGCGGGAAGTGCCAGTCATACAGTCGTGACAACCAGAAGCGCAGGGCGGCGGCGCGTACCACGGCCGGCCAGGCGCCGGCCTCTTGCTCCGTGATCGGTCGCACCGCGTGGTAGGACGCAAGCAGTGCCGTGAAGCGGCTGTCCACATACGCACCGTCTGCTTCGACACACCAGTCATTGGTCGCCACGGCGAGGTCGTAGAGAAAGGCATCATCGCAGGCGTAATAGAAGTCGATAATGCCGGTCAGGTTGTTGCCGCTCCAGAGCACATTGTCGCGGAACAGGTCGGCGTGAATGACGCCAGCCGGCAACTGGTCGAAACGGTTGGCCTGCTGATACGCCATTTCCGTGCGCAGTGTCTGCGCATCCTTATCAGGCAGTGTCGTGAGCAGTCTTTCTGCCGTTGCCATGCGCCAGGCGTGGCCGCGGGCATTGCTACGCGTGCCGCTGAAGCTGCGCCCGGCAAGGTGCAGTTTTGCCATGGTGCTGCCAAGTATGGCGCACTGCGCGTCAGTCGGGTGGTCGAGACTGGTGCCTTCGAGCCGTTCGACCAGCGCTGCCGGCTTGTCCTTGAACATGCGCAGGTAGTGGCCGTCCCGGTCCGGTACCGGGTGGGCGCTGGGGATATCATGCTCGGCGACATGCGCCATCAGGTCGAGGAAGTAACCCATCTCCCCAAAGCTGTGTGTTTCGAACAGCGTCAACACCATTTCCCGGTGCCCGGTGGTGACGAAATAGTTGGTGTTCTCGATGCCGTCACTGATGCCCTCGTAGCTGAGCAACTCACCGGCATCGTAATGCCGCAGCAAGGCAACGAGCTCGTCGCGCTCGACTTTGGTAAACACGGACATGGCTAGCGCCTGTGACGGTATGGTGTACCGGTCACCACCGGAAGATCATCCAGCTGGGCACGACAAAGGCCGGATCCAGTTCGCTGCGACGTGCATTCAGGTCGCCATCGCCGGTGGTATCGATCAGGTAGTAGGGTGGGCCTATGCTGGGAGTTACCTTGACCATGTACAGCTCACCGTTCATGCGGTATTCCTCTACCACGGCATCATCGCGCTTGATAATGCTGACTTCCGGTTGCAGGTCGTCATCGACACCGATCGACGGCGGTGGTGCCGGGTCCGGTTCAATCGCCGTCTGTGCGGCAGACAGCGACGGTAACAGCAGGATCAGTGTGAGTAGCAGTTTGTGCATGAGTGTTCCTATAGCTCCAGCAGCTTTTCCTTTTCCTGTTCGGAAGGTTCAAAGCCCTTGTGTTCATAGTAATCGAAAATGGCATTGACCACTTCCTGCGGTGTGTCGATGACCTGGAACAGGTCGAGGTCAGCGGCCGAAATGGTGCCCTCGCTGACCAGGGTGTCGCGGAACCAGTCGATCAGCCCGTTCCAGAAGTGGCTTCCCACCAGCAGGATCGGGATGCGGCGTGTCTTGCCGGTCTGTACCAGGGTGAGTATTTCGGCCAGTTCATCGAGCGTGCCAAACCCCCCCGGGAGCACCACGTAGGCCGATGCATACTTGACGAACATGACCTTGCGCGAGAAGAAGTGCCTGAAATTGAGCGCGATGTTCTGGTAGGGATTGCCGGACTGTTCGTGCGGCAACTGGATATTCAGACCAATGCTTGGCGATTTGCCCCTGAATGCGCCCTTGTTGGAGGCTTCCATAATGCCCGGCCCGCCGCCACTGACGACCGCAAAGCCGGAGTCTGACAGCAAGCGCGAAATTTCCTCGGCCTGCTGGTAATAGGGGTGGTCTTCCGGGGTGCGTGCCGAGCCGAACAGGCTGACCGATGGCCGGATGTGGGCAAGGCGCTCGAAGCCCTCGACGAACTCGGCCATGATCTGGAATATTTTCCACGATTCGCGGGTCAGCTGCGTGTCGTTCTTGGGCAGCATGCCGTGGTGCGAGACCGGGTTGTCCCGGTTGTTTTCTTTACTCATCGTGTTGCTGGTGTTCCCCTGATTATGCATGCAGACGAGGTGCTCTGGTGTGGACCCCAATAATGATACCATGCTGCCTGCGGCCATTTGTTTCGGTTTGCAGTTCCATAGCGGGCATCAATAATACCAACAGACCACCAGGACAATCATGGCAACCATGCATAGTGGACCCCTGCTGCTGGTAGACGGTTCATCCTATCTCTACCGGGCCTTTCACGTGCCCAACCTGCAGCAGCTGACCAATGCGCGCGGTGAACCCACCGGGGCCGTTTACGGTGTGGTCAACATGCTGCGCAGCCTGCTGGCGGAATATGACCCGCAGTACATAGCCGTGGTGTTTGATGCAAAGGGCAAGACCTTTCGCCACCAGCTTTATGACCAGTACAAGGCCAACCGGCCGCCAATGCCGCCGGAACTGTCTGACCAGGTGCCGCCGCTGCTGGATATGGTGCGGGCCATGGGATTGCCGCTGCTGCAGGTTGAGGGGGTGGAGGCGGATGATGTCATTGGCGCGCTCGCGAAACGCGCCACGGCGCTGGGCATGGAGACCGTGATATCCACCGGTGACAAGGACATGGCCCAGCTGGTGGATGAGCATGTCACGCTGGTCAACACCATGTCCCGCACCACGCTGGACACAGCTGGCGTGGAGGAGAAATTCGGCGTTGCGCCGGGACAGATCGTCGATTACCTGGCGTTGATCGGTGACAGTTCAGACAATATCCCGGGTATCCCCAGGGTAGGCCCGAAGACGGCGGCGAAGTGGTTGGGCAGCTGGGGTTCGCTGGAGGGCATTATCGAGCATGCCGGTGAGATCAAGGGCAAGGTTGGGGAGAGCCTGCGTGACCACCTGGAGCAACTGCCGCTGTCACGTGAACTGGCCACCATCCGCTGTGACATTGAGCTGGACGCCGGGCCGCAGGAGATGGGCCGCCGGCCGCAGGATACGGAGCGCCTGCGCGAGCTGTATGGCCAGCTCGATTTCAAACGCTGGCTGGATGAGGTGAGTGGTGAAGCCGGCGTGGCAGAGGCTCCAGAAGCGGCCGGAGTCGCCACTGCGAGCTATGAAACCGTACTGGAGCAGGAACACCTCGATCGCTGGCTGGTGCGTCTTGAGCAGGCCGGGGAATTTGCCTTCGACACCGAGACCACCAGCCTGGATTACATGGCCGCGCGCATCGTCGGGGTGTCGTTTGCCATCCAGGCCGGTGAGGCCGCCTATGTGCCACTGGCGCATGACTATCCCGATGCACCAAAGCAGCTTGAACGTACGGCCGTGCTGGAAAAACTCCGGCCATTGCTTGAAAGTAGAGAAATCAAGAAAATTGGACATCACATTAAATATGACCGTAATGTTCTGATTAACCATGGAATAAAACTGGACGGGATCGGTTTCGATACCATGCTGGAATCCTATGTGTTAGCCAGTACCGCGACCCGTCACGACATGGATTCGGTGGCGCTGAAGTACCTGGATTACACCACGATCAAGTTCGAGGACGTCGCCGGCAAGGGCAAGCACCAGCTGACCTTCAATGAAATTCCGCTCGAGACCGCAGCACCCTATGCGGCCGAGGATGCCGATATCACGCTGCGCCTGCATGAGGCCATGTGGCCAAAACTGGTGCGCGAGCCGGGCCTGGAAACCATCTACCGTGACATTGAGATCCCGCTGGTGACGGTATTGTCCGACATGGAGCGCAGCGGGGTTGAGATCGACACTGCCATGTTGGCAGCGCAGGGCAATCAACTCGCCAAACGCATCATCGAGATCGAGCAGGAGGCGCACCAGGAGGCCGGCCAGCCGTTCAATCTGGGCTCACCCAAGCAGATCCAGGAATTGTTGTTCGACAAGCTGCAGCTGCCGGTGCTGGCCAAGACCCCGACCGGGTCACCCTCCACCGCGGAGTCGGTGTTGCAGGAACTGGCACTCGATTATCCCTTGCCGCGCCTGATCCTGGAGCACCGCTCGCTGAGCAAGCTCAAGTCGACCTACACCGACCGGCTGCCGGAACGGGTGTGCCCGGACACCGGGCGTGTGCACACCTCCTATCACCAGGCGGTTGCTGCTACCGGCCGGCTGTCGTCCTCCGATCCCAACCTGCAAAACATCCCGGTGCGCACCGAGGAAGGGCGGCGCATCCGGCAGGCCTTCGTGGCGCGCAAGGGATGTGTGCTGCTTGCGGCGGATTACTCCCAGATCGAATTACGCATCATGGCGCACCTGTCATCGGATGCCGGCCTGCTGGCCGCCTTCTCGGCCGGTGAGGATGTGCACCGTGCCACGGCCGCCGAGGTGTTCGGGGTTGAGCCTGCAGCGGTCAGCAGTGACCAGCGCCGTTCCGCCAAGGCGATCAACTTCGGCCTGATTTATGGTATGTCGGCATTCGGATTGGCCAGGCAGCTGGGTATTGCGCGTGGCGCCGCACAGGAATACATCGAGCGTTACTTCGAGCGTTACCCCGGCGTCCACGACTACATGGAATCCACGCGCGAGCAGGCCCGCGAGCAGGGTTATGTGGAGACGGTGTTCGGCCGTCGGCTTTACCTGCCGGACATCAAGGCACGCAACGGCCAGCGTCGTGCCGCCGCCGAGCGCACGGCCATCAATGCGCCCATGCAGGGCACCGCCGCCGACATTATCAAGCGCGCCATGATCGATCTGCATGGCTGGATAGCGGATCAGGATGGCCACGATCTCACCATGATTATGCAGGTGCACGACGAGCTGGTTTTCGAGGTGGCCGACACGGATGTTGAGGTCGTGCGGGATGAAATCAGCACCCGCATGTGCGCCGCAGCAGACCTGAAAGTCGAGCTGGTGGTCGATATCGGGGTCGGCGCCAACTGGGACGAGGCGCATTGAAAACAACCACTAATAAATTATGGGTTAATTCGCCCTGCCCGGGCCTTGGATTATTAAGTAATAATAAACAATGAAATAGAATCATTAAAATAGTAGTCACTAAAAATAGTGATAACC
>CBEULV010000138.1:0-5851 GCA_965544015.1 uncultured Gammaproteobacteria bacterium | reverse complement strand
ACTAACCGGGAGTGACTCCGTGCGGCTGCAGCAGGCCGGTGGCGTAACCGACCATCAGTAGCACGAACAGCAGCACGGACAGGCTGATGCGTACGGTGAGTGCGCGCACAGTGCGCTCCGAGCTGCCCTTGTCCTTGACGAGGTAGAACAACCCGCTGAACAGGCTGCCGATGATGATGAACAGGAACAGGACAATAATGATTTTGCTGAGCATATTGCGTGACCGGTGTTGGCTGAATAATGGCGCGATTATAGCAGATACACATAGCGGCCCTGCCGCCCGTTTCCATGACTGCCGGCCAGCCGTCGGGGCGGTTACCTGATATGCGCCTGGGCAGTTTCCAGTTCAGCCCCGGCCTCTGGCCCAGCCTGGCCACGCTGGCCATCCTGCCGGTACTGCTCTGGCTCGGTAACTGGCAACTGGAGCGTGCCAGCTGGAAGCAGGCGCTGGTGGACATGCATGCCGAGCGCGCACAGCAGCCGGCGGTGCCACTGGCCACACTGGGCACGGATTTCAGTGATGCGCAATATCGCACGGTGCTGGTGTCGGGCCGATATGACCTGGACCACCAGCTGCTGCTGGACAACCGTACCTACCAGGGATATCCCGGTTACCAGGTACTGACACCGTTTCATCTTGCCGGCGATGACAGGGTGGTGCTGGTCAACCGTGGCTGGGTGCCTGCCAACCCTGACCGCTCCATCCTGCCGGAGCTGCCGGGCGCGGCCGGCGAGGTGCCGGTGCGTGCGACCATCAAAATGCCGCCGGAGAAGATCTTTCGGCTTGCCGATGTTGAAGAGTCCGGGTCCGGCTGGCCGCGCGTGGTGCAGCAGCTGGAGTTGGCGCAGCTGGAGCAGTTGCTGGACCAGGCGCTGATGCCGCTTATCCTGCAACAGGACAAGGATGACGAACACGGCTTCCTGCGCGACTGGAAGCCGGTGTATGGTGTGACACCCGACAAGCACCGTGCCTATGCCCTGCAATGGTATACACTCGCGCTGGTGCTGGTGCTGATCTACATTGGCGTGAACACCAAACGAATCGGACGAAAGTAACGGAACAGTAATGAGCAAGCAAGCAAATCACAGTGACTGCACAAGGCAGCCATCCCCTGCTCGTCAGCGGGGGTTTATCACCTCGAAACAGGCGCTCGTCTTGATGGGACTGTTGTTCCTGGCACCGGGTTTTGTGGCCTGGGTGATGCACCACAGCGGCGAGCAGGGCTGGCGTCCGGAAGGCATGACCAATCGGGGCAACCTGGTACACCCGGCACGCCCGCTTGTCATGCCCGCCGATCTTATGGTTGCGGACAAGCCGCTCGACCTGTACCTGCAGGGGCTGTGGACACTGGTGTACATCGGCGACAGCGACTGCGACGCTGTTTGTAACGAAAACCTCTACAAGATGCGCCAGGTAAGAACCGCGCAGAATGAAAACATGAAGCGCGTGCAAACACTGTACCTCATGCAGGGTGAACGCATGTCCAAAAGCCTTGCGCAGCTGGTGCAGGAGGAATATCCGAATCTCACGGTCGTACCGGTGTCGGCCGCGCAGGCCGGGGTTGTTGCACCGTTCTTTCTGATAGAAGACAAGACCATGCAGCAGGCGGAGCGGGTGTATTTTGTCGACCCGCTCGGCAATCTCATGATGTACTACGAAGCGGACGCAGACCCCAGCGGCATGCTGAAGGACCTGCGCAAGCTGCTGAAGTACTCCAAGATCGGTTAGACGCGATTATCCCATGCATGTCATGAAAAAATACCTGGGCCTGTGCAAGCTGAAAGTCGTGGCCTTGATCGTGTTCACCGCCATGGTCGGGATGTTTCTCGCCACCACGCCGCCGGGCATGGTGCCGTGGGATGTGCTGCTGTTCGGCAACCTGGGTATCGGCATGGCGGCATCCGCAGCGGCGGCGATCAACCACGTGCTGGACGCGCGCGAGGATGCCAAGATGGCGCGCACCAGCAACCGCCCGTTACCCCAGGGCCAGCTCAGCGAACGCAACGCATTGCTGTTTGCCGGCCTGCTCGGCACGCTGTCGATGGTCATACTGGTGGTGTTCATCAACACGCTGACTGCGATACTGACATTTATCTCGCTGGTCGGTTACGCGGTGGTCTACACCATGTATCTCAAGCGCGCCACGCCGCAGAATATCGTCATTGGTGGCGCCGCCGGCGCCGCGCCGCCCATCCTGGGCTGGACTGCGCTGACTGACAGCCTCGACCCGCATGCGCTGTTGCTGTTTCTTATCATCTTTATCTGGACCCCGCCGCACTTCTGGGCGCTGGCCATTCATCGCCGCGACGAATACGCCAAGGTCGATATCCCCATGCTGCCGGTCACACACGGCATCCCGTTCACGCGCCTGCAGATACTGCTCTATACCATCATGCTGCTGGTGGTGAGCGTGCTGCCGTTTGCCACCCGCATGAGTGGCTACTTCTACCTGGTGGGTGCGTTGCTGCTGGGGCTGGGTTTTCTCTGGTATGCCATTCAGCTGATGCAGGGCAAGGATGTGGCGATGAAGACCTTCGGCTATTCCATCTGGTACCTGATGGCACTCTTCACCATCCTGCTGGTCGATCACTACCTGCCGCTGCTTGCCTGAAGGGACAGAACGGGGACAGACCACGATTTCCAGGATCGAGTTAAGAGTAATATCACCCGGTTTCCTGCCGGAAATCGTGGTCTGTCCCCATTGGGAGGTGCTGTTATGTCACATGTAACAATGAACGGGGGCTGTCTGTGTGGCGCGGTACGCTATGCAATCAATGGTGATGCGCAGCGCTTTTACCATTGCCACTGCCGGCGTTGCCGCAAGGCAACCGGTACCGGCCATGCCAGCAACCTGCTGGTAACTCCCCTGGACAGTATTCAGTGGACCACGGGCGAGGAGTTGTTACGGCGTTACAAGGTGCCGGAGGCAGAGCGGTTCTATAATTGTTTTTGCTCGCAGTGTGGCAGCCCGATGCCAAGGGTGGTACCGGAACTGGACGGGGTGCTGATCCCGGCCGGTTCGCTGGATGGCGAGCCGCCCATTCAGCCACAGGCAAGGATTTTTCAGGATTCGCGTGCCGAGTGGTCATGTTCCGGTGACGATATCCCGGTGTATTCAGAATATCCCTAGCGGGTAGTGTCAGTACGGAGTCCAGTCATGGCAACAGGCAATGACAGTGTGCTGGAGCAGCTGCGCCGTAATGCCGTTGCAATCATCAGTCTGGTAGTCGCGCTTTCCAGCCTGGGTTACAACACCTGGCGCAATGAGCAGACCGAGGACAACCGCAACCAGCGCCAGGCCGCCTTTGAGATCCTGCTCAAGCTGGGCGAACTACAGCAGGTCGTGTTTCACAGCCACTACGACAGGGATACGGACAAGGGAAACCCGCGTACCGGTTGGGCCTATGTACTTACGGTGCGCGATCTTTCGGGGGTGATCGGGCCGCCTATGTCGGTCGTGGCGGATGGGCTGGTGGCTACCTGGAGTATGCACTGGCAGGAACTCGGTACCGACCAGGCCGGGGCGGATAACATCATCACCGGTATTGACCAGGCGCGTGAGCAAACCCTGCGCATGCTCCGGTCGCTGGACTAGAGCGGCATCAGTTCCTGCGGGCAGGGAGACAGGTAAGTCTGTTGCAATGCCCACTCATTCGGATGATGGCCGAAGTAATGCCGGATCATTGTCAGGGGGGCTGCGAGTGGCACCAGCCCCAGCCGGTACTGCTCGATCAGGGCGCTCAACCCGGCACGGTCCGCAGCAGACAGTTGTTTGCCGAAATAGCCCTGCAGGTGTTGTAACACATGGGTATGTGACCTGCGCGTCGCCGGGCGTTTCATGGCATGCATGAGTTCGGTTTCATATTCTGTGCACAGTTTCTTGAAGCCGGTCTGGCCAGCGCCGGCCGCCAGTTGCCCCAGGCGCCGGTAGGCGGCCTGATTATGCGCCATGACACTGAGTTCCTGACGTGTGTGAAACGCGATCAGGCGGGCCGGGGTGATGCCGTTCCGTACCAATTGCAGCCAGCGATGGCGGGTAAATACACGCTCGATGAAATTGTCACACAAGTCCGGATCGTTCAGACGGCCTTCTTCCTCTGCCGGCAGGTTGGGATGATTGCGCATGATGACTTGCGCATAGGCACCGATGCCATCCGACCTGCCCGGCAAGCCGTTTTCCCTCCACGTCTTGACGCGTCCCATACCGCAACTGGGCGAGCGTGCCTTGAAGATGTAGCCGCAAACATCATCCATATTCTTTGCGACGCTATCTCCATAGCGTGCGAGCCTGTCGGTTACATCGATGGATGAATCTTTCACCCCCTGCACACGCACGCCATCCACGGTTTTCACCAGCTGTATTGGCTCGCGCGGAATGCCGAGACCAATAGCCACCTCCGGACAGAACGGCCGGAACTCAAAGAAGTCGACCAGCCGCTTGTTGATGAACGGGTCATACTTGTGGCCGCCATCGTAGCGCACCTGCTCTCCCAGCAAGCAACTGCTGATGCCGACCGGGATTTTTTTAAACGTTTGGCTCATGCCCTGGCGATTATGCCCTGACCGAACGCAAGGCCGCCAGCGCGTGCAGGCCAACAAAAAACGGCCCCGCAGGGCCGTTTTCGGTTTGGATGTGCAATGCCGGTCAGGCGAGCAGGGTTTTCTTCAGCTTGCCGATGGCGTTTTTTTCCAGCTGACGGATACGTTCCGCAGACACCTCGAAGCGTGCGGCCAGCTCGTGCAGGGTGGCCTTGTCCTCGCTCAGCCAGCGCTGTTCCAGGATGATGCGGCTGCGCTCGTCGAGCGTTTCCAGCGCATCGGCCAGGTTGCCGGTGTTGGTGTCACTCCAGTCCGCCTGTTCCACGATCTGTGCCGGGTCATTGGACTGATCGGTCAGGTAGGCGGCCGGGGCGTAATGGTTGTCGTCGTCATCGTCGGCACCGAGCGGGTCGAAGCCGATGTCATGGCCGCTCAGGCGCGATTCCATTTCCAGCACGATTTCCGGTTTCACGCCAAGGTCTTCGGCCACGGCGTTGACCTCGGCCTGGTTCATCCAGCCGAGGCGCTTCTTTTTACTGCGCAGGTTGAAGAACAGCTTGCGCTGTGCCTTGGTGGTGGCGACCTTCACGATGCGCCAGTTGCGCAGAATAAATTCATGCATCTCGGCACGGATCCAGTGCACGGCAAAGGACACCAGCCGTACGCCCCTCGTCGGGTCGAAGCGCTTGACGGCCTTCATCAGGCCGATGTTGCCCTCCTGGACCAGGTCGCCCAGCGCCAGGCCGTAGCCGTTGTAACCACGGGCGATACGCACCACGAAGCGCAGGTGTGGCATCACCAGCTGGCGCGCGGCATCGAGGTCGTTGTCCTCGCGCAGGCGCGTGGCCAGGGCGAACTCTTCCTCGGCGCTCAATACCGGGATGTTCATGGCGGCGTGGATGTACTGATCCAGGCTGCCGGTCGGCATTGGGATAGCAAGCGATTGATTCTTAACAATAAGATCCTGTGTCATGGGCTCCCTCTCGATCCTCTCAAACTGTGACCAATATTAGCACTCTTGTCATAGGAGTGCCAAATTACTGAAAAGTTGCATGAAAATCGGCTGCTCAGGGCGGGGCTTTAGCCACATGGCCGGGCGGGAACAGGATCAGTTCCGTGGGTGAGAGTCTGCTGGTTCCCATCACTGAAGTAGCCGTGACATATGCCGCCCATCAAATGATGAATATCATTGCTGCAGCTCACTCTCGAGCCCGATGACCACAGTCCGCGCCCTCATGTGCGAAAATACCCCGGCGGGGACCTTCATGGATACGGATTTCACCTTCTTCAATGAATGCGAATCGTAGATCA
>CBEULV010000137.1:0-5892 GCA_965544015.1 uncultured Gammaproteobacteria bacterium | reverse complement strand
GTCGCTACGGCTGGTGCTAGTCCTCTGCGCTTGACGGATCACCCGGTACCGCTTCCGTTCCGGGAATGCGATTACTCTCATCCAGCCAGCTGCCAAGATCGATCAATCGGCAGCGTTCCGAGCAGAACGGCCGCCAGCGCTGTGCCGGACTCCATTCAACCAGTGTCCCGCAGTTTGGACAGGGTACGCGGCGAGTATGCTGCCTGGTGTCCGGCATGGGAGGGCTGTTCAGATGACGCAGCAAGCCAGTTCGAACTCGACATCCTGGTCGGTCTGGCGGGCGCGTTCTTCCGCGGTCGAGAACTGCAGGAAACGCGCGGTAAAGCGGTGGCGTCCGCCGCTGAGCTCGGCAAAGAAGGGCAGGTCGCCCGGCAGGGCGATGCGTATCAACTGGCAGGGCAGGCTGGAGTCCAGGGTGCGCTGGTAGACGCCGCGTTGCGCCAGTGCGGGTTTCAGCGGCGTGCTGTCGCGGGTCATGGAGAGAATCAGCTGGATTGACTGGCCGATGGAATCAAAACTGCCCAGCCAGCGTACCAGGTCCTGCTTGCGTTGTTCCGGTGCCTGCTGCAGCCAGTAGTGAAAGGCCGGCAGATCAAAGTCACAGGTGCCGCCGGGTATGGCGCTGCGCTGGCGGATGCTGGTCAGGAATTCACTGGATTTCAGCTCGCTGGCGATCTGGCCGTCGATACAGTGCATGCCTTCAATCCGGGTGTTGATTCTGTCCAGCAGCGTGGCAAGTTGTGAGCGATCAACGGCCGGGTTCTGATCGAGACGCTTCAGGTTGGAGGAGTGCCGTTCCAGCTCCTTGATGACCTCGGATTTCAGGTTGGTATTGCCAAAGATATCCACGATCTCAAGAATGCAGTTCATGGTGGCGCGGCTGTCCCACTCGGTATCACTATCAAGATGGTGGCCGGCCTGGCGAAACAGGTATTCCAGTCGCAGGAAGGTGCGGGTTCGCTCGTTCAGGGGTTGTTCGTAGCAAATGGTATTGGACACAGATTGTGGTGACGGTCGGGAGCTGGTGTCGACAGCGGCCTTTTTTTCAGCAGCTCCGCCGGTGTTCGCAATACGTGTATTGGAGCTAGTGCTCATGTGTGATTTCCATGAATTGCATATGTAATTCCTGTATGCGCTTGCCGAGAGCCGCCGGGTCGGTGTCATTATCGATGATGTCGTCGGCGGCTGCCAGACGTGTTTCCCGATCCGTCTGTGTTGACATAATGTCGAGAATAACATGGTGCGGCAGGCTGTCACGCGCGGCAACCCGCTTGAGTTGCTCTTTTTCCGGCAGGTCGACGACCACGACACGATCGACCAGATCCGTCTGCCGGGCCTCCAGCAGCAGTGGGATCACGAAAATGCAGTAGGGAGTCCTGATTTCCGTGAGCAGTTCCTCCATGCGCTGGCGGATTCTCGGATGCATGATGGCTTCAAGTTGCTGTTTGCTTGGAGGATCGGAGAAGATCCGCTCGCGCAGCCAGGCCCGGTCCAGGGTTCCGTCTGCCTGCAGGCAGACCTTGCCGAACTGCGCGATGATTTCGTCCAGGGCGGGTTGGCCGGGAGTGACCAGTTCACGAGCCAGCCGGTCGGCATCGATGACCGGAACACCAAGTCCCGCAAACAGATCCGCCACCGTGGATTTTCCGCTGCCGATACCGCCGGTCAGGCCGACGACCAGGGGCCTGGCGTTGTGATTGCCGGATTGTGGCGGTTTGGTAGCCGGGGCTGTCACGAACAGATCAGCGTAGATAAAGGCTGATAATGTCGTTTCCCCACAGAAGTGTCAACCAGCCGGCGGCGGCCAGGAACGGTCCGAACGGCATGGGCAGATTATGGTCGCGTCCCCTGAACAGGATCAGGCCGATACCGATGGTGGCGCCCACCACGGATGAGAACAGGATCACCACCGGCAGCGCCTGCCAGCCGACCCAGGCGCCGATGGCGCCGAGTAGCTTGAAATCACCGTATCCCATGCCTTCCTTGCCGGTCAACAGCCGAAACAGGTGATAGATAGACCAGAGTGACAGATAGCCGGCCGTGGCACCGATGATGCTGGTGGTGCTGTCCACGAATACCCCGGGCAGACTGAGCAGCAGGCCGGCCCACAGCAGGGGCAGGGTGATCGAGTCGGGCAGGATCTGGCGATCGAAATCGATCATGAACAACGGGACCAGCGCCCAGGTGAACAGCAGTGCCGCCAGCGTCTGTACAGAGTAACCAAACTGCGCTGCGACGACGACGGACAGGATGGCCGTCACCGACTCGACCAGCGGGTAGCGTATCGATATCGGCGTCTGACAGCCGGCACAACGCCCTTTCAGGTACAGGTAGCTGAGTACCGGGATGTTCTCGAGTGCGCCGATGCGATGGTTGCAATGCGGGCAGCGTGACGCCGGCGTCAGCAGGTTGAAGGTTTCTTTGTCAGCGTTTCCCGCTGCTTCATCGCCAGCCAGTTCGCCGCACTCGAGTCGCCAGGCCTGCTCCAGCATGACCGGCAGCCGGCAAATGACGACGTTGAGGAAGCTGCCCACGACCAGCCCGAGCGCCCCCGTTGCCAGCAACAGGAACAGCGTGGATTGTTCGAGCAGCTGTAGCACCTCCATGTGCTATTCAGGCCCGCGGGCGTGCAGCATGATGCCGGCGCGCCGCGTGGATCAGATGGCAGCACCCATCTTGAAGATGGGCAGGTACATTGCGACGACCAGGCCGCCGATCAGGATGCCAAGAATAGACATGATGAGCGGCTCCAGCAGGCTGCTGAGTGCGTCCACGGCATCATCGACTTCCTGTTCATAGAAGTCGGCAACCTTGGCCAGCATGGCGTCCAGTGAGCCGGATTCCTCGCCAATGGCCACCATCTGTTCCACCATGTTCGGGAACAGGCCGGTCTGGCTCATGGCGAATGTCAGTTGCTGGCCGGTTGCGACACTGTCACGGATCATCAGCACGGCGTCGGAATACACCACGTTACCGGTGGCGCCAGCAACCGACTCCAGTGCTTCCACCAGTGGTACACCGGCAGAGAACATGGTGGAAAGTGTGCGTGCATAGCGGGCAACGGCTGCCTTGTGCATGATCGGGCCGATAACCGGTATCTTGAGCACGGTCCTGTCCAGCGCGCGGGCGAACTTGCGCGAACGCCGCTTGCCCTGCGCGAAGCCGACACCGGCGCCGATCAGTACGCCAAACACAAGCCACCAATAGGCCTGCATGAATTCCGACAGGTTCACCACGACGCGGGTAAAGGCCGGCAGGTCGGCGCCAAAGTTATTGAACAGCTGTTCGAACTGCGGCACCACGAAAATCAGCAGGATGGCGGTGACGATAAAAGCCACGATGATAACTGCTGTGGGATAGAACAGCGCCTTCTTGATCTTGGCCTTGAGGGTCTCGGTCTTTTCCTTGTAGGTGGCGATGTTGTCGAGCAGTGCTTCCAGTACACCGGCCTGTTCACCGGCCTGCACCAGGCTGACCACCAGTGCGTCGAAATGGTAGGGGTGCTTGGCCAGCGATTCCGAGAGACTGGTGCCGGACTCGACCTCGGCCTTGATATTCAGGAGCAGTTCGCGCATGCCGGCGTTGTCATGGCCGCGCCCGATAATCTCGAATGACTGTACCAGCGGGACACCGGCGGCCATCATGGTGGATAGCTGGCGGAAGAAGACCGCGATCTCCTTGGGGGTGATCGTTTTCTTTTCTGTCTTCTTGAGCAGGTTGCTCTGTTTACGAACCTTGATCGGCTTGATGCCCTGCTTGCGCAGGTCAGCCCTGATCAGGGACGGGTTGGACCCGCGGGTTTTCCCCTTGACCTTGACACCACGCTTGTCGGTTCCTGTCCAGACAAACAGATCGGGTTGCTTGAGTGCTTTTTCCACCATGGCTTATTCCTTCGTTACGCGGTCAATTTCTTCCAGACTGGTGATTCCGGTGATGACCTTTTTCAGGCCGGATTCCCTGAGATCGGCAACGCCTTCGGCACTGGCCTGTTTCGCCAGTTCCATCGAGTTGCCACCTTCCATAATAATATGTCCCATTGCTTCCGAAACCGGCATGACCTGGTAGATGCCGACACGGCCCTTGTAACCGCCGGTACAGCTATCGCATCCGACCGGCCCGTAGATCTTGAGTCCGTCCAGCTGGTCTTCCCTGAAGCCTGCCTTGAGCAGCGCTTCCTGCGGTATGTCGCGTTCCTTTTTGCAATTATTGCACAGTCTGCGTGCCAGGCGCTGGGCCATGATGAGATGTACGGCCGAGGCAATATTGTAGGCAGGCACGCCCATGTTTACCAGGCGCGTGAGGGTCTGGGGCGCATCATTGGTATGTAGTGTCGACAGCACAAGGTGACCGGTCTGTGCCGCCTTGATGGAGATTTCAGCGGTCTCGAGGTCACGAATCTCACCCACCATGATGATGTCCGGATCCTGGCGCAGGAAGGCGCGCAGTGCCAGTGAGAAATCCAGGCCGGCCTTCCGATTCACGTTGACCTGGTTGATGCCCATCAGGTTGATTTCCACCGGGTCTTCACAGGTGGAGATATTGCGGTCCGGTGTATTGAGCATGTTCAGGCCGGTATACAGGGTTACGGTTTTACCACTACCGGTCGGCCCGGTCACCAGCACCATGCCATAGGGCTTGTAGATAGCTTTTGTGAACAGTTCTTTTTGTTCCGGTTCAAAACCCAGTGCATCGACACCGATCTGGGCAGCGCTGCCGTCCAGGATACGCAGTACGACCTTTTCGCCGTACAGGGTGGGCAGGGTGTTGACACGGAAATCGATCGAGCGATTACGCGACAGGTTCATCTTGATGCGGCCATCCTGCGGGACACGGCGCTCGGCGATGTCCATGCGGCTCATGACCTTGAGGCGTGCAATGATGCGCAGGGCCAGTGAGCGTGGCGGCGAGGTGATTTCGTGCAGTACACCGTCATTGCGGAAACGTACCCGGAATTCCTTTTCATAGGGTTCCAGGTGGATATCCGAGGCACCGGAGTTGATCGCATCGAGCAGTACCTTGTTGACGAAACGCACCACGGGTGTGTCGTCGACATCCAGCTCTGAAGCGTCCCCGTCCGTGCTTTCCTCGTCTCCGGCACTGATATCGAGGTTGTCGAGGTCGGCATCCATGAGTTCAGACATGGTGGTGTCGAGTGCCTCAAGCGCCTTATCAATACTCTTGCGCAGTTGCATCTCGTCCACCAGCACTGCCTCGGTATTGACGCCGGTGTGAAATTTGAACTCGTCGATTGCACCCAGGTTGGTTGGGTCCGACACGGCGATATACAGGCGATTGGCGCGCTTGAACAGTGGCAGGGCATTGTGTTGCTTGATCAGCTTCTCGCTGACCAGCTTGACCGGCATCACTTCCGTATCCATGGTGTCCATATCGAACAGCGGGACGCCGAACTCCTGCGACCCTGCCCAGGCAATTTCGCCGCTTGACAGGATCTTGTTATCAACCAGGTGGCTGACGAAATGCACGCGTTTCTTCAGTGCCGTTTCATGGGCCTTGGCGGCTACGGTTTCTTCGAGCAGACCGTCCATGACAAGACGCCGGGCAAGACCACTGAGGTTGACTGTCGGGTTGGGTGTGGCCATAAATTCCAAATCTAGTTAATTTACAGGGGGCAGGCTGTGATGCAGTTCAGCATTCTGCACAAAAGCCATGCGCTCCATGTAAAGCCAATAAAAACAAATATATATGACTGCTTTCCTGCCAATGGTCTGTCTGTGTGCATGCCTGACAGCTGCAGCCTCTTTACTACCCCCGAATTGTCGACAGTTCGGGGATTTTCTTTACATTGATGGTGGCTGGCCGATCACCCCCGCACTGACTTTATGGTGGTCTGGCAGTGTCTTGCGTGGATAGCAGGCAGGAACAGTATTGGCC
>CBEULV010000136.1:0-5935 GCA_965544015.1 uncultured Gammaproteobacteria bacterium | reverse complement strand
GGCAACCAGGGCAAACAGTAGTGCCGCACCAACGGCCAGCACGCTCCAGCGCATGATAAAACTATGCTCGAGCAGTTCCGTGATGTGATCAACCTGTTCGCTACCCAGGATGGCGTAAATATATCCCTGCAGCTCACCATTCGAGACAATCGGTGCGACCGAAAAGGCCTTCTGGCGGTCTTGATTGCGGGGATCGTCACCCAGCACCGGCAGATTTGGATTACCTTCCAGTATATTGAGAACCGGCCCCAGGTTGACCTGGTCGCGCACCACCTTGCCCGGCGCTGCCGAGTAGGACAAGACCTTGCCGTCAGCTGCAAGCAGGTAGAACTCGAGGCTCGGGTTAATGATCATAAGATCATGGAACAGCGCTTCCAGGCCATCCTGGTTGACTTTGCCATCCTGCAAGAGAATATGTTCATGCACGATGTGGCTTGCCAGGTCGTAATTGAGTCGCTGCGCAACCTCCTGCTGGTACATATGTGCAGAGTACAATGCAGCAACCAGGAAGACCCCGCCGACAAGACAAAACAGGGTGAACAGTGCCAGTGCGAGTTTTGCGTAGAGTGTGCGTAGCATGCTGTCAGCCCTGCCCGTGTTGCTGTCCCGTGAATTTGTAACCCACGCCCCACACCGTCAATATATAACGTGCGTCAGCCGGGTCCCGTTCAATTTTTTTGCGCAGGCGGTTGATATGCGAGTTGACGGTATGCTGGTATCCGTCATGGCCATATCCCCAGACCTGGTTCAGCAATTGTTCGCGACTGAAGACACGACCGGGGTGACTGGCAAAGTAATGCAGCAGGTCGAATTCGCGTGCGGTCAGCTCCACCGGCTTGCCTTCTATGCTGACCTCGCGCCGCGCGGGTTCGATACACAGGCCGTTGATCTCGATCCGATCCGTGACCCGGTCAACCTGGGCCTTTGCCGTGGTTTCCGCTCGACGCAGAATGGCCTTGACCCGTGCCAGCAACTCCCGGATGGAAAACGGCTTCGTCAGGTAGTCGTCTGCACCCAGCTCAAGACCCACCACCCGGTCCAGCTCGGCGGATTTCGCGGTCAACATGAGTATGGGGGTCTGGTTGGCCGCGCCACGCAGTTGCCGGCAGACTTCCAGCCCGTCGAGTTCCGGCAGCATGATGTCCAGCACGATCAGGTCGTAGGCGCCGTTTCTGGCGAGTTCCAGACCCGTCCGGCCATCCGCGGCCAGTTCCACCTCAAAATACGAATCCCTCAGGTGCAGTTCCACCAGATGGGCGATGTCGTGGTTATCTTCTATGACAAGGATTCGTTGTGGCATGAGTTCGTGGCTGTGGTACTTCAGGTATGTCTATATTAGGCATGAACCTGTAACAAAAGTATCACGGAAGGTTGCCACAAAGCCCTGTTGTCCGCCAATCCGGGAACTCCACTGCTGGTTACCCTGCGTGTCTTGCGGGAAAGCCTGCGGCCTCACTGTGGCAATAATGCCGCCAGCCCTTTGTAGCTAGTTTGCCGCCACGCGCATGGGCCACTCCCTGGACAACAGCCAGTCAGTAAACTGCTGCTGTGGAATGGCTTCACTAATGTAGTATCCCTGGGCAATGTCACAATTGAGGGATTTCAGGAGTTCCCATGTCTTTCTGTCCTTGACCCCTTCGGCGACGATCCACATTCCCAGGTTGTGTGCGAGATCAATAGTTGCCCGCACAATGACGGCATCGTTTTCATCCTCCAGCATCTCCATCACAAAGGATCGATCGATCTTGATTTCTTCAACCGGTAGCTGTTTCAGATAACCCAGCGAAGAGTAACCCGTACCGAAGTCATCGATAGACAGGATGATCCCCATCGCGTTGAACTGCTTGAGGAGCTCTCTGGCCCGGATGGGGTCTGCCATGATGTCGCCCTCGGTTATCTCGAACGTCAGACAACTTGGTGGCAACTGGTGTTGCTTTATCAATTCGCTGATCTGGCCCAGCAATTGTGTGTCATGCAGGTTGTGCACTGACAAATTAACCGACATATTAAAATCAGGTATGTGCTTCCTCCATTCAATACACTGGCGTACCGCCTGGCGAAGGACCCATGCAGTCAATGGCCTGATAAGTCCGGTTTGTTCTGCAAGCGGAATGAATTCGCTTGGCCCGATGAAACCCCTTTGCGGATGATTCCAGCGCAAAAGAGCCTCTGCGCCTTTAACTTCACCACTGGCAACATCTATTTTGGGCTGGTAATACAGATCCAGCAGCTGGTTTTCAATCGCATCCCTGAACTCGCTCATTAGCGCCAGACGCCCGATACTGTGGGTGTCCTTGTTCGGGTCATAGATTGCATAACCGAGCTTGTTACGTTTCGCCAGGTACATCGCGACGTCCGCACGCTGCACGAGAATATTGACGTCATTACCCTGGGACGGACATTCCACCAGTCCAATACTGATACTAACGCTCAAGGTGTGTCCTTCAACAATAAAAGGCCGGTGAAATTCCTCGACAACCTTGCCGGCCAGTCTCTCGGCCTGATCCAGCCTGGTTTCCGGCAGCAGGATACCGAACTCATCCCCCCCCAGGCGCGCGACAGTGTCTGTTTTCCGGAAAATATTCTTCAGTCGGGAACCGGCCTGCTGCAGCACCAGGTCCCCGATATGATGGCCCAGCGTATCGTTAATCTCCTTGAAGTGGTTCAGGTCGCTCATAATCAGAACGAGCGGCCTGTTACTGCGCTCCCCCCTGAGGATTTCCTGCTGCAGGCGGTTATGTAACAGCTTGCGATTGGGCAGCTCGGTTAAGGGGTCATGCAGGGCCTGGTGCTCCAGGGCCATCGTCTCGGATTCGACCGCCTCTACCAGGGAGTGAAAACTCTGCTCCAGGATTTCAATCTCATCGCCCGTCCCCAACTGCGCAGACTGTTCAATATTCATGTTGTTGGAAAATTCGACAACATAAGCGGTAAACCGCTGAATACGGCGCGTGATGAGATACATCAGCAGGACAAACGGGGCAATGAATGCAATCGCTGTCAGGCCACGCAGTGTACGGTCTTCTGACAGAACCTCTTGCGTTAACTGGCGCACTTCCCTGGTCGAGACAAATGAAACCAGCTCGATCATAATATCCGTAGCGCCGTAATCAAAAAATCCCTGGCCAACGGTCAGATAACGATCCTTCAGTGCCTTGACCTTTGTTCCGGGCGGTATCATTAGCGGATCACTGCTGACCATGATCGCAGGCTGGCCATCGGTAAGTAATGCAATCACGTTGTGATCAGACAAGGCCGGACCCTGCGACGCAATCAGGAACTGTTCGTCCAGCGGAGAGGCAAGCATCATGATGGCCTGCGTATTGCCGTTGTCATCATCGACATTCGCCGATGCCAGCAAATAGGGCTTGCCTTCTATAGTGGTCAGGAATCCCTGGTTGTTACTCAGGGTCAACAGCATGCTGCCAGGCTCCAGCAAGGCAGCAGGCGGCGGCTCCTGGCGTGCCTGGTACAATTCCCTGACCTTGCCACCCGGATCAAGCAGCATCAGGTAGCTCGGTTGAAAAAAGTTACGGATCACCGACACCCTGGGCAGCCAGGGTGGGGTTTCCTGATAAACCTTGAGCTGCTGGCTCTCCTCCCAGGCGGTGTCTGTCACATATTGTTTAATGCCATGGCTCTTGATGAATAATCTAACGGCCTGGTGATGCCCCTTGACGTAACGGTCAAACAGGATTCGCTGTTCTTCCGCCTGCCAGCTGAAGCGTTGCACCAGCTTGCCATAGAATATCTCTCTTAAACTGTCAGTCTGGAACTTGTCCGAAACCGCCCAAACCACCAGGCCAACCACCGCGGTAAGCAGCAGCATCTTGACAGTCAGGGAACAGCTACGAATCTTCACAGCACAACTTCGCTGTTACTTTTTAGCTGTGCGAATACTGTCCGGCTCGCCAACCAGCTCATCACCATGGAATTTCCAGCCCGCCTTTCTCAATTGTGATTGTGAAACGTAACCGACCTGCTCAGTATGTTCATCGATATACTGTTGAAGGTAACGAACCAGGTCCATTGCGATTCGTTTTGTCTTTTCGTCCTTCTCCCATGTTGTCAGATGGTAGGTCCGGTAGAACGGATATTCCCCGGTTGCCACGTAATCCAGGTCTGTTGGTGCGTGACCATCGATTTTCAGCATGCGCACCTCGCCCTTTTCCTTGTGGACACTGACCATCAAAGGCACTTCCATTCCGATAGCGCCCGGGTTGCGGGCCACCTGGGAAATCATGTCCGGAATCACCCCCACCTCAAACAGACGCGGGCCAAACTGGTCTTCATTGCCAAGCAGTCCTCGCCAGTGGCCGGGGCGTTTCTTGCAGTGCAGTCTGGCA
The DNA here is from genome assembly GCA_965544015.1 of uncultured Gammaproteobacteria bacterium. Lineage (GTDB taxonomy): Bacteria > Pseudomonadota > Gammaproteobacteria > UBA9214 > UBA9214 > UBA9214. The sequence goes on along the minus strand of CBEULV010000136.1, from coordinate 1,589 downwards.
ACCGGCTGTATCAGTCGATCCAGCTCCGGCTGCGGACCGGCGCTGACCTGGCTCCAGCGCGACAGCTTCCCGCGGAAGATCTCCCGCGCCTGCTCCAGCGAGACATCCTGTAATGGATTGTCGGGGTGTACGATAAGGGCAAGCGGGGAGATGCCCAGCGAGTGGAACTCCATTCCCGGCAGGCGGTCGTTTTTCCCTGGAGGACAGCAGAATGCGCCAATGTCCACGGACTTTTTACGCAGCCGCCCGGAAGTGATTCCACAGGTTCCATGCCTTACGCCAATTTTTAACTTGTGCTTCCTGGCATATTCCGGGATCAGGTCCTTGAAAATCGGGTGGCTCTGCTGACCCAGTGCAATCACCAGGTCGAAACCGCGAAACCCCTTCTCGTATTCGACCGTACGAGACGCCCAGTCCTCGTCAACCGGGGCAAGCTCATCGGGATTGCTGAAAGTTGGGGCTTGGTGGGAATGTGCATGATCATCCGCCCAAACCGGCGCGCCCGTTGCAAGACCCAGAAATAGTGTGACAATTCCAGCCAGGAACCGGCTGCTTACTGATTTTTCCATACAACAATTCATGTGATCACTCCCGCTGGTTATATCCCCATCCTTGTCCGGCTGCGCCAGCAAGCCCGGATGGAACGCGTTACCGACTGATTTATATATCTTTGTTAATTCTTTTCATTGCATTCATTAAGCTGCTTGACGTCTTACCCACAACACGGCTTGGCGATGACCTGAAAGTCAGCACTCCCCATTCATCTACATCGGTTCCAACCCCCGGTTCTTTAAGAAAATGTGACGGATTTATCAGAGTACCTGAAGGCTTGCCTCTGCCTTGCCACGGATGAGTCCTGGAGGCTGTATCCACCACAGGGGGAATAATTGAGCTGACGTGTGGGATGACCGAAGGCGAGCCGGTGCCAGAAGAGTGCCGTCACGGAAATTTCAGCACCACCAGTAGAACACAGGGTTCCCATCGCTACGGTTAGCGTTATATCAGGGCATCATGTTTGCCCGGAAAGCACATTAACAACGCATCTGGTGAGGTTTTCCTGACTAGGGTTAACCCCAGACTCTTATAGGGTTGGCAGGGAGGGTAAACAGGACCGCATTTTGATAGCTTCGGCCCTCGGATAAACGAGAAGCTTTCCACGTCTGATCCGGAAAGGAGGGGCACCCACTGCGTAATACCAGCAGCTGGGATCTATAAATAATAGATGAGGAGATAGTGCATATGTTTACCAGAAAAATACTGAAAACAACGCTTGCAGCCGCAATGGGCCTGACCATGCTGGTCGGTGCCACTGCACAGGCACTCTGGGTGCAGAATCGACCAGAGACCGAAATCATCACCCAGTTCCACGGAGATCCTGAAAGTGCGCAGTTACGACTGTTCATGGCAGGCAACCAGTTTGTGGTCATGGACAACCTGATTGCAGAATTCAAGAAGCAGTTCCCTGCCTACCAGGAAATCTATTACGTCACGATTCCACCAGGGAAAGAGTTACAGTGGATTCTGCGGGAAGGAGCCGAATGGCGAGCCGCCGACTTCCCCAAAATCCAGGAACTTGTAAAACCTGATGT
>CBEULV010000135.1:0-5952 GCA_965544015.1 uncultured Gammaproteobacteria bacterium | reverse complement strand
GGGATTTTGAAAAGCATATCTTCGCTATTGCGATACCTGGGATCAACAATGACACGATATTCAATGGTTTCCTCAACACTGGTGGTGGAACTCACCAACATGCCATCGTAGGTTACCCGCAAGGCCTCCGCGACATCCTTCACCATCAATCCGACTTCAGCAAGTTTCTTATAGTCGATATTGACAATAAGCTGGTCCTTGCCGGGCTTGTTGTCACTTTCAACATCCAGCACGCCGGGCAAGGTCTTGAGAAAATGCGTTATTTCAATTGCTGTATTTTCACGCAACGTGTCATCGTTCGTACTGATACGGATTTCTGTCGGCTTTCCAATGGGAGGGCCCACGCGTTGTTTTTCGAATATCAGGATCTCGTTTTGTACGGCCGGGATAGATTTCCGAAGTGCCGTAATAATGTCATCCGCGCTGCGTTCCCGGTGTGCCTCGCCGGTCAGAAAAACACTGATAATGCCCCAATGACTATGGTCACCGCGGTTCTTGGACGGTTCCGTCGCCAATGTTCCGACACGGGTAGCAAACGATTCCAGTTCGGTGTCGGGTAACCGTTTGATATGTTCTTCCAGCTCTATCAGGCGTGTTTCGGTGGCTGCGAGTGAGGCGCCGCGTTGCATTTCCAGTTTCAAGTAGAATGTTTCAACACCCTCCTGTGGAAAGATCTGGAACTTCATGGAAGTCTTAGCCAGGAAAACACTGGACAGGAGTATCGAGACCATGAAAAACAGAACGATATACCGCCAGTGAAGTAACTGCTCGAGTAACCAGCCATAACCGGCTTCCAGTTTGAGTATCCAGTTTGCTTTTCCCTTGTTCTTCACCCCGCGGCCCAAGGTCAGGTGGTGTGGAAGTAAAAAGAAACATTCAAACAAACTGACCAGTAGCGCGACAATAACCACGGCCGGTATCGCCCAGGCAAATTTACCCGGCATACCCCCGATGTAAAACATGGGACTAAAGGCAAGAATGGTGGTTATGCTGGCGACGCTGACGGGCCGCCACATCGCAGACGTTCCCTTCAGTGCTGCTTCTTTGGCAGACAGGCCTTTTTCCCGATAGTGAGTAATCTTCTCGGCCACTACGATGGCATCATCCACGAGCAAGCCCAGCACCAGAACAAAACCTGCAAGTGAAATCGCGTTAATGCTTACGCCAAAAAATGGCAACAGGATGAAACTGCCAAAAAGTGAAAAAGGGACGCTCATGGCCGTCCAGAAGGCTGCCTGACGATTCAGCGCCAGCATGAGAATAATAGTTACCAGAGCAAAACCAAGCAGGGCATTGCCGCCCAACACTTGCAAGCGTAAACGGGTCCGGGCTGACTGATCATTGGAGTAGGAATAGCCCACACCTTCCACCAATGGATGTTCGGCCATAAACGCCTTGACGCCATCCAGCGTTTTAATAATGTCAGCATTTTTCTTTTTACGAATGACCAGGTTCATACCTGGCTTGCCTTCATTACGGACGATAAAGTTTTCGTCCTTTTCGCGCAGCTTTACCGTGGCGATATCCCGGATTCGGACGACCTGCCCTGAGATGTTGGCGCGCAGAATGACCTCTTCCACTTCCCCCGGGCTGTTGAATTTGTTCAGACTGACAACGGTTTGTTCGTTCAGATAGGATTCCAGGGTGCCGCCGGTGGTGCGCAAGTTGCGTGACTGAATGGCCATAATCACATCGGATAAACTGATGCGCAGTTGTTTTGCCCTGGCAGGGTCTATCTCGATATGAATCTCACGATCAAAATAACCGATTTTGTCAACCCCGGAAACGCCGGGCAGCGACTCGATGCCATGCTCCAGTACAGGCAATATGTCGCGCAATTTTTCATGCTCACCAAACAGGTTAATCGATATGATCGGGGTATCGCTTGTTGAAATCACATCAACAATGGGTAGCTCATCCAGGTCCAGTGGCAAGTCCTGCGTTTGATCGACGGCCTGCTTGATATCATTGACTATCACTGCCAGCTCATTGGCGCCGGCATCTTCATCAGCCTGGATTATGATGGCAGAAAAATTTTCACGTGAGGTTGACGTGACTTCGTATAAACCATCGACTTCCCGAATTTCTTCTTCAAGCTGGGTGGTGACATTGAGTTCAACATCTTCGGCTGATGCGCCTGGATAGGCTGTATTGACGGTTACTTTGTTCAGATCGACCGCCGGGAAGCCCTCCTTTTGTATCGTCATCATGCGATTGATGCCAAACAGGAAGACGGCCAGAAACAGCAACTTCACCAACAGGGAGCGCTGCAGAAAGAACAGGATAAGATGGTTCATGCTTTACGGTTTCCCGCCTGCTGCATCCGTTGCCGCATCTGCGGCAGGTGTATGAGCACCAAGGTTTCGATCCAGCAGCTCACCAATACCCAGGCGAATCTGCTGCAACTGTACATACTGGCGAGTCCGGTTGAGACGGCTCTCCAGTTGTGTCGTTGCATCCTGCAGCAGTTCAAACAGGTCCAGCTGGCCGATACGGTAGAACTCCTGCTCCTTCTTGATCTTGCGACCTGCAAGCCCGATCTTCCTGTCTGCCGCAGCCAGCGCTTCTGTTAGTTTCTCCTCGCGGGCCAGCAGGTCTGCAAGCGCGGCCTCGGCATCCAGCAGTTGTTGTGCAGTATCGGCCGCCACCTGACGCTTGCTGGCCAACTGTGACTGGAAGGCCCCACTGGCCGAGCGGTTGCCCAGCGGGTAACTGTATTCCAGCATCACAGAGTAATCGTTCTTATCGAGATCACCGCTATGCGCATCCACGATATCCGAGTCCGCACCATGACGCCTGTACGCCAGGGAAAGGTCCAGGTCTGCCTTGCGGGAATTATCGCGTGCGGCAAGCAGCTCATCCTGTTGTGCCTTGAGGTTATCCAGCATGGCTTTCAGCTGCGAGTCGGTTGCCAGGTAGTCCGGCCGGCTGTCGGTAACCGGCTGCAACAGGCCGGAGTTTCCGGGATCAGCAGGCACGAGCACAGTCGTTGTCTGTTGCTGCGATTCAGCGGGCCTGTTCATCTGTTTTTCAATCTGCCGCGCCAGACCCAGGTAATTGGCATCGGCCTGCTGCCAGCGGGAAAAATAATCCTCGACTGTTTCCTGGATACGTAACAGCTCATACGCCTCGGCGACCTGACGACGCACCTTGAGTTTGACCAGTTTTTCCTGCTCCCGCACCTTGTTCCATGCCGCTTCAAGAATCTCTGTCTCCCGGAATGCCTGGTACCAGTCAAGGTAAAGCGCAGCCAGCCGGGTGACATAGCTTTCCAGCTGTTCGCGGGAATCAAGTCTCGCAAAAGCAAGGTTCAGTCTGTTGAGATTGATATTCAGACGGTCCTGGATGCCACCGGCATTTTTCAACAGGGGCTGCGTCAGGCGTAAGGTGAGACTGGGTTGATGGAAAGTCGCACCGAGATCACTCGGCAGTGCCGGAGAGCGGTCGGTATAGGTATTGCCGTAATTGACACTGGCCCGGGTACCGGTATCCGAGAATACCCGGTCGACACCGACTGCCAGTTCCAGATTGTTACTGCTATCGGCCTCAAAACCGGTGATCTTTGCGAATTCGGTGCGGCTGAGGCCGCCGCTGGAACTGAGCAGCGGGTCATCAATGCCCAGGCTGGATTCAAGCTGGCCTGCCGCGATGGCCTGCTGTGCCAGAATGCCCTGAACTCCCGGATTATTGTCCAGAATGACCTGAACGAACGTATCAAGATCCAGCGTCTCGGCCGCGTGGACAGCCTGGCTGGCGAGTAATAGCAGCGCCGGGAAGAGAAGTTTCGTATACATGATATTGGCGACATGCCCTGCAAATAATCAGAAGATGTACTGCACCGCCGCTCATTCTACTGGAGTCAGGGCACATGATCATCAGCAGGCCCTGCTGCTCTGACCAGCACCCTGAGCGGGCTCACTGGATTCACACTCCGGCTGCCATCAACCTCTTGGTTACCACTGGCGGTACGCCCGCCGGGCCAGGGACCGCAGTTCGGTTCGCAACCTCCACCGTGCTGTCATACCGGGTCTAGTGATGATGGCCCTCCTCCACACCGCCTGACTTCAATCCCTGGAAACGATGCGTTGCAAATTTCTTATGGCAGGCCAGGCAGGTATCAGCCATCCTGTAAAAGTAAAAAGTAACCAGTTCCGGGGTCTTGTTATCTGCCGCGTGCGCCAGCATGGCTGCATAATGATGAAATTGCTGGTCCATTTCACGGAAAGAAAGTGGCAGGGAATGATGTAGTTCATCTGCCTGTGATTGCGTCAGTTTCTGTTTAAGAATGTAGCTGTCACGCATCTTCTCGCTGAGGCCGGCAATCTCTTCCCACTCCCCGGAGATGATTGCAGGAATCAGCGATTGCATGCCACCCTGCAATGCCACCATCTCCTGGGAAAGCAGCTGCCGCAGCCCGGGAGACAACTGCTCCAGAGGAGTCGCCGGGAAGTGCTTTTCTTCATGCAGCACCTCATCACCTGCATGAACATGGAATGAAATAATAATAGCCGTCAGAAATATTGTGAGTCGATTCAGCATAAGTACAACACCTTCTCCAGTCGGAGGGTTTTCTATCTGGCCGTCATGGGCTTGCCGGCCAGGTTACGGTTGGGCTAGCGCAGCCTGGCAAGCACAATCTTGCTGATGAATTCACACAATCCCGCAAGCCCGGGATGGCGCCCCGACATGCCCGCTACATATCCCAGCGTGCGTGGAATATCGGCCAGGTAACCCGGCTTGCCGTCGCGGTGGTAGAGTCGCGCAAAAATGCCGGCCGCCTTCAGGTGACGCTGCACACCCATGAGGTCGAACCAGCGCAGGAACTGTTGCGGGTCTTCATGTTCCTCACGCAGGATACCGGTCTGCAGTGCCAGTTCCTGGTAACCCAGCGCCCACTCCTGCACGCGTGCGCGTGGCCACTCAATGTAGCAGTCGCGCAGCAGCGACACCAGGTCATAGGTAACCGGTCCACGCACGGCGTCCTGGAAGTCGAGAATACCGGGGTTGTTACGGGTGGTAACCATCAGGTTACGCGAGTGGTAATCACGGTGCACGAAAACCTGCGGTTGCGCGAGCGCATTGTCGGCCAGCAGGGTGAATGCCGCATCCAGCATGCGGTTCTGTGCCGCATCCAGCGTGATGCCGAGGTGTTTACTGACCAGCCACTCACGAAACAATTCCATTTCACGCAACAGCAGTCCGCGATCATAGGGCGGCAACTCATCGGCTGCACAGGTCTGCATGGTGGCAAGCGCGCCCAGCGCGTCGCCATAGAGACGCTCCACGCTGGACTCGTTCAGGGCGTCCAGGTACGGCTCACTGCCCAGGTCTGACAGCAACAGAAAACCCTGCTCAAGGTCATCGTCGATGACCTCGGGCACATGCAACCCGGCATCGAACAGCAGGCCCGACACCTTGATGAACGGTCGCGAGTCTTCCTGCTCCGGCGGCGCATCCATAACAATAAGATTCTCGCCATTATGCACAATGCGATAATAGCGCCGGAAACTGGCGTCACTGGAAGCGGGGGTAAGGGTGTAGTCGCGGAATTCGAGTTCCTTCTCCAGCCACTGTTTCAGTTGTTCAAGACGTTGGGGCACAGGTCTAATCCGTTGGAAATGGAGTATGAGAGAGATTCACTGATTGTATCCTGTTTGCCTGAACCTCTCACGGGGAGAGGGTAATAATTACCATTGAGGATACAGCGGGGCGCACGGTACCTGGATAAAACCTCCAGCGTCGTTCCCGCGCAGGCGGGGACCCAGCCTTAAACAGTGCAAAAGGGAAAGGGATCAGCACCCCATTTTTCATAGGGCCATCGGGCTTCCCGGCACTCCTGCGGAAATCTTCAGGGCTGGGTCCCCGCCTGCGCGGGGACGACATGGTATTTTTATTTGCGTCTCTCGGCAACTGCTCCCTCTGCGAGTTTTTTAAAAGTGCTATCGGGATTGA
>CBEULV010000134.1:0-6034 GCA_965544015.1 uncultured Gammaproteobacteria bacterium | reverse complement strand
ATTCCCTGATACGCTGCTAGCTAAACAGCACATCGAGAGAGATACAAGGAGCGGATATCATCCGCGATTTGTCTGAAACCATCGCGCTTGATAAGCGCTCCTACACCAACCAGACAGCCCTTTAGGAGCGCCTTGCAGGCGCGATTGCTAGTCATCCAGCAGGCTGAGTGCCGTGGACAGTTGTTTGCGCGGGGTATAAAAGTGCGGCGAAAAACGGATGCCGCCACCGCGCAGGGCGCAGGCGACGTTGTGCTGACTGAGCATATTGAACAGCGGCTCCGGTGACTCGTCAACCGGTCGGAAGGTAACAATGCCGGCATGACGTCCGGGGGCATCGGGCGTGATGACTTCAAAGTGCGCACTGCGGCTGGCGAAAAAATCAAGCATGAAACGCGTGTTCTCCAGTATCAGTTGTTCAATCCGGTCCATGCCGGTTTCCAGGATCAGGCCGAGGCTGGCATGCAGGGCATGGATGCCAAGCATATTCGGGCTGCCACATTCAAAGCGCCGTGCATTGTGTGCAACTTCACGTGAGTCGCCGTCGAAGTCGAGCGCATTCTCCAGCATATGCCAGCCGTATTGCCGCAAGGTGAGTCGTTCCATGACCTCGCGGCGGCAATAGAATACGGCCAGCCCCTCCGGCCCCAGCAGCCACTTGTGACCATCGGCCATGATGAAGTCTGCCTGGCAGGCCTGTACATCAAATTGGTGCGCACCCAGGCTTTGAATGGCGTCCACGCAAAACAGGATGCCGCGTGTGCGGCATGCAGCACCCAGCTTTTCCAGGTCGAGCCGCAAGCCGCTGCCGTATTGCACGGAACTGACCGATAGCAGGCGGGTGCGCTCATCCATGCACTCGATCAGTGCCACTTCCGGGGATTCGCCGGTGTCCAGGTCCGCGTAGCGGGTTTGCACGCCCAGCGTGTCGAGTGATTCCCAGACCACGCGGTTGGACGGGAATTCCTGGTTGCTGATCACGACATTGTCGCCCGCTTCCCAGGGCAGGCCCCAGGCAACCACCGACAGCGCCTCTGAAGTGTTCTTCAGTAGTGCGATCTCATCGACAGAACGGGCATTAATCAGCCTGCATAATTGCTCGCGCAACAGGGATTCGGTGTGCACCCAGCCAGGGTAGTTGCGCGAACCGTGGCTGCCGTTCTCCTCGGCAAATGCCTTGACCGCCTCAACGGTGCGCCGTGGCCACGGCGCCACGGCGGCGTGGTTCAGATAGATGATGTCCGTGTCGAGCAGGAATTCGGTGTTGTTCATGGTTTACCTCGTCAGGCCGCTATATGGCGTGTCCGGGTAAGTCATTCGAGGTAGAATGCGCGCCATCATGATCTCAGGGAGCGTATAGGAAAAATGCCAGGTTGTCCTGTTAGCTTACGGCTGTTGCTGCCGGTCGTATTGCTGTTTGCCGGCAAGGTCCTTGCCGGTGGCGCGCACGTCATCGTCGATACCCTGGCGGGGACACTGACCGTGGTGAACGAGGAGAGGGTGCTGGGTACCTTTGGAGATATTGCCATTGGCCGTTACGGCGTCAGCCTGGACAAACAGCGCGGGGACAACCGGACGCCGCTGGGCAAGTTCACCATCGGCTGGATCACCGAAAATACCCGCTATCACCGCTTCCTTGGGCTCAATTACCCGGACCTGGAGGCCGCTTCACGGGCATTCTATGTCGGAAGAATCAGCAAGCAGCAGTGGCTGGATATCCGGCGTGCCGCGAAGGAGGGCACGCGTCCCCCGCAGAATACGCCATTGGGGGGCCTGATCGGGATTCACGGCGTTGGGGAAGGGGAGATAGACGTGCACAGGGCATACAACTGGACCAATGGTTGCGTGGCACTCACCAATGAGGAAATCGACCAGCTGCTGGAGTGGGTGGATGTCGGTACCGTGGTGGAGATTCGCTAGCTGATAAACGAATCTGTCGTTGATTGACGTCATTTCACGTTGACATGGATTTCAGGTAGCATACGTGCATGCCGCCGCTATGCGGGGTGGCTGAATGAATCGAACCGCTTTTCAATAACCAAGCAGGAGAGACGAATGTCAGTACACACTTCAAGTCGTATGCGTATCCTGGTGGCGGTTGCCGCCGTCGTTGTGGTCGGCCTGTCAGGCTGTGCATCTACCGGCACGGCGGATACGTCCGCCATGCAGACACAGATTGATTCAGCCAGTTCCGATGCCACTGCCGCCAAGGCGGATGCCGCTGCCGCCAAGGCGACCGCTGCAGATGCATTGCGCACTGCAAACGAGGCCAAGGCGATTGCAGAAGACACCGAAACTAAGATCGACCGCATGTTCAAGAAGGCCATGCACAAGTAATCACGTTTCCCGTGTAGTGCATGACAAACAAAGCCCCGCAAGGGGCTTTGTTTTTTGTGGATAGATAACAGGTCTTGCTCAATGTTGTAGGAGCGGCTTGCAGCCGCGATCCGCTCTGGCCCGAAAAGAATCGCGCCTGCAAGGCGCTCCTACAGGTGTCTTTATCTGTGTAGGAGTGGAGCTTGCTCCGCGAAAGGGTTCGCGCAGTGAACTGCGCTCCTACAATTACCTGATGCCTCTCCCTGCAGGGGTGGAACTTGTTCCGCGAACAGTTTGCTAGCGTGTAATCAACACCGGTATGCCGTTCTTCTGCTCGACCGCCCGGCGTAACGCCTCGCCGTTCAGGCTGATGCGATGTTCGCCATTCAGTTCCGTGTGACCGGGTCGTGCGGACAGCACCTCGGCCACGGCATCCAGTACGCGTTGCTGGTAGTCCTGGTATTGCGCAAGATCTTCATCCAGCGGCGGGTGCAGTTCCACGAACAGGCCGCCGGCCATCCAGCCCAGCTTGATCGGTTGATTGACGAGTTGCACCGGCGTGCCGACGGGGATGTCGGCAAACAGGCCCTCGATGTCTTCCGGGTACATGCGAATGCAGCCGTGGGTGACGCGCATGCCGACGCCGTAGGGTTTGTTGGTGCTGTGTATCAGATAACCGGGAATACCCAGCCGCATGGCGTAGCGGCCAAGCGGGTTGTCCGGCCCTCCGGGTATCACGTCCGGCAGTTCGATACCATCGGCCAACGCTTCCTCCTTGATGGATTGTGGCGGTGTCCAGCTGGGGTCGGTCTGCTTGCGGACAATAGTGGTCTTCCCGAGCGGTGTATTCCAGTCCATGCGCCCGACGCTGATCGGGTGGGTGATCATGATCTGTTGCCTACCGGGATCGGGCCTGGGGAAGTAGTACAGGCGCATCTCCGACAGGTTGATGACTATGCCGCTGCGTTCGGCGGCCGGGATGATGTAGCGGGTCGGGATGGTCACATTTGAATTGTCGCTCGGCATCCAGCGATCGACATCCGGGTTGGCGAGCAGGATTTCGTTTTGCCCGATATCATAGCGACGCGCGATATCGAGCAGGGTGTCGTCGCGGCCGGCCTTGGTGTAAGTGACCTGGCCGATCACGTCGACGTCCGATGGCGGCAGGATGAACGTTTCTGCGTGTACCGTGATGGTGCAGTGCAGTAACAGCAATGAAGGCAGCAAGTGGCGCATGGATCAGGGGTCGCGGGGTTCGGGTGGTTTCCGGTGAAAATGGACAGGTTCGTGCAATGACTGTCGGGAGATCGGGTTAATCAATATTCTAGCAAACACTGGGTAAGCTGCGGATAGGCAGGCTGCCTGGTATCTGGATAACACTAGTTCGGCTGTCGGATCGAATCCTGTATTATGCGTATAATGTATATTATGTTAAATAACACACAGACCCCGGCAAGGGCCTGTCACAGCCAGTCCGTCAGGCTGACCCCTATCCCGAGGGTGCAGGCGATTTAGATGGGTTCTGGCAGCGTGAAAGACAGTCCAGCAGTATGCCGCCCGCCTGTTGCGCGGTACTCCCGAAGGCAATTACACCGTCTTCATGCCCGCCCATGGCGAATATCTGCTGTTGCCCGACACGGGTTTCACGGAACAGGCGTGCAACTTCCTGTGCCATTTCCGGCGTGCCATAGGCAATATCCGCGGCCGTGACCGGTAGTCCCGTGCTGTCGACGGCCTGCCAGATGGCCGGGGAATGTACATGAAACACCACGCGGATGCCATCGTCCTGGTCGTAGAGCATTGCGTGTGTCAGTGCTTCCGATGAGGGTTCGAGCGGGCCATATGCCGTCACCCTGTTTTGCCGGATGTCGCAGGTGCTGACCACGGCATAGTGGCGCGCATCCAGCTGTGGCAGGTTGCCGGTTTGCGAACCGCTGATTAGAAACGATCGTTGTCCGGGCGCGACGTCAAACGGCGGCAGCCGGCAACTGACATTGCCATAGGCATAGCCATCATAGCGTCCTGCCTGCTGCCCGATCAGACCCTCTTGCCACAGCCTGTCACGCCAACGGCGCAGACCATCCGGCAACACCTGCGCGTCCAGGCTTGACGGTGTGAACCGCAGGTCAAACTTGATGACGCCCTCTTCCTGCATGTCAGCCTATGGTGCCTTCATGAAGGCCGTGCGAATGTGCTCCACACGGCGGCGGTTGACTCCGAAATCGCTGTAACCGGTGCGTGAAGCGGAACGCACGTGGATCAGTTGCTGTTCCGTATCGAGCAGAAATTCGATGTCATCCACGAAACGGAAGATCGGGCTGCGTACTTCTGCGTGCAGGTAAGCGCCCTGCTTTGCTGTGATGGTCGTGCGCTGCCCGGTCGCGAGCACGGTCCTGAGCCTTTGCAGTGCGGAATCAGGTGATCCACTGTATGGGATGGGCGCAATGAAATGCGCCGTGTCGAGTGCCTGGCTCGATACACAGTTGGGTGTGTCCGGGCAGGCGGACAATTGTGTGATGGTCTCTTCTGCCTGCGCTGAGATGCTCATCAGCAGGATTATAAGGCTGGCTGCAGCCAACTTCAGCATTGCATGCGCCCGGAAATCAGAAATAGCGTCCGGCTGCGATCAGGCGTGTTCGCCAGTAGGGGTCGTTCATGAGAGCAAAGGATACCTTTTTCCCGCGTGACGGTGCATGGATGAACTGTCCGTTGCCCGCATAGATGCCGACATGCGACACCGGCTTGCGGTCCAGCTTGAAGAACAACAGGTCACCCGGTTGCAGTTGCTTCAGCGGTATTTGACGGGCATTACGCATTTGCGCCTGTGTAGTGCGAGGTACGCGGATACCGGCCTTTCTGTAGGAATAGTAGACCAGCCCGCTGCAGTCGAAACCGCGCGGCGAGGATCCGCCATAGCGATACGGCGCACCCACCAGAGAAGCTGCAATGCTTGCACCCGGGTGCTGCGGCAAGGCGATTTTCTGAGGCTGGCCTAAACTGCGTGGAGCAACACTCGGTTCCGAGGCGCAACCCGACAGGGCCACGATCAGCGTGACCATGAGTATTGAAAACAGCCGGTGTCGTAGCTCTGTATCCATATGCTTTCTGCTGGCTGGCAGGATGTTGCGGGCACTAAATATATCGGCTTCGTCCGATATCTGCTTGAGAGCCCCCTGTTCTCTTTAAATGCCCGGGTTTGCAGACTTCCAACTGGCGAGGCAGTGATAAATCTCGCTGGCACGTCCGGGCAGGCCATTGCCGGTGTAGCGTGCGTAGCAGTTATCGACGGCTGTGCTGAATTCGGCCGCTCCCTCAATGGCCGGATTGCCCAGGTTGTCTACGCTGACCGCAAACGGGATGCCCAGTGCGGTACAGGAGTGTCGCTCGATGGCCTGTGGCTCAATCTCGACCTGGAAAAACAACTGCTGTTGTGCGCTGCTGCGGCCATCCGGCGCATACCAGTACCCATAGTCATCCTGCGTGCGGCGCTGCTCGCCTGCCACGCACCAGTGGCCGAGTTCATGCAACGCACTGCGCACGTAATCATGTGTGAACCGAATCTCCGCGAATGCTTCAGTTGTGGGCGCCTTGTAGAACGGTTCCGCGAATCCGCCAATAATGCGGGTGCGGTAGTGGCACAGTACGTTTCGGTTCAGGGCATCCAGCCACCTGCGCATGCTATTGCACTCAGTGGGCCAGCATGGACTGACAGATGGCTTCA
>CBEULV010000133.1:0-6100 GCA_965544015.1 uncultured Gammaproteobacteria bacterium | reverse complement strand
AATGATCGAGCAGCGGCGCCTGACGATTCCCTTTGTTAAAGAAGTGCTGGGGATTGGCTGATTCCAATCGCTGTTTTCTCTCAAGCCTTACCTGCCCTGATGTAAGCCATTCCGCCGAGGAACCAGAGCGATGCGAACAGGATTTCCAGCAGGCCGTACAGGCGGGTGACCGGCGAGTTGTATGCCGCGATGACGCCGTGCGTAAAGTAAAGCAGGGCGAGGAAGCAACTCCAGGCAATGGTATAGCGGCGTGCATGCAGGATGCCGCGTAGCGGGAACAGCAGTGGCGTGACCAGGCATAGCAGTACCAGCGCTACCGGAAAATAAGGTGAGGGCGCCAGCCAGGCATACCATGCCAGCAATAGTCCAAAGGTGCCGAAATAGCCGGTCACGGTCAGGCCATACAGAAGACGTGCGCGGATCATCGCTTGCACAGGCGGCAGGCGGTATTTGCCAGGCGCTTGCCGAGTGCCATGCACAGGGTTTTCTCATCGTCGCTCAACGGCCGTTTGCTGTCGGCCCCGGCGGTATGGCTGGGGCCATAGGGGGTGCCGCCGGTTACGGTGCTGAGCAGTTCGGTTTCCGTGTAGGGCAGTCCCGTAATGAGCATGCCGTGGTGCAGCAGTGGCAGCATCATGGAAAGCAGGGTGGTTTCCTGCCCGCCATGCATGCTGGATGTCGAGGTGAACGCGGCGGCCGGCTTGCCCACCAGTGCCCCTGACAACCACAGGCTGCTGGTCGAGTCGATAAAGTACTTGAGTGGTGCCGCCATGTTGCCAAAGCGGGTCGGACTGCCCAGTGCAAGGGCTGCACATTCCTGCAGGTCATCGAGCGTGGCATAGGGAGGCCCCTCTGCCGGGATGTCATCGGCGGTTGCCTCGCAAACGGTCGATATCGGCGGCACGGTGCGGATGCGTGCGGCGCAGTCGTGCACGGACTCGATGCCGTGCGCGATGTGTTGCGCCATCTCCGCGGTTGCGCCATAGCGGCTGTAGTAGAGGACAAGTATTTCGTTCATCTTCAATTAAGTTTATTAGCCACAGAGGGCACAGAGCACACAGAGTTGAATAGAAGATAATACAAGATACGCATCTATTACCTCTGTGTCCTCTGTGGTAATGATTTTAAAGAATGTCAAGCACTCTCTCCGGCGGCCGGCCGATCGCCGCCTTGCCATTACTGACCACGATAGGCCGCTCGATCAGTTTCGGGTGTTCCACCATGGCGGCAATCAGTTGCTCGCGTGTCAGCTCCGGGGTGTCGAGTTTTGCCTCTTTGTATTCGGCTTCGTGCGTGCGCATCAGTTCGCGTGGCTCCAGTCCCAGCATGTCGAGCAGGGCGACAAGGGTGTCCGCATCGGGTGGCGATTCCAGATATTCGACAATTTCCGGTTGTATACCGTTTTCGCCGAGCAATTCCAGGGTGGCGCGACACTTGCTGCAACGCGGATTGTGGTAGATCGTGACGGTTTCGGTCATGTTGTTTTGCCCCGTGGTTGGATAATCTGGCGTGCCTGGCACCCAGCGGCAGGTTGCCCTGCGTCCTATGCCTTGACTACCGGAATATCTGCAATCCGCATACGCCATTCGCGTGGCCCGGTTTCATGCACCGAGTTGCCCTGCGCATCGACTGCCACGGTCACCGGCATATC
The DNA here is from genome assembly GCA_965544015.1 of uncultured Gammaproteobacteria bacterium. Lineage (GTDB taxonomy): Bacteria > Pseudomonadota > Gammaproteobacteria > UBA9214 > UBA9214 > UBA9214. The sequence continues at coordinate 4,449 of CBEULV010000133.1, read as the reverse complement.
CTGCACCTCGAATTCATACACTGCCTCCATGCCCAGTTCCTCGAAGGCGACGACCCGGGCCGTGCGAATGGCCTTTGAAACCAGGTAGGCGGCACCGCCGGTGGCGATCAGATACACCGCGCCGTGCCGCGCAATGCTCTCGATCGCCTGTGGTCCGCGCTCGGCCTTGCCGATCATGCCGAGCAGGCCGGTCTTTTCCAGCATGGCATCGGTGAACTTGTCCATGCGCGTGGCCGTGGTAGGACCTGCCGGCCCCACCACTTCCGTGCCGACCGGATCGACCGGGCCAACGTAGTAGATAAAGCGCCCATTGAAGTCGAGTCCGTCGGGCAGGGCTTCGCCGCGCTCCAGCAGGTCGATGATGCGCTTGTGTGCCGCATCGCGCCCGGTGAGGAACTTTCCGTTCAGTAGCAGGGTTTCACCCGGTTGCCAGGTCCGGATGTCCTCGCGCGTGATGTCTTCAAGTTGCACGCGGCGGCTGCCAGCAACTCCCTCACGGGTGATCTGCGGCCAGTCCTCCAGGCGGGGGGGCACCAGTTGTGCCGGGCCACTGCCATCCAGCGTGAAATGCACATGCCGGGTTGCCGCGCAGTTCGGGATCATTGCCACCGGCTTTGAGGATGCATGGGTCGGATAGTCCTTCAGTTTCACGTCCAGTACCGTGGTCAGGCCACCCAGGCCCTGTGCACCAATACCCAGCGCATTGACCTTGTCGAAGATCTCCAGGCGCAATGCTTCCAGCCGGTCTTGCGGGCCACGTGCCTGCAGTTCGTGGATGGTGACGGGTTCCAGGATGGCCTCCTTGGCCAGCAGCATGGCTTTCTCGGCGGTGCCGCCGATGCCAATGCCAAGGATGCCGGGCGGACACCAGCCGGCGCCCATGGTCGGTACCTGTTCCAGTACCCATGCAACAATATCGTCGCTCGGGTTGAGGATGGCAAACCGCGACTTGTTTTCCGAGCCACCTCCCTTGGCGGCAACGATGATCTCAATGCTGTCCCCCGGTACGACGTCCTTGTGGATAACGGCCGGCGTGTTGTCGCCGGTGTTGCGGCGGGCGCCGGCCGGGTCACTGACTATGGAGGCGCGCAGCGGATTGTCCGGGTGTTGGTAGGCGCGTCGTACACCGGCGTTGACCATGTCATCGATGCTGCTGTCGGTGTCCCAGCGCACATCCATGCCGATTTTGAGGAAAACGTTGACAATACCGGTGTCCTGGCAGATCGGCCGGTGTCCCTCGGCGCACATGCGCGAGTTGATCAGGATCTGCGCCATGGCATCGCGCGCGGCCGGGGACTGCTCGCGCTGGTACGCTGCGTGCATCGCCCTGATAAAATCAGGTGGGTGATAATAGGAAATATACTGCAGGGCATCGCAGATGCTGCCGATGAAATCCTGTTTGCTGATCGTACTCATGTGTCTGGTATGGAACCTCAGTCGGTAACGTCGGTCCCAATTGTAGCCGTTTCAGTGTGTTGAAGGTAAATCACCTGAATTAATCCGTGTGGCGGTATAATCATCCCACTTTACATCTCAAGGAGATATACATGCGTGTATTGTTGTTCGCGGCAGCGATGCTGGCCGCAAGCGCGTTTGCCGGCGACAAGGTGGACTTCACCCTGACGGACCTCGATGGCAAGACGGTATCCGTGTCGGATTACCGTGGCAAGTGGGTGATCGTGAATTTCTGGGCTACCTGGTGCCCGCCCTGCCTGGAAGAAATTCCGGACTTTGTGGAACTGTACGAAGACAACCGGGATTCCCTGGTGGTGCTGGGCGTCAACTATGAAGAGGTCAACGAGGAATACCTCAGGGAATTCGTCGACAGCCACATGATTTCCTACCCGGTCATGCGCATGGAACCGCTACCGGTCACGCCACTGGGCCCGGTGACGGGTTTGCCGACGACCTATATCATTTCACCGCAGGGTGAGCTCGCGGCGCGCCAGGAAGGCCCCGTTACACGAGAAACCATTGAAAAGTACATTGCGCGCAAGCAGGCAGGACTGGCGCAGGCAGGCACGGAAGACGCGAACTAGGGTGCCGGGTCATGGTGTGCCGTCGCTGTTATGTCAGCGGTCGTGTGCAGGGTGTGTTTTTCCGGGCATCGACACAGCAGCAGGCCGCGAAACTGGGTGTGAACGGCCATGCCCGCAATCTGCCTGACGGGCGTGTCGAGGTGCTGGTCTGCGGGGACGGCGCGCAGGTTGATGCCCTGTGTGACTGGCTACAGACCGGCCCGCCGCAGGCGCGGGTCAGTGATGTGCAGTGCGAGGCGGTGGTTGTTGCTGCACCCCCGGGTTTCAGGATCGATTAGTCTTTTACGATACCTTGCGGGTTGGCAGTTCCTGAAAAGTCTGTGGGCTGAGGATGGTGTCCGTAGGCGGTCGTGAGTTATTGCTGACCGGGTAATCCAGCGTGAAATGCAAGCCGCGACTTTCCTTGCGTTGTTGTGCGGAGCGGATGATCAGTGCCGCGACCTGGGCCAGGTTACGCAGTTCGATAAGGTCGCTGGATACGGTAAAGTTGCTGTAGTACTCCTGGATTTCCTGTTGTAGCAGATCTACACGCCGCCATGCGCGCTCCAGGCGCTTGTTGGTGCGCACAATCCCCACGTAGTTCCACATACAGCGGCGCAGTTCGTCCCAGTTATGGCTGACCACCACTTCTTCGTCGGAGTCGCGCACACGCGATTCATCCCAGGCTGGCAGCGCAGGGGGTGCCGGTGTCTGGTCCTGCGTATCAATGATCTTTTGTGCGGCGGCATTGCCAAATACCAGGCACTCCAGCAACGAATTGCTGGCCATGCGGTTGGCACCGTGCAGGCCGGTGCAGGCGACTTCACCGACTGCAAACAGGCCGGGCAGGTCGGTCTGTCCATCGAGATCGGTCATGATGCCGCCGCAGGTGTAATGCGCGGCCGGCACCACCGGGATTGGTTCCAGCGTCATGTCATAACCCAATTCCCGGCAGCGGGCGTAGACGTTCGGGAAGTGTTCCTTGATAAACGGTGCCGGCTTGTGGCTGATGTCCAGTAGTACGTACTCGGCGCCCAGGCGTTTCATTTCGTGGTCGATAGCCCGTGCCACGATGTCGCGTGGTGCGAGGTTGCCGCGCTCATCGAAGCGTTCCATGAACGGTTTGCCATCCGGCAACAGCAGCCGGCCACCTTCACCGCGAACCGCCTCGGTTACCAGGAACGACTTGGCCTGCGGGTGGTACAGGCAGGTCGGATGGAACTGGTTGAATTCCATGTTGGCCACGCGGCAGCCGGCGCGCCATGCCATGGCAATACCGTCACCGCTGGAAGTGTCCGGGTTGCTGGTATAGAGGTATACCTTGCTGGCACCTCCGGTGGCCAGCACCACATGGCGGGCCGCAAAGGTACTGATCTTGTGGTCGCGGATGTCCAGCACGTAGGCGCCCAGGCAGCGATTACTCGCCTGGCCAAGTTTGGCGGCCGTGATCAGGTCAATGGCGATATGGTGTTCAAACAGGGTGATGTTGCTGCGTTTGCGTGTCTCGCTGACCAGCGTGGTCTCCATGGCGCGGCCGGTGGCGTCAGCGGCATGCAGGACCCTGCGCGTGGAGTGCCCGCCCTCGCGGGTCAGGTGGAAGGTGTCCGGTTCGCCGCCTGCGGCCTTGCGGGTGAACGGGACGCCGAGGTCGACCAGCCACTGGATCGCTGCCGGGGCGTGCTCGATGGTGAAGCGCACGGCATCCGGGTGGTTCAGACCCGCACCGGCGTTCAGTGTATCGGCAATATGTGATTCAAAGGTGTCCGATGGATCGGTGACCGCGGAAATGCCGCCCTGTGCATACAGCGTGGATCCTTCTTCCAGTTCACTCTTGGCCAGGATGGCGACCTTGAGGGATGCCGGTAGATGCAGCGCAAGGCCCAGGCCGGCAGCGCCACTGCCGATGACCAGGACATCAAATTCCGGACTGTCTGTCATGTGGCTATGTGCTCATCGAGAATCGGCAGGCTTCCTGTCAGCGCAAGTATTGGCGCGGAGAACGTGTACAATCCCCTATCCGCGCAAGGCCCGCCATGGGCTCTTGGGAACTGACTGATTTTCATACACTATCATGAACTATCCGAAACGGAAGCGGTCTATCGGATAGTTCCGGGTTGACGGGAGACGGCCTGGATGGGCGAAAGAAGCATAGATCAGGCACTGGTAGAGCGGGTTCAACGGGGTGAAAAGCGCGCGTTCGATATACTGGTTCTTAAATATCAGAATAAAATCATACAGTTGGCGAATCGCTACGTGCGGGACCCCGATGAGGCCATGGATGTGGCACAGGAGGCCTTTATCAAGGCCTACAAGGCAATCGGGCGTTTTCGTGGCGACAGTGCGTTCTATACCTGGATTTACCGGATCGCGATCAATACCGCGAAGAACTACCTGGTCGCGAGCAAGCGCCGCCCCCCCAAAGGGGATATCG
>CBEULV010000132.1:0-6136 GCA_965544015.1 uncultured Gammaproteobacteria bacterium | reverse complement strand
GATCGGCCAGTACCTCGCGAGCTAGCGGGATTCGGTTGTAGCCCTGTTCAGCCAGGGCACTGAATTGTTCAGGCGTCATGCGACTCACCGTTGAGATTCAGGGCTGGTACACAGTTGTAGCGGATGACCGGCTTGCGCCATCGCCCGCCCGCATTGCAGTGACCAGAAAAAATCTCTCCAGTGAAACACATGACAATCAGGCCGCCTGCTCGAGCAGGGGTTGTATGTCCAGCAGTGAATCAATCACCGCATCCGGACCAGCCTCGCGGATATCGACACCGTGGTTGTAACCATAGCTCATGCACACGATCTGGAAGCCCGCGGCGCGCGCCGCGGCCACATCGCTTACCGAATCACCGATCATCAGCGCATTTGCCGGGCTGCACCCGAAGAACTGCGCAGCATGCAGCAATGGCGCCGGGTCCGGTTTCTTCTTCGGCAGGGAATCGCCACTGATAACGATAGAAAAATCATCATAGATACCGAGATCCTTCAACAGGGGCTCGGTGAACTGCGCCGCCTTGTTGGTCACACTCCCCAGCTTGTAGCCGGCCGCCTTGAGCAGATCGATGCCCTCCCGCACGCCGGGATATAACACTGAACGCGTCGAGGTATTTTCTGTATACAGCTCGATGAAAAGCGGATAGGCGCGCTTGAAGTCGGACTCGTCCGGCTCGCCCTTGAGCTGGCCGACCAGCGCACGCCGCACCAGCCGCTCCACGCCGTTACCGACCCAGTCGCGCACCCGTGACTCGCCATGTGGCTCTCGCCCCAGCTGCGCCATCATGGTATCAACGCAGTACGCAAGGTCGGGCACACTGTCGACCAGGGTGCCATCCACATCAATCAGGATCATCTCGGGCTTGCGAATGAGGCTCACGCTCAGCCTACCGCCTTCGCAATCTCGGCACGCATGGCATCGATGGTAGCCTTGTAGTCATCGGCACCGAAGATCGCAGAACCGGCAACAAAGGTATCCGCACCGGCGGCTGCGATTTCGCCGATATTGTCGACCTTCACACCGCCATCGATTTCCAGACGAATATCACGCCCACTCTCGTCGATAATGCGGCGCGCCTCACGTAGCTTGTTGAGTGTCTCGGGAATGAAACTCTGTCCACCGAAGCCGGGGTTGACCGACATCAGCAGGATCATGTCCACCTTGTCGAGGACGTGCTTCAGGTAGTCCAGCGGCGTTGCCGGATTGAACACCAGGCCTGATTTGCAGCCATTCTCGTGTATCAGTGACAGGGAGCGATCGATATGCTCGCTACCTTCCGGGTGAAAGGTGATCCATGTTGCACCGGCCTTGGCAAAATCGGGAATAATGCGATCCACCGGCTTGACCATCAGGTGCACATCGATGTCGGCCGTCACACCATGATTGCGCAGCGCTTCGCAGACCAGCGGGCCGATTGTCAGGTTCGGTACATAATGATTGTCCATGACATCGAAATGCACGATATCCGCCCCTGAATCTAGCACGTTGGTAACTTCCTCCCCGAGCCGGGCGAAGTCTGCTGAAAGGATGGATGGTGCAATTTTGTAATCGGCCATGCTGTTGTCCTCACTGAATTTTTCGCGGCCCGGCCAAGCCGGGCCCGACAGAAATGAAACGCGAACTTTACCCTAACAGCACGGGATTTTCAGCAACCGGACCGACGCCTTCCATCTCCCGCCAAGCGCACCCGTCACGGGCGGCCTGCAATGCGGAAAAATCAATCCCTTGATTTCAAAGTATTAATCATTATTGGCCGCGCACGGGGAAATTGTGTATGGCTGACGAGTGCGGGACACATGGCAGTGAATTTCCCGGCGAATCCAGTCGCTTACATGAAATCCTGTCACAAATGACAGGCCCCGGCCCGTGGCAGAGAGGGAGAATGCATGGCGCGAAACACGCAGAAACGGACCCTCATCAGTGCCTGAATCCGGCGCCTGCGAATGACACTTGCCAACCCGCCCTGCAAGTCTTATAAATAGATATATTCCGGTTACATTCAGGATACACAAACAGGGAGCAATGACACACTCTGTCAGCAGTACAAACGGAGACACCAAGATGACTCAAGTACCACGCATCGGTGACTGGTACCAGGCCGTCAACGGCGACAGGTTTGAAATTGTCGCACATGACGAAGAGGAGGAAACTCTGGAAATCCAGCACTATGACGGTGCCGTTGAGGAACTCGACCTCGACTCGTGGAAGGAAATGGAAGTCAGCAGTATCGAGCCACCGGAAGACTGGTCCGGGTCCCTGGATATCGTACGTGAGGATTATGGCGTCGACCTGGAACTGACCGCACCCAACGACCATATCAATCCGATTGACGATCTGGAGTGAACCAGGCTTATAAGCCGCACGCTGACCCTTTCCCGCCCTGTTCCGGATTGCTGCCTCAACTGCCGTGATTGCATGCCGATAAGAATATACGGCTGCAACAGGAGGCACATCATGGCTATTATCTACGACTTGGCAACAGGCGCGGTGATTTCCGAGAACAAAGGAGTAACGCGGGTTGCTGACCATGCAGGTGAGGATCACTGCACACCCGCACTGCAACCGGTCAATGGCACGTTTGACCCGGAACAGGCCACCCCAACCGAGGCCTACATGGTATTGCTGCAGCGCCTGCTCAAAGATCTCTGACAGGCGCCGCCGGTGACGGCTGCCGGCTCCAGTGGCTAGCCACCTTCCACACAGAGCCCGTCCTCGCGCAGGCAGACTTCACCGTCCTTGACGAACACCGGCAGGCGGGCCAAGGACTGACCGCTGCATGGGCCGGCAATGCAGAAACCATCGTCAATACGGAACAGCGCGGCATGCGTGGCGCACTGGATATGCTGTCCGTCGAGGCTGAGGAACTGGTCAGGGACCCAGTCCAGCGGACCGCCAGTATGCGGACAACGGTTGAGATAGGCGTACACCTCCCCGTGCTTGTGCACCACGAATACATCGTACATACGCCCGGCACAGCTTGCCGTCAGGCCGCGACTGCTCCCTTCGCCGACATCATCCAGCCGGCATAACCGTATTTGTGTGGAATCTGCCATGGCCGCAGACTACGGCCAGGCAGCGTATTGTCAACCGTGAATTCAGGGCCATCGCCGAATGGCGTGACCTGCCGGCAAGGTCAATCCACGCGCACTACGCGGAAGCCGACATTGTCCAGCCGGGTATCCTGGTCCAGCTGGACGCGTTTGGCGCTGCGCAGCGAATCCTGCGGACTGGAGTAGGCGCCACCACGCACAACATGCGCGGTGCATTCAGGCGTTAACCAGGCACTGCCATCAGCCGGTGCACCGGTATAGTTTTTGTTGTAACAGTCTGCTGTCCATTCCTGCACATTGCCTGCCATATCGTGCAGACCATAGTTATTTGCAGCGAACTGCCCGACCGGCGCGGTTCGCGCACCATCCCAATTACTGCCACAATCGAAGCAGTTTGCCGGTATATTCTTGTGTACCCCGACCCACCAGAAATTATTTTCATTACCACCGCGCGCAGCGTATTCCCACTCTGCCTCGGTCGGTAACCGGTAGGTCTTTCCTGTTTGTGCGGACAGCCATTCCACGTAGCCCCGCGCATCACTCCAGGAGACGTTGATAACCGGCTGCTTGCCACGTCCCCAGCCCTCATCCTTCGGCAGGCGTTTCCCGGTGGAGCGCGCGTAACGGCCATACTCGTCAAAGGTAACCTCGTGACGGCTTATGGAGAAAGCCGACAGCTTCACCTCGTGCTGCGGCACTTCCGTGAAGTTAATCGAATTACCAGGACTGCCCATCTGGTAGGAGGCTGCGGCCAGTGCAACCATGGCAGGACCCCTGCCACCAATTTTGAGCCGGTCATTGAAAGTGCGCACAACAGGACTGGTCTTCGTCGGGGCTGCCGTCTCCGGGGCCGGTGCAGCCTTTTTCTCTTTAGCCGGAGCCTGCGCTACTTTCTTCTTTTTAACCGGCGCCGGTTTACTGGCTTGCTTGACGGGTTTCTCACGGACGATCGGTGCCGGCTGCGCATGTTCTGCAGTCGGCTCCTGTACCGCTTCGGTCTCTGATAGCTCCGCTGCTACCGGCGGCATGCCTTCGGCGTCGACGTCTGCCACGTTCTCAGCAATGTCGATGGAGGCTTCATTCTCAACCAGGAATTCCACTGGAATCAAGAACCAGACAGCCATGGCAATTATACCGACCGCTAGCAAACTGATTGCAGGTCCCAGCCAGCGCGGCAGCCGGCTGACACCGCCAGGGACTTTCTTCGAGGCCGATTCCGGCTGCACTGTTTCCTGCGTGGCAGCTTGCCCGGGACCAGCCGCATCAGACGCCGTCTGTGTCTGCCGGGAACCCCCTGCTGGCGGTTCTGAATTTGGTGCCGGCGCGCCCACATTCTGGCTGTTCTCGAGCTGTACCAGCAATTTGTCACGCTCTTCAAGCAGGCGGTCGCGTGCCGTCTCGGCCTCGGTCCGCAAACGTACTGCAATCTCGACATTTTGGCGCGTATCATCGAGTTGCTTGCGTAACTGGACCGGGTCTTCCAGCTTACCCTGACCGGGTCCGCTCATCAGTCCGCGCGCCACCTCGACCTCAGCACGCAAGGCATCCATCTTCTCGCGCAATTCCTGCTGTTCCTCGAGTGCGCCGTCACGTTCCTCTGTTAGTTTTTGCAGCTGGTCCTGCTGCTGGGCGATGGCTGCCTCGGCCTGCCGGTTCTGTTCCTCCATCAGCTCGACATCACCCTGACGACGGTTCTTCTCCTCGCGGTGATGTTCGGCCAGTTCCGCATGCGCCTGCTGCAGCTCCGCCTGTACCCTGGTCAGCTGCTCCTCGGTCGCAGCATGGGCCTCGAGCACACCCTGCAGACGGCCGCGCTCTTCGGCGCGTGCCGCATCGACAGCTTCTTCTATGACACCTGAGGAGTCACCGGTATTACCTTCCTGCCCGCTGGCCACTATGGTCAGCTGCTCCTTGAGCTCGCGCTGAAGCGTTGCCATTTCCACGCGCTCCACGTCACGCGCATCGCGTTCGGCATGCAGCTCGTCACGCAGGTAATCGATGTTATCCTGTGCTTCCTTGCGTGCTTTCTGATAGTCGGCAGTTACCTGCTCGAGTTTCTTGCGCTGCTGCTCTATCTGACCCTGCAACTCCTTCTCAATATCATTCTTGCGCTTCAGATCGTCATGCGCCTTGCGCGATGACTCCTGCAGCTCCTGTTCAAGTGACTTTACCTGGGTCTCATACTGCTCGAGCGCCTGCTGCAGCTCCTGTGCCTGCTGGCGTGACAGCTCAAGCTCTTGGCCCAGCACGGTCTTGTCGACCTCATGCTGGCTGAGTTCCAGGCGCGCCGTCTCGATCTGCGCATCCTTGTCGGAAATTTCCTGCTCTGCGCGGGAAAACTGCTGCTGCCCGGCTTCCAGCTGCGCCTGCAACCCGGCAATCTGTTCTTCGGTGGAACCGGCCAGTGCTACAAGCTGTTCATCTAAAGCGCTGACCTCCTGTTCCAGGCCAGTATTGTCGCTGGCGGATTGTTCCACCTGCTGTTGCAACTCGTCACGCTGCTGTTTCAACAACTCGAGTTCATCGGCAGTTGCAGACGCTGACTGCTCCAGCTCGAAAAAACGCTGCTCCTGTTGTTCCAGTACCGCGCCGGCTTCCTCGAGCTGCTGCTGCTTCTGCTCAGCAACCGCACTGGCCTCTGCCATCGCAACCGTCAATTGCTCCAGCTCGTCATGAAGCTTGCCGGCCACCTCCTGCTCTGTGGCAGCCTGTTTCTGCAGGGCCGAGCGCTGCTCGTCCCACTCCTTCTGTTGCCTGGCATACACTGCAGCGGCGGCATTGCGTTCTTCAAGCAGGCCTTCCGCACGCTCCAGCTGTGCCTGGTATTCGTTATTTACTTCACTCCCGGAAATACTGAGCTGCCGGTTTTCTTCCTGCAGCGTACCGATAGTCGACTGCGCCTGCTCATGCTCTGCTGTTGCTCCCTGCAGCTGCTCCTGTACCTGCTGCAACTCGTCCAGCTGTTGATCAAGTTGCTGTTGCAGTTCCTGTGTTCGGGTTTCGCTCTCGGCTGCACTGCTTTCCAGTTGCGACTCGCGCTCGGCCAACTCACCCTGCAGTTGCTCCAGCTGCTGCTGCAGTTCCT
>CBEULV010000131.1:0-6182 GCA_965544015.1 uncultured Gammaproteobacteria bacterium | reverse complement strand
ACAAAGGAATCAATCATTATCCACCCGTTCTTGCCATGAAGCGTACCACCTGTTGTGGCCGCTCATTGAATTCGTGCCGTTCCGGTTTCAGGGCGATGGCCTCGAGTACTGCATCGCGCAATTCGTCATCACTGGCACCATGACGCAACAGCGCCCGAAAATCAAAACTGTGCTCCTGTCCCAGGCACAGGTGCAGGCGCCCGTCGGCCGCCAGTCGCACGCGATTGCAGGTTGCGCAGAAGTGCTGTGACAAGGGTGTGATAAAACCGATGCGCAGGTCAGTGCCGGCGATCTGCACGTAGCGGGCCGGTCCGCCTCCCGGCATCATGCCCGGCAGCAGTTCGTAGTGTTGTTCCAGCTGCTCGCGGATGGTCTGCAGGTCCAGATAGTGCCCGGATGCCTGTTGTCCCGGGGAGCCGACCGGCATGGTCTCGATGAAGCGCAGGGTAAACCCGTGTTCGATACAGAACTCCACCATGTCACCGGCCTCGTCGTCATTGATGCCCTTCATCACGACCATGTTGATCTTGATCGGCGCAAAGCCGGCGGCCCTGGCCGCCATCAGGCCGGCAATGACCTTGTCGAGCCTGCCGCGTGTTATGCGCTTGAAGCGTTCCGGTTGCAGGGTGTCGAGGCTGACGTTGATGCGGGTGATGCCGGCTGCATGCAGGTTTCTTGCATAGCGTGTCATGCCAACGGCGTTGGTGCTCAATGACAGATCCTCGATGCACGGTAGCTGTGCAAGCCGGTTGACGAGCTGCGGCAGGTTCTTGCGCAGCAGCGGCTCACCACCGGTAATGCGCACACGTCGTACCCCGAGTGCGCCGAAGGCGGCGATGACGCGCTCGATTTCGTCAAATGTCAGCCACTCTTCCGGTTCGGAGAAGTCACGAAAATCCTCTGGCAGGCAGTACATGCAGCGCAGATCACAGCGATCGGTCACCGACAGGCGCAGGTAATCGATGCGGCGCCCATACGGATCTGTCAGTGATGCTTGCATGGGCGCAGTGAGCTACAGGTCCAGCAGTAGCTTGAGTGGTTTGCGCATGCCGGCAATCTTGCAGGCCTGCTGACCGAAACCGTAGGGAAACAGGTTTTGCACATAGCGACGTGTGGCCGTGTCCTTGCCATGGCGTTCGCGCAGTGCCTTCAACAGGGTGCGGTTTTCAGGCACGGTCTGGGATTGCTCGAAATAGTCGCGCACGAAATTCACGACCTCCCAGTGCGCTTCAGTCATGGGAATACTTTCCTGATCCGCGATCGCCAGGGCGATGTCCTCATTCCACTCCGACGGGTCGAGCAGATAACCCTCGTTATCTGTCTCCGGTATAGCATGGCTCATGGTTCACTCCGGTTCCATCGTTGTATGCAAGCTAGCACGACCGCTTTCGGCATACCCTTCCCCCATTGGGAGTGGAGAGGCAGCTGTAACGGTCTGAACACGCTGTTGATTGTCATTTTTCCTACGGATAGTTGTCCGGGAACAATAACCGTCCCGGGTATCCTGCACGCAGGATGCAGCCCTCCACCAGTCGTGCATAGTCCTCGTGCACACCGCGTCGCAGGATCGTTCCAGAGATATATACACCCGGTAGCAACAGCAGCAGGATCAGCGGAAGGTAGCGTGCCTGCAGCAGCCACGCTGCCGCGGGCAACAGGTACAGTGGCCAGCTGAACAGGATGCCGCGCAGGCTGTGTTTGATACCGAGTATCACACGCGCCAGGACACGGTGCAGTCGCTGGCGACGCGAGTTGTAGAGTGCCAGGAACACGCCGCGCTCGAAGTCATCGCGGATGTCGGTAAGGCGTTTGAGGGTGGGAGTGCTCATGAGAAGAATCATATTTCTGTAGGAGCGCTTCGCAAGCGCGATGTGTTTATCAACAGGATCGCGGATGCGATCCGCTCCTACACCATTATTAATGGCAATCCGGCAACACGCCTACCTGTGGCATCTCCGCCAGCCCGGTTTCGCGCGCATGCTCTTCAAAGCCCTTGTTGCGCCAGAAAAACGCGCCCGGCATGGTGGTCGGGATGACCAGCGCATAGAACAGTGCGCGACCGGTAATCGTGGTCACAACAATCACGCCTGCCGCTGTCAGCCACAGTAGCAGGCCGGGTACGCCGGCAGGCGCACTCACAAGCAGTGCCAGCAGCATGGCCATGGCCAGGCCGAGCCCGGCATTGCGGGCGCTGTATGTGTTACCGAAGGTGGTGGTCTGCTCGTAATGCGAGGCCTGTGCCTCACCGCTGCCGTCCCGCAGGTCCCGGGCATGCCGGTACAGTCCAATGCTCTCCATCAATACACCGAGCAGCATGATGCCGGCCAGCTGTGCCGCCGTGGCGGACCAGGGCAGGCCGCTGTACGATTGCACGCAGGCAAAGGCCAGTATCACCAGCAGTGGCCCCAGCACGAGCATGTTGCCGTAAAAGGAGGTCAGCACCTGCCAGTGGTTCCAGAACGGACGTGCCTCGATGCGGTAGATGCTGTGCATGAAATACAGTGCCGCCAGTCCGGACAGCACGGCACCCCAGCCGCTAAATACAACGAGTCCCCCGACCCAGCCAGCAGGCAACCATCCAAACAGCATCGGCAGTGTGCTCAGTAGCGTATAGGCACCGAGGAAATTGTAGAATACAGCGATGCCGGCGACCTCGCGGCTGACCGGTGAATAGCGCAGGTTATTGAATGCCCGGTAGAAGCGGTGAGGGCGGCCCAGGTGCAGCGTGGACAGTACCAGCGCCAGCGTCTGGGCGCCGATGAGACCAAACAGTATCAGCGGCAGTGCAACCGGGTGGGTGTGCACGGTAAACGTTTCCACACCGAACAGCGGTCCGAGAAACAGCGTGATGAAGGCGCCGATCACGGCCTGCGAAATCAGTGTGAACACCACCAGCGGGTTTTCGCGCGTACTGAGTTTTTTCAGGTTCCAGGCGCGCTTTCTGTCTGCGACATCTACCTTTGCACTATAGGCCTCACCCTGCCTGTCCGAGCGTTCATAGCGCAGTGGCATGCTGTCCGGCCGCTTCATTTCGTGCGGCAGGCTGCGGGTCTGCTGAAAGCGGATGTTCGGGTGGGTGATGTCGGGTGACGGAAAGCCGGGGATCTGTGTCTCCAGCTGGTCGCGATTGTCAGGTTTTGTTTCCATGATGCCGAAGTCGAGCGCACCGGCAAGGCAGGCCGAGACGCAGGCCGGTTTCAGCCCGACCTCGAGGCGGTCCACGCACATGTTGCACTTGGACACATGGCCGGCCTGGGTGTCCAGTTGTGGTGCGTTGTACGGGCATACCCAGGTGCAATAACCGCAGCCAAAGCAGATGTCCGGGTCCTGCAGTACCGCACCGTACTCGGCGAACTTGGTGTAGGCACGCGTCGGGCAGCCCTTCAGACACACCGGGTCATCACAGTGGTTGCAGGCCATGGAAATGTTCATGCGCTGATAGGCGGGGTACGAGCCACCCTCCACGTAACCCACCGAGCGGAACGCGATGTGTGCCGGCAGGTCGTTTTTCTCCGAGCAGGCTGCCTCGCAGGCGTGGCAGGAAATGCAGTTGTCGGCGTTGAAATAGAAACCGTGTTGCTTGTAGCGGTCTGAATTGTCCGACACACTTCCATCGCCGTTGATGTTCAGCGACTGGCCGCGCAGCTCGTGGCCTTCCGGCACGGTCTCGATCGATTCCCCGTAACAGTTCTTGTCCGGGTGCGGGACGTGCGGCACGAAGGCGTAGTCCGGTTCTTTCGGGCGTGGTTCAAACATTGAAAAATAGAATCCAATCTGCCACAGAGATCACAGAGGAAACAGAGGCCAGTAGAATTTGTCTTTCCCTGGTGAGCTCTGTGTTCTCTGTGGCAAAAATTAATTGATAAAACATCAAAACGCCCTCGCACTGCGGTTGCGTTCTGCGGCAGCAAGCTGATCAGCGGCGGGCTCTATGTGTACCGCGCACTGCTTGTAGGCCGGCTGGCGCGAGTGCGGGTCGAGCAGGCCAAGCGAGAGGCGGTTGACGCATTCGTGGTAGTGAAACGGGATGAACACCATGTCACGCGGTACGCGCTGTGTGCATTGCACCATCACCACGGCGTCGCCCCGTCGTGAGGTAAGGCGCGCATAACTGCCGTGCGTGATGCCCAGTTCGGCGGCGGCGTCCGGGTTCATTTCCATGTACGGGGTCGGGCTGAACTTGTTGGCGTTGCCGACCTTGCCGGTACGTGTGCGGGTGTGAAAGTGTTCCACTACGCGGCCCGAGTTTAGCCAGAACGGGTAGCTCTCATTCGGGCGCTCGTTGTTGTCGAAGAATGGCAGTGCGATCAGCTTCGCACGCCCCCCCGGGTACTGGAACACGGCGTCGGTGTACAGGCGTTGAGAGCCTTCGGGTGCAGTGTCCTCGTTGCATGGCCACTGGATGCCGCGGTTTTTCTCGATTTTCTCATAGCTCATGCCGGAGTAGTCGAGCATGCGGCCTTTCGATAACTCTTTCAGCTCGTCGAACACACCCTCGGCGGTTTCCGGAAAGCGGATCTTGCGGCCCTGTTCAAAACGCTTCGCTACTTCGTTGAAGATCCACAGGTCCGGCCTGGATTCACCATGCGGTTTACAGACATTGCGGATCAGGTTCACGCGTCGCTCGGTGTTGGTAAAGCAACCTTCCTTTTCCGCCCACACTGCGGCCGGCAGGAACACATGGCTGTACTCATTGGTTTCGACATCACGGTAGGCGTCCTGTACCACAAGGAACTCCAGCTTCTCCAGCGTCTTGCGGATACGCGCGGTGTCGGCCATGGAAGTCATCGGGTTGGTGGCGATCAGCCACAGGCCCTTGATCTGTCCGGACTCGATGGCCGGCAGGATATCGGTCATAAACATACCGCGCTGCTTCGGAAAGAACTCCGGGTCAATGCCCCAGAATTTTGCGATATCTTCCCGGTCCTGTTCCTTTTCCAGCGCGCGATATCCCGGCAGCCCGGAGCAGGATGACCATTCGCGCGTACCCATGGCATTGCACTGGCCGGTGATGGACAGGCTACTACCGCCGGGTTTGCCGATGTTGCCGGTGACGAGATTGAGGTTGTTGATTGCCACCACGCCGTCGGAGCCGTGCGTGCTCTGGTTGATGCCCATGGTCCAGATGGTCATGGCGGCGCCAGCCTTGCCATACAGGCGGGCGACGTTGCGGATGGTGTCTTCATCGATGCCGCAGATGCGTGAAGCCGTGACCGGGTCGTATTCCGCTACCAGCTTGGCAAATGCGTCAAAACCCTCGGTGTGGGCCTCGATATAGGCCCGGTCCTCCAGTCCTTCCTCCAGAATGACGTGTGCCAGTGCATTCAACAGTACCAGGTCGGTGCCGGGTGCGACCGGCAGATGAATGTCGGCGAACTGCGCAAACATGGTGACACGCGGGTCGACCACAATGATGGGGAATTTTCTTTTTTCGCGCACCTGCTGCAGGCGCCAGTAGATAATCGGGTGCTGCTCAGGCAGGTTGGATCCAAACGCCAGCAGGCAGTCGGTGTGTTCGAAATCATCGTAGCAGCCGGGTGGCCCGTCCGATCCGAACGAGCGCTTGTAGCCCGATACCGCCGAGGACATGCACAGCGTGGTATTGCCGTCGTAGTTGTTGGTGCCGACCACGCCGCGTGCCAGTTTACCAAGGGTGTAAAATTCCTCGGTCATGATCTGCCCGGTGGAGACGATGGAAAAGGCATCACGCCCGTATGTATTCTGAATGCGCTTGATCTCTTCCGAGGTCTTGTCCAGCGCGGCATCCCAACCGGTTTCCGTGAACGCTTCCCAGCGGTTGTTGCGGATCAGCGGGGTATTGCCGCGCCCGGCGGTTTTGCGAAACAGTTCGTGTTCGAAGATACCCTTGATGCACAGCTTGCCGCGGTTGACATCGGCGTCGGCGACGCCGCGCGAGGCGACCGGTTCACCATCGGCATCCAGACCCACCTCGATGGAACAGCCAGTGGAGCAATAGCCGCAGGTGGCGTAGCGCCATTCCTGCACGCCCTTGTCGGCGATATGGATGGGATTCTTTTTGTTGCGTCCGAATAACATATTTCTCTCTATTTGGGGTCAGAGCACAATTTTCCCTAATATTCGCATTGCCAAATATTAGGGAAAATTGTGCTCTGACCCCGATAAATGACCCCGATAAATCACGCCGCCGACAGGCTGGCCGA
>CBEULV010000130.1:0-6231 GCA_965544015.1 uncultured Gammaproteobacteria bacterium | reverse complement strand
GTGCATGGCCTTTTCCATCTATTGCATTCCCTGGGCCCTGTTTTTCGCAAGCCGGGATTGGGTTGTAAAGATATTTCTAATCGAAGACTGGAGTTGGTTTGCGATGATGGTTCCTGTTACGGTCTGGTATTGGATAAGTTTAAGGTGGGTCGATAATAATTCTGGATGGGCTGGCGCCGGGCTGGATAAAGGCTAGTCACCCGGAATCAAGGCAAGGGGTCAGTACTTGAAAACATGATGGCTTGTAATTTCGAACCCAGCCGTGAATTTCAAGTACTCTGACCCCTTGATTTGTTCCTGAAACGAACGGAGGGGCATCATGATAGATACTCTGAAAAACGATGCGGCCGGAAAGCTGGTGCTGCGTTGTAGCGTCGGTATTCTCATGTTGTTTCACGGTGTCGCCAAGCTGATGCATCCGGACACGCTGGACTTTATCCGGGGCCTGCTTTCCTTTTACGGGCTGCCGGAATTCATCGCCCTGGGCCTGTTCGCCGGCGAGATACTTGCACCACTGATGCTTGTCTTCGGCGTATTCAGCCGGGTGGGCGGTTTGATGATTGTCGTCAACATGCTGTTTGCTATCGGCCTGGCGCACACGGGCGATTTCTTTTCGCTGTCCGAACACGGTGGCTGGAGCCTGGAATTGCAGGGCTTCTACCTGTTTGGCGGGCTGGCTGTGCTGTTGCTC
The DNA here is from genome assembly GCA_965544015.1 of uncultured Gammaproteobacteria bacterium. Lineage (GTDB taxonomy): Bacteria > Pseudomonadota > Gammaproteobacteria > UBA9214 > UBA9214 > UBA9214. The sequence goes on along the minus strand of CBEULV010000130.1, from coordinate 5,540 downwards.
GGCAGCGGACGGATCGCCTTCAGGCCGGATTGAGCCCGCCCCGGTTCGGGACGACAGCGGCGAGATGACGTGAGTTATCGCATTGCGGCAGACCTGCTGGTTGTCCTGCACTTCGCCTTCATTGTTTTCGTGGTGCTGGGCGGACTGCTTGCCTTCAAATGGCGGCGCATGGTGTTTCTGCACCTGCCGGCCGTCATCTGGGCAGTACTGCTGGAACTGAACAGCTGGATCTGCCCGCTGACGCCGTGGGAGCAGCAATTGCGACAGGTGGCAGGCGAGTCCGGCTATGCTGGCAGTTTTATCGCACACTACCTGATGCCGGTGCTGTATCCACCCGGACTGGATGAGCCCACCCAGCTCATGCTGGCAGTCGCCGTGATCCTGATCAACCTGCTGGTCTATGGCTGGCTGCTTGGCCGACGGGTATTCGGGTCACCGCTACGCTAACATGGGGTCCGGTATCCACTTCCCGGGAGGCGCCAGGCAGCATGACCCGCTCGATAGGCCCTGAACTGCGCCACCACTGGCGCAGGCTTTCCCCGACAGCAGCTGGTAGATGGTTGTTCAGCAAGGCGCTGGGCAAGGTGGTGCCGTACACCGGTACACTCGGCGCCCGCGTGGAAGTGCTGGCGCCGGGGCAGTGCGTGGTATCGCTGCGTGAGCGGCGCGGCGTGCGCAATCACCTGCGCTCGGTGCATGCCATGGCGCTGGCCAATCTCGGCGAGATGGTAACCGGGCTGGCCCTGATGAACAGCCTCCCTGACCAGGCGCGTGGCATCCTTACCGGTTTCGAAATGGATTACCTCAAGAAGGCACGCGGCAAGCTGATTGCGGAATGCCGCTGTGAGGTGCCGCCGGACAACACCGAGCGGGAATATATGTTGAGCGGCGAGATTCGTGACGTGGCGGGTGACGTGGTCGCCGTGGCGCAGGCACGCTGGCGGGTCGGGCCAGTGTAGCTGTGGAAACTGTGCTGACCCGTATGTTGAATATCGAGGTGCCGCTGATCTGCGGCGCCATGTACCCGTGCTCCAATCCCGAACTGGTCGCCGCGGTATCGGAGGCTGGCGGTATCGGCATCGTACAGCCGCTGAGCCTGGGTTACGTGCACGGCCATGATTTCCGCGCGGGACTGCGTTACATACGCAGCCTCACCGACAAACCGATTGGCGTCAATCTTATCATCGAGCGCAGTTCCAGAAAGTACATGGAACGGGTGCACCAGTGGCTGGATATCTCGCTGGAAGAGGGCGTACCGTTCCTGGTCACTGCGCTGGGTAATCCGAACTGGGTAGTGGAGCGTGCCGCCCCGACCGGGATAACGGTGTTTCATGACGTGACCAACAGGCGCTGGGCGGAGAAGGCGCTGGACGGCGGCGTGGACGGGTTTATCTGCGTGAACAACCGCGCCGGCGGCCATGCCGGCACCCTGCCGGCACAGCAGTTGCTGGACGAGGTCGGCCCGCTCGGCAAACCGCTGGTGTGCGCCGGTGGTATCGGTACAGCGCAGCAGTTTGCCGAGGCCGTACGCATGGGCTATGCGGGAGTGCAGATGGGTACGCGCTTTATCGCGACCACCGAGTGCACGGCGCATGACGACTACAAGCAGGCCATCGTGGGCGCTGCTGAACAGGATATCGTGCTGTCGGAGAAAATCACCGGGGTGCCGGTATCGATCATCCGTACGCCGTACATCGAGAAGATGGGCGTGCATGCCGGGCCGCTGGCGAAGTGGCTGCTGCACGGGCGTCGCAGCAAGCACTGGATGCGCATGTTCTATTCCCTGCAGTCGATCTGGAAGCTGAAACGGGCGGCACTGCAGGGTATGGATTACCGGGATATCTTCCAGGCCGGCAAGAGCGTGCAAGGTATCCACACCATCGTACCTGCAGGTGAGATCGTGGCGGAGTATGCCGCTGCGTTGCAGGGGGAGGAACGGTAACGCGCGTCAAATGCGCCGTACCGGTGTTCTATACTTGTAATATCGACATAATTTTCATCGAGGAGGTGGGTCATGACCGATCCGGCAAAACCTGGTGAGGGGGCCATTGTCTCCTGTGCGGTTTGTCTAAAGGAAATACCGGCAGACCAGGCCAGCAAGGTAGAGCTTGAAGATTACGTGAGGTATTTCTGCGGGCTGAACTGCTACCAGCAATGGCAGGAGAAAGAGGGCGAGGCGGAAGATAAATAAGCACGCTCGTTACCAGCCTGGGCCGGGGGGGACGGATTCGCATTAATAGTCCGGATCTTCCTGTTCTTCCTGTAACTCGCGCAGATAACGAAACAATGCACGGGCTGCCCCCAGCGGTTGCCCGGTTTCCTGTTCCTGGCGTGCCTGGCGCACCAGCTTGCGCAGGTGTTGCCGGTCCGTGCGCGGGAATTCGGCGAGCACATCCGGTACGGCGGCATCACCCTTGACCAGTAGCGTTTCTCGCAGTGATTCGAGCAGGTGGAATTCCCGTGTCGAGGTCAGGCGCTGGTGTTCGCGGGACTGCACGATGGCCCGTATCGGTTCCGCGTCGATTTCACTCATCAGTTTGCCGACATATTGAAGCTGGCGCTTGCGGGCCGAGTTCGAGTGTATTTTCTTCGCCGTCAGCAGGGCGTCCAGCAATTGTTCCGGCAGGTCCAGCTGGCGCAGTGCATCATCGCTGAAATCCAGCAGTTTCAGGCCCAGCAGTTTCAGCTCGTCGAGGTCACGTTTGCGCTGTGACCGGCTGATTTCATCCTGATCATCGTATTTCATGCGTTGCCAAGGATAACCGGTTTCAGCGGGTTTGTCCGCGCCGCAGGCGACCGGTAGAATCGTTCGTCTTACACAGGGACCGAACATGACAAGCAAGCCGATGACAGAACAGGCCGAACCACTGCCGGAATCCTCCCGGCTCGAGGAAATGGTGCAGGACATCATTAGCCAGGCACGTGCGGCGGGTGCCGACGAGGTCGAGGCGGGCGTCAGCATCGATGCCGGCCTGTCGGTGACCGTGCGCCTCGGCGAGACCGAGACACTGGAGTTCAATCGCGACCGCGCGCTGGGACTGACGGTGTACTTTGATCAACGCAAGGGCTCGGCGACGACCGCGGATTTCGAGCCGGACGGGATTGCCGCCACCGTCAAGGCCGCCTGTGACATCGCGCGCTATACCAGCCAGGACCCCTGTGCCGGGTTGGCTGACCCGGAGCGACTGGCCAGGGTGATTCCCGACCTGGACCTGTACCATCCCTGGGATCTGCAGGCCGAGCACGCCATCGAACTGGCGACAGAGTGCGAGGATGCCGCGCGGGCAGTGGATGACCGCATCGAAAATTCAGAGGGTGCCACCATTGCCAGCTACGTCGGTATGCGCGTGAATGGCAACAGCAATGGTTTTCTTGGTGGCTATCGCAGCAGTTACCACAGCATCAGTTGTTCCGTGATCGGCCGGCAGGACGGGCAGATGCAGCGTGATTACTGGTCATATGCTGCGCGCGACCGGGCCGACCTGCAGGCGCCGGCAGAGGTAGGGCGCATGGCCGGCGAGCGCACCATCCGGCGGCTCGGTGCGCAACGGCTGTCCACGCGCCAGGCGCCGGTGATTATCGCCGCAGAGATCGCCGGCAGCCTGTTCGGAAACTTCATCAATGCCATCAGTGGCAGCAACCTGTACCGCAAGTCCAGTTTTCTGCTTGATCACCTAGGCAAGCCGGTGTTCCCGGAATTCATGCATATTCACGAGCAGCCGTTGCTGAAGAAGGCGCTCGGCAGTGCACCCTATGATGCCGAGGGCGTGGTCACGGCGGCACGGGATCTTGTGCAGGACGGCATCCTGCAGGGATATGTGCTGAACAGCTATGCCGCACGCAAGCTCGGTATGCAGACCACCGGCAACGCCGGCGGGGTGCGCAACCTGACCATCGATTCGGGCGACAAGGACCTTGCCGGGTTGCTGAAGACCATGGACACCGGCCTGCTGGTTACCGAGTTCATTGGTTTCGGCGTAAACATCGTTACCGGCGACTATTCACGCGGGGCAGCCGGTTTCTGGGTCGAGAACGGCGAGATCCAGTACCCGGTGGATGAGATCACCGTGGCCGGTAACCTGAAGGACATGTTCATGAACATTGTCGAGGTAGGGAACGATGTCGACCTGCGCGGGAATACCCGCTCTGGCTCGGTACTGATAGAGCAGATGACGATCGCGGGATCGTAGGGTTAACTAGCCGTGTAAAAATGCCTCGCGCACGACTGCAGGGATGTAGGAGGTAGAGCACCAAAAGTAGGCGCTTTAGGCGACGCATGGAGCAGTTGCCGGAAGGCGCAAAGGCGCAAAGAAAACAAGAAATAACTGCCACACGACTACAGGGATGTAGGAGGTAGAGTAACGCAGGAGCAGTTACCGAGAGAACACAGAGAAAAGATCTTGTCGTCCCCGCGCAGGCGGGGACCCAGCCTTAATAGTATTGATAGGGGAAGGGGGGCAGCTCCTTTTTTCTTTCATAAACCATCACGCCTGCCTTCTCCGCAGGTTCAGATAAGAATTCCCAAGGATTTCAATCGAGAGTCCGCTTTCGACCCTAAAGTTTCCATTTGGCAGTGTCTCTAATATAAACAATTACTTAACGGGTACTTTCGACCCGTTCCGGTCATTCGCCAATACTTGTCCTTATCCGTGTATACGCCTTCTCAGCCTAACTTCCTACCAATCATATGTGTATGGGCTTAATGTGAAAACAGTCCCTTGGGGACCAGTGTGGTTCAGCCCACTTGAATCATAATTGGTCAATAGCCTTGCTTGTCAGGAAAAGGGGTGTTTATTCTTGCTATTAGCTACCGCTGTGCCACCCTTCTGAAAATCTGCAACAGAAACGCACCCAGCAGAATGACGGCGACACCCAATATGACGAAAACAATGGCCTCCCCTTCGAGAAAGGATTCCCCGAGGTAAACGACGGCGACGGCATAGGGCAGTTCGGTGATCGCCAGCGCTGCTAGATAAAGAAGAAAGCGGTAGTGGAGGATGCCGAGCACGTAGCCGGGGATTTCAGACGGCACGGCCGCCTGAAACAGCAGAACGTGAATGAATCGTGTGTGTTTGCTTACCTGTTGTTCCCAGCCAGCGATTTTTTCCTCGCCGATGAGCATCGCCGCCACCGAGCGACCCGAAAACCGACCAATACAAAACGAGACAATCCCGCCCAGGAGCCAGCCAAGCCAGAGGAGTGCGAGACAGCCCGCCTTGCCCCAGGTATAGACCGCAATCGGGGCCAAAAACGCACTCGAAAAGAAGGCCACCATCGCAGACAACATCGAAAGCAATACAAACACCAGCATGCCGAGGAGCGGTGCCTCGGAAATTGCAGCCTCGGTCCAGATGATGATTTCTTCGGTCTTATCGTGCAGCGTATCTGATGCGGCAAAGAGACCCGCAATAATGATAATCGTGCCAATGATTAGGATGTGGCGTTGTAAGCGGTGGCGGATGGTCATCGGAATGCACAGTAACACGGCAGAGCCGATCAATAGGAACTTGTGCGACCCTATACTATCGAATTCTGTTGAG
>CBEULV010000129.1:0-6237 GCA_965544015.1 uncultured Gammaproteobacteria bacterium | reverse complement strand
CTGTTCACGGTACCGGCAAACGGCGCCTGCAGCCGGGTACGCTCCAGGTTGCGCGCAGCGCGGTTACGGACTGCCTGTTTCAGGGCAAGACGCGCATTCGCCGTTCCGGTGCTGGCCTTGAGCTGCGCCAGCTCCGATTCCAGCCTGATGAGCTGGATACGCACTTCATCGAGACGGGACCTGGAAACCAGTGAATCGGCGCCAAGTTTCTCCATCCGCTCCAGGTCATTCTTCTGCAACGCATAGTTCTGCCGCGCCAGGGTCAACAGTTCGCGGTCACGAGCAATATTACGCTGCTCCTGTGTATGTTGCGCCTCGGCCTCGGCCAGCGCATCGGCGTAGTCGCCGGCGTCCAGCGCCAGCAACAAGGCACCTTTAACCACCGCATGGCCAGGCTCCACGGCACGCACCTTGACCTGCCCGGCCAGCTCGAAGTGCAAGGCCGCCTTACGTGCCGGCTCCAACCGCCCGCTGACCGTCTCGGACGGCACCAGGTCATGCCGACCCACCGTGGCAACCTGGACGCGTGTGGCCACCGCCTCGCGCAGCTCGGGCTCCTGCTCGGGCGCGGTCACCAGCAGCAGCAGCGCGGCCAGCGCCACGGCCAGCAGCAAATAACGTTGTCTTGCGGACATGATCGCTAACACACTGATTATATAATGTTTGAAGTTGAAGCCATTCTATGCGATTTTACCTCGCGTCCGCCATCCGGCCGGGCCGATGAACCTGACCTCGAAAGTCTTTGCATGCGCCTTTGTCCGCCGATACCCCTGTGCTACCTCGCTGCCATTCGGGGCATTCACGCGTGAATTACCGGCAAGCAGCGGCACGCTGGGCATTGCTCCTGCTGGCGGGAGTACAGATCGATGCGAGCGCAGCCACACCCTGGCATTGTGAACAGCCGGGCAGTGGCGCCTGGAACTGCAACCCTCCTGCTGCGACAACACCGTCAATGGCTACGTTCCCCGCGGCAGGTGAAGAGCAGCGTCCCGCCACACCGGTAACACCTGTCACAGCAACGACCGGCTTACTAACCACAGCTGCTGCTGCGGCTGGTGAAACCCCTGTCACTCCCGCACCTGCAACTGCAACTGCAACTGTGCCTGCAACCACGCAGGACAAGGCTGACCGCTGGGCACTGTGCCCGCCGATTGCACCGGAAAGCGGTTTTGATGCCGAAGGCGGTGATCCTGACGTCATCGACCTGCGTGCCGACAGGGCTGCCGCCAGCCCGGACCGCGTGTTCACACTGAGTGGCGACGCGATCATTCGCTACGGCGAGCACCAGTTGCAGGCCAACGACATCACCTTCCGGCAGGAGACTGGCGAAGTCGAGGCCAGCAACGGCATCCGCTTTGCCGGTCCCGACCTGGTGGTGGAGGGTGAGAGTGCATTGCTGCAAACGGAACTGGAACGGGGGGTGCTGAAACAGATTACCTACGCACTGCCCAGGCAGCATGCGCGAGGCGGGGCCAGCCTGTTGAGCCTTGAGGGCGCCTATCGGCAGCGCCTGGAAAATGCCTCATACACCACCTGCCCGCCAGGCAACCGGGACTGGGTGCTGTCCGCACGCGAGGTCGAGCTCGACCATACCGAGGGCAAAGGCATAGCGCGTAATGCCAAGGTCACTTTCAAGCGGGTACCGGTCCTGTACACGCCCTATATCAGTTTCCCGCTCGATGAACGGCGCAAGACCGGCCTGCTGCTGCCGAAAGTCGGGACCACCGACGAAACCGGCGTGGATGTCAGCCTTCCCTGGTACTGGAATATCGCACCGAATCGTGACGCCACCATCACGCCGCGCCTGATGAGCGACCGTGGCGTCATGCTGGGTGGCGAATTCCGTTACCTGACACGCCATAGCAAGGGCAGTGTCAGCGCCGAGTACCTGCCCTCCGATGACAAGTTCGGTGGCCAGGACCGCAGCCTGGTTACCCTGCGCCATCGCGGCGCCCCGACCGCACGACTGGAGACCAGCATCACCGCCAGTGACGCATCCGATACCGGCTACTTCGAAGACCTTGGTAACGAGCTGGTGCAGACCAGCCAGACCAGTCTTGAACGTACTGCACGCGCCACGTATCACGGACAGGACTGGAAGCTGGGCATTGTTGTACAGGACTTCCAGAACCTGGACGCCACGCTGGCATCGGCCGACCGCCCCTACCGGCAATTGCCGCAAATCCTGTTTGACTTCAGTCCCGACAGGCGCGTACTGGGCATCAAGACCACGACACAGGCAGAAGTAAACTATTTCACCCACAGTGACAACAGTGTGGTGAAAGGCACGCGGCTGGATGTGCAACCGCGCTTCAGCCTGCCGGTGCGTCGTGCCGGCTGGTACGTGGAACCCGCCGTTGGGGTGCGACATACCGCCTATGCACTGGATAATACCGTGCCCGGCACCGATACCGATCCTGCGCGTACCACGCCGGTGGTCAGTCTCGACGCAGGCAGCTTCTTTGAACGCAGCGGCAGCTGGGGCAACAAGCCCTATATACAGACCCTGGAGCCACGCCTGTTCTACCTGTACGTACCCGAGAAAGACCAGCACGACCTGCCGGTATTTGATACCGGTAACTACGATTTCAACTTCTGGACGCTGTTCCGCGAAAACCGTTTCAACGGCCCTGACCGCATGGGCGATGCCAACCAGCTGGCGCTCGCACTGACCACGCGCTTCCTGAATCCCGCCAGTGGCCAGCAGCTACTCAGCGTCAGCCTCGGTTCGCTGCTGTATTTCCGCGACCGCACCGTTACCCTGCCCGGGGAAACAGTCGACCTGGACAACAGTTCGGACCTGATTGGCGAGCTGGACCTGTCGCTGACACACCACTGGAGCGCACGCGCCGAGATACTGTGGAACGCGCACGACTCGCACACCGAACGCAACAACTACCGCCTGCAGTACCGGCGTGGTCCACGCCAGCTTATCAACCTGGGCTACCGGTTCCGCGACAATATACAGGAACAGGCCGACATCTCGTTCCTGTGGCCACTGAGCCGCACCTGGCACGCGGTCGGACGCTGGTACATCGATCTCGACAGCAATGAAACTATCGAGGCGCTGGCTGGTCTGGCATATGAGAGTTGTTGCTGGGGCATGCAGTTACTCGGCCGCAGCTACATCAACAAAGACGGTGTCGACCGTACTACTGCCATCTTCCTGCAACTCGAGCTGAAGGGACTTGGCAAACTCGGCACCAGCGTCGATGACGCGCTGGAACGTGGTATCCTTGGCTACCATTCCAACAACTGATTTTAAGTGGATTTTTGCATGACGTTATCCAGGTTTTTCCCCGCCTGCCTGCTGCTCGCCGCACTGTGCAGCGCACAGGCAGAGACCGGCGCCACACTGGGCATCCCTGACAGCAGCCAGCGCTACCCGCTAGCCCGCATCGTGGCCATCATCAATGACGGTATCGTGGTGTCCAGTGAACTGGAAAGCGCTGTTGCCAGCGTCTCTGCCCAGCTACAGGAAAAAGGCACACCACTACCGAGCCGGAATGTGCTGATCAAGCAGGTACTTGAACGGCTGGTGGTGGAGAAGCTGCAGCTGCAGATTGCCGAAATGAACGGCATGTCGGTAGATGACAGCACCCTGAACAGCGAGGTGCAGCAGATCGCGCGCGAGAACAAGCTGTCACTGTCCGAGTTCCGCGAGGTGCTCGAACGTGATGACTTCAGTTACCTTGCCTTCCGGGAAGATCTGCGCAAACAGCTGCTGATCAAGAAACTGCGCCGCCAGATGGTCGGCAGCCGTATCAAGGTCAGCGAACAGGAAATAGATAACCTGCTTGCGACACTCAAGGCCAGCGGCGCGGGTAACGTGGAATACCACCTGGCACATATCCTGGTGGCCATCCCCGAGGCCGCCAGCCCGGAAGACATCCAGGCGGCCGAACAGCGTGCACAAAACATGCTTGACCGCCTGCAAAACAATGTGGATTTTTCCGAACTTGCCATCGCCGAGTCCGATGGACAAACCGCGCTGGAAGGCGGTGATATCGGCAAGCGCAGTCTTGGACAAATGCCTGAACTGTTCATCGAACCACTCAAGTCCCTGCAGGTGGGGGATATTTCCGGGCTGATTCGCAGCCCTGGCGGCTTCCACATCATCAAGCTGATGGACAAGCACGGTGATGAACGCCACATCATGCGCCAGACCCGTGTACGTCACATTCTGTTACGTGCCGACGAACTACACACGGATGAAGAGAACCGCGCGCGCATCGAGCAGCTGGAAATAAGACTGCGCGGCGGTGAGGACTTTGCCAGCCTCGCACGCTCCAATTCGCAGGACACCCTGTCGGCCGCCAAGGGGGGCGACCTCGGCTGGCTTGGACCCGGTGAAACCGTGCCGGCCTTTGAAGCCGCCATGGACAAACTGTCCCCGGGCGAACTCAGCGAACCGGTCAAGAGCCGCTTTGGCTGGCACCTGATCAAGGTGGATGAATACCGCGAACTGGACAACACCGAGAAATTCGAGCGCAACCGGGTACGCAACCTGATCCGCTCGCGCAAGTACGACGAGGAACTGTTCCTGTGGCTGCGGCGGCTGCGCGATGAAGCCTACGTGGAATACCGGGTCGATGAAATATAGCCCACCGCACTCCCTTGCCTGAAAAAATACTTCGTATCGCACTCACCCCCGGCGAACCGGCCGGCATCGGTCCGGACCTGTGCCTGTTGCCGGAGCAAATAGCGGATAGCATCGAACTGGTGGTCATAGCCGACCCGGAATTGCTGCGCGAACGTGCCACCCGGTTGCAGCGGCCGTTTCACTTCCGCACATTCGATGCCAGCCAGGCAGCACGCGTCAATGAACCCGGCGAACTGTGTATCGCCCCGGTCGCGCTGCGCGCCCCGGTGCAGGCCGGCGTACTGGACAGGCGTAACGCGCGTTATGTACTGGACACACTGGATATCGCGATTTCCGGATGCCGGGATGGCAGCTTCGATGCCCTGGTGACCGGGCCCGTGCACAAGGGCATTATCAACGACGCCGGTATCCCGTTCACCGGGCATACGGAATATCTTGCAGCAGCAACAGGTACGGAAGACGTGGTTATGCTGCTGGCCGTCGAGGACCTGCGCGTGGCGCTGGTTACCACCCACCTGCCGCTACGCGATGTCAGTGCAGCGATTACTCCCGAACACCTGCAACGGGTGATTCGCGTGCTGCATGGCGGCCTGCAAAAGGGTCTTGGCATCGCCCGGCCGCACATCAAAGTATGTGGACTCAACCCGCATGCAGGGGAAGGCGGCCACCTCGGTCGCGAGGAAATCGAAATCATCACGCCCGTTCTCGACAGCCTGCGCGCCGAGGGCATGGACCTGGCCGGCCCGGTACCGGCCGACACCGTGTTCAGCACGGAAAACATCGCCGCCAGTGATGCCATCCTCGCCATGTACCACGACCAGGGCCTGCCGGTACTGAAACACCGTGGCTTTGGTCGTGCCGTCAACATAACGCTTGGCCTGCCAATAATCCGCACCTCGGTCGACCACGGCACCGCGCTGGAACTTGCCGGCAGCGGCAACGCCGATGCCGGCAGCCTGCAGGTGGCAATCCAGCATGCTGTAGAGATGGCGCACCGCGCCTGACTTCTCTTGCCATGCTGCACACAGCAATTTATAAGCTGGCAAGATTGCCATCATGAGCGGATGCTGCGACCTGGATTGCCAACTGGATGCATTGCGTGAACGACAGCGCAGAACACTACAGATTGTCCTCGGCATCAATGCGGTAATGTTCCTCGTCATAGCAACCGCCGCATTTTATGCGGACTCTTCCGCACTGTTATCCGATAGCCTGGATAACCTGGGAGATGCCTTCACATATGCGCTTAGTCTATTCGCAGTTTCCAGAGGTGGCCTTTTCAAGGCCAGGGTGGCACTGTTCAAGGGCTGGCTTATTTTCCTCGCGGCCTCTGTCGTGGCAGTTCAAATCGTGTACAGGATTACTGTACAAACGGTTCCTGTCTTCGAGGTGATGGGGCTCTTCAGCCTCATAGCCCTGACCGCCAATGGCCTGTGCTTCTTTCTTTTATGGCGTCATCGCTTTGAAGATGTGAACATGAGTTCAGTCTGGGAGTGTTCACGGAATGACATCGCGGCAAATCTGTCTGTTTTTCTTGCAGCTGGCGCGGTCTGGCTCACAGGCTCGGGCTGGCCGGACATTCTGGTAGCCTCCTGTCTCGTGGTTCTTTTAATGCGTTCCGCATTTCGTGTAAT
>CBEULV010000128.1:0-6290 GCA_965544015.1 uncultured Gammaproteobacteria bacterium | reverse complement strand
TCGTTCAGTATCTGCACATAGCGGTTGGCCTCGCCGATCACGCGCTGCAGGCGCTTCCGGTTGCCGTGGTTCCAGCCCACCGGCAGGCGCCGGAAGAGATTGACCCAGGGCCGGGTATTGTGAGTAAAGGCATTGCAAAGGCGTCCGCGCTCCAGCCCGGGCACGTATTGCTTTTCGATCGATTTCAGGATGTGTGTGGCTGCCAGGCGGCGCACCCGGAAATGCAGCCAGCCAAGCAGGCCGGCAACCAGCAGCAGCAGGATCAGTGACCAACCCAGTTGACTGGAAGAACCCTGCCACCATTCCGGCCGGGCGAGACTCCAGCCATCGCGCAGGCCCAGCCAGCCGCTGGCGGGCACTGCGGCAACCAGCAACAGGCCGGCAAGCACCGCATCCCCGCGCAGCACCAGCTTGCGCCAGCGCGCGCGGTAGCCGGTCAGTTGCGGCACCAGCTTCTCCTCCATGTCATGCGCCAGTTTTTCCAGTGCCCCGGTAATCCGGTAGGCCCGCTCGACATTCACGCCCTCGATACGCTGGTAGATTTCCGCCAGGTCATGATCCCGTTTCTGCTCGTAGCGCGCCTGCACGGCATCATCCTCGATTGCCACGGCAACATCCGGGTCATAGATACAGTAGAAGCGACCGGCCGTCAGCCCTTCCTGCGCCAGCGCACGCTGCCAGGCCCCGACCACCTCTTCCGGGTTGTCATCGCGGGCCGTGGTGTCCATCTGGTTCAGAATGAACAGGAACTTGGTGGCATCGACCCGGTGAATGGTTTGCCCTACCAGGTGGACCAGGGTGTCGCGCATGGCACCGGGTTCAGGGTGGCGCGCATCGAAGAACACCAGCACCAGGTCGGACAGGTCGATAATGTGATCGGTCAGGCGCAACGTGGCATCGCGCTGGGAATCGGCGTCAAAGCCGGGAGAATCGATGATGATGCGCCCGCTGAGTTTGTCGCTGGCGCTGGTTTTCAGTTGCAGGTAGGTATCGACACGTCGCCCCTCGCCGCGTGCCACCTTTTCGAGTTCATCGCTGATCTGGTAGAAGGGAAAGCGCGGATCCGCATCGAGCGCCGTACCGGGCAGTGCCTGCGCGTGATGCTCTGTGCCGTAGCAGATGACCGTGAACTTGTCGTCCACGGCCTGGTTCCCGGTACTTTGCAGGGGGTCACCGAGATATTGGTTGATAAACGTCGATTTGCCGGCCGAAAACGTCCCCAGCACCGAGATCATCGGCCACCAGGAAATCTGTGTCGCATAGGACTGCTCTGAATCGAGCAGGCCGAGTGAACGCCCAACCCGATCCAGTTTCCGGTAGCTCTGGACAGACGCCACCAGCACCGGGTTTTCCTTTCTCAGGTGATCCTCAAGATTCTTGAGTCGCTGCCTGATCGTTTTTCCTGCACTGGACATCACACCTCCTGCAGGCCTGGCGGCCACAGCGGACACCTGTCAGTGTAACGGATTCCCCGAACGGGTGAACTGTATCAGCCACCCGCAGCTGTTACTAGAACGGGAACACTCCGCCCATCATTTTCATCGGTCCGGTTGCATCATGAATGTTATTCGACAAGCGTCCCATATCATTGCGCATGTGGTACATCGGCACAGTCATCACGCCGACTGAGTGATTGAGGTCATCCATTTTCACCAGCAGGTTATTCATGTCCCTTGAACCAGCACCCACATCCGTGGCAATGGTGGTCAGATCCCCGGAAATACCGGCGACATTCCCGGATAGCGTATTCATATTGGTGGACATGTTGTTCATTGAAACCACAATGGTCTCCATGCTGCGCGCCATGCGGCCGACATCGCCGGTCAGGGTATAAATCAGGAAGAAACCGTAGGCGGCGAGTACGATAAACGCCAGCATCGACGGATAGACAATCAGTTCCCAACGACGTGCACTGGCCTCAAAGGTCCGCGAAAACTTGTCCATGCAGGCAGCCATGTCCCGGGTAATGACTTCTGTCTGTACGGGCAAACCATTCACGCCGGGATCAGTCATTCAGTACCCTCCAGGGACAAGTTGAGACAGCAGTTACTGTTATTATAGCTGGGCACACTCCCCGGAGTGCTATAGACCTATAGCCAGAATTGACGCTCAGAAATCACCTTCTGCGCCACGATTCATGATATCCAGCATGATATCCTTCACCTTGTTCGCCTCTTCATACAGATCGGGAGGCAGGCTCTTTCCACCATGAATCATCATGTCCATATTGAGGGTATAGATCCAGAGCTGACCGGTCTTGTCCTCGACCAGCGAGATTCGGCAAGGCAGATAGGCGGAAAAGGCATCCGAGTACTCGACCATCTTGGCCGCCGTTAACGGGTTGCAGAACATGTAGATCTTGAGATAACGCTGATCCTCCCCGGTCATGGCCGCCACCTGCTCGGACAGCGGCAACTCTCCGACATTCTTGATGTTGTGGCCATTGGCGATGAATTTGATGCTCTGGTCCACGTCTTCCACACTCAGTCCCTCGGCTACCGCAATTTTCCAGACCGTGGCCTCGGCTGCGTTACCCGTGGCCAGCAGGCTCTTGACCATGGTCATGTAGACTTCCGGCGCCTTGTCATCAAAAGACGAGACATTGCCGAGGTCCTTCATATTCTGCAGTCCAAAGTCAAAAGTGATCGCCACCCAGACCAGGCCCGCGACCAGCGCAAGGCCCAGCAGGGCAAGCAGATTCCAGACAAGCTTGATCATGAGTTTCTCCCTGGGATTATTTCGGTGTGACCGGTGGCTATTGTTCTGCTGACCGGGTTCTTTGTTCGAGTGCATCGGCCTGGCTGCCGTTCAGACCACGAATCACCTCAACCAGCTGACGCGCCTCCCTGACGAGGCCCTGATCGACCAGGCGCACACCGGCCTCGTAGTAAGCGGCAGCGGCCTGTTCCCAGTCACCCTGTGAAAAGTACATGTTGCCCAGTTCCCCGTAGCCGTCCGGATTACCCGGCTCCAGTGCAATGAGGTCCTGGTACTTTTGTTCAGCCAGCGCATAGTCTCTCAGCCAGTAGGCCTCGCGGGCTGCCGCCAGCACCTGGTATGAAGTGGCCACCGCAGCAGCCGGTGCTGCAGTGGCCGGCGCCGGCACTTCATCTGCCTGACCGGCGACTGCTTCTTGCGTTGTAACCGGGGGTGTTTCTGTAACCGTGCCGGCAACCGGCTCAGCCTCTTCCGCCACCACTTCCAGCGCTTCCACCACCTCGGGAACGGCCTCGGCTTGTGTAGAGGCTGACTCGGTTACGCTACTGTCAACAACGCCGGCCTCACCGGCAACCGTTTCGGCCAGCGCCGCCTCTTCCGCCACCATTTCCGGGGCTGGTTCGACAGGTGCCGAAACAGGCTCGTCCGCCAATTCAGCAGCGGCTTCCGTCGTCACCGTCTCGACCTCTGCCGCCTCCGCAGCTGCCTCGACAGGCGCCGGAGCTGCTTCGTCCACTGCTCCGTCAGCAGCAGCGGCATCATCGGCAACCGGCTCACCGGCGCGCTTTACATCACCGGACGCCGCTTCAGTAACCTGGTCAGTCGTAGCGTCCAATGTCAGGAAATCAGGCCGTTCCCATTCCGGGAAGAGTTCCCCGCGGTAAATAAATCCGATCACCAGCAGCGCCACGACGATCAGGCCGAAACCATGGCTGAGAATACGTGCAAACAGGTTCATCATTCTTGCTCCTACTCGATCTGGGGAAGGTCTGATTTATTCAGGCCTTCCTGCGACACAGGGATGTGCCACCAAAATCGATTGCAACATGCAATTGATTTTGTGAGGCAATCGGAAATCAGACTTTTCGATTGCCGACTCTGATTAATCCACGCAGGGATTAACCGGAGGCCCCTAATTCAGCTGACCGACAATGTCCGGATAAAGTGCAGCAGCAAACACGCGGAATTCATCGGCCGCCTTGCTGCGAGGCCACATCTCGAACACGGCCAGCCCCTCGCTGAGAGAACGCCGGAAAGCGGTACGCATCTTCAGCCGATGTGGCATCACTTCATCAATTCCCGGCAACATGCGCAGCGCCTCTTCGGTTTCATGCGTTTCGCGGATAGACTTGTTGGTGTCCGCACGATTGACAAATGCCATGGTGCGATGCCTGCCGTTCATACTTACTGCGTCCATATCCGGGCCTACAATATGCAGAAAACGCTGCGTTGCCCAGACATCCGCCTGACTCGGCGGCACCGGAATGAGAATGCGGTCAGCTGACGTCATGGCTTCCTTCATGGCCGCCATATTTGCCGCGCCCACATCGACCAGCACCTCGCAATCCCTGTGCGCCATGAGTTGTTCGCCCAGCACCGCGCGCACCGACTGAATGTTCAAATCCGGCTTGTTGCCGATTTCCTTGCGCAGCGCACCCAGGTCGCTGAACGTGCATTGCGGATCCAGGTCATACCCAACCACACGGCGCCCGTTTTTCTCCAGCCAGACCGCCAGGTTAAATGCCACGGTACTCTTCCCGGAACCGCCCTTGAGATTTGCAATTACCGTAATCATTTCGCGAATCTCGCCTCCTGCCACCTGAAACTGCTGAAAAGAGCGACTGGCTTGCAGATCATCTGTTAGCGCGCCGGCTGCTGCATGGTAATTTCGGTAAATCCGGCCGGTATCGAGAATAATTCAACCGGCTGGGGTTGTAGTTTGATATTGATCAAGTTTCGGGCAAAACCACCCGGTAGTTGCTCGCGCACGTTCATCCTGATTTCCGGATCATACCACTGCAAGGAGACATAACTCTGGCCGTCGTCCCGGCGTACCGTCATCTCCCACTTCTCCGTGTCACGGCCATTGACTGTTTCGCGTTCCAGCAGGCGCATTTCCATAATTGATCCGTCCGGCATTTCCTGCCGCACCGGGATCCTGTGCTCGGCGTCCAGCCAGAACAGCATGGTGCCGCCCTTTCCGGCAGCCGGATTGGTAATCTCCCATTTCAGGGTCTTGCGACCATTGATCGTCTCGCTACCCGCCTCTCTGCAAACCAGATTCTGCATGCCGGCACAGGGGCTGGCATCCACTGCAGATGATGCCTGGGCCTGGATCTCAGACTTGCTTGCGCGCCGGCGAATATAGGATTTCTGCGCGACATTGAGGACTATCGCCTCCTGCCCGCCAAGGTCGATGATCTGAATGATTGCCGCGCCGTTCATGTCTATGTCACTTCGAACGCGATCCTGCCCGACGTACAGGTGCCCGTTGCGCTGTCCCTGCCCGGGTTGTATTTCGATCGTCTCGGCGGAAAACTCGACAGCGGACTGCGCAGTTGTTGTAACAAATGGCGCCAGTAGAAGAGTAATAATGAACAGTAGCCTGGATCGCATGATGTTATCTTCCGTTACGGTTACCCAGGCGGGCCCCTCTCATGGTTAATAAAGCGAGCCTGGACACGTCCCTGTGTCCGGCCCGTCGCGGTACAGCGCTGTTGTTACTGGGCGTCGCCGCCAGCCGCCGGTGCAGCCGGTGCTACCGGCGGTGCGCCGTAAGGTGCGCCATACGGCCCCGGATAACCGCCATAGCCGCCACCATAACCCGGGTAGCCGCCATAGCCACCCGGGGAGCCGCCGCCGTAGCCGTAGCCCGGATAACCGCCGTAGCCGTAGCCCGGATAGCCACCATAGCCATATCCCCGGTTATAACCGGAACCACGGCCGTAACCGGAACCGCGACCACCGCCGCTGAAGCTCATGTTGAAGTCGCCAGAGCCATCACTGTCAAACGGGCCCCAGTCACTACCACCGTAGCCATTATTGCCACCCCACGGACCCCAGCCACCCCAGGCGTGGGCCGTTGAGAACGGCACTGCCATGAGACCGGCTACAGCCGCGGCACACAGTGTTTTTGTTAGTTTGTTCATATTATTACCTCTTGTTTATCAGGCAGACAGGCAGGAACACCTGCTGCCAAAACTCCCTGCGTAAAGATTACAGATCCGGCGCGTCAGGGAGAAACCGGCGCGGATCAGGTCACTCTCGTGATGCAGGGCCAGTGGCCTGCTACCAGCCGGGACCGCCCCAACCACCGGGACCACCCCAACCGCCGGGACCACCCCAACCACCAGGACCGCCATAACCAGGGCCGCCGCCATAGCCGGGGCCGCCACCATAACCGTAGCCGGGACCGCCGCCATAGCCGGGGCCGCCACCATAACCGTAGCCGGGACCGCCGCCATAGCCGGGGCCGCCACCATAACCGTAGCCCGGATAGCCGCCGCCGTAGCCATACCCGCGGTCATAGCCATAGCCACGACCATAGCCCGAGCCACGGCCGTAACCGGAAC
>CBEULV010000127.1:0-6325 GCA_965544015.1 uncultured Gammaproteobacteria bacterium | reverse complement strand
TGCATGTGTTAGGCATGCCGCCAGCGTTCAATCTGAGCCAGGATCAAACTCTTCACTTTCAAGTTTGCTTGGTTGCTTTGAGGAGCAACCGGATCCTTGCTCGATGATTACTGTCTTAAAATCGACATCCGTTTCCGGATATCAGACGCTCATCATCGATATTTGTTGCAATCGCAACCTTCGACGTAAGCGCCCACACAAATTACCTGATCGAATTTTTAAAGAGCTTTTGCCGGGAACGATGCCCGACAAGGAGCGCACATTGTACGCATGTTTCCGAACCCGTCAACACCTAAAATCACAAAAAATCACAATGTTTACGGCCTGCGCGGAAACTGCCCGACGCGGCCTTGTATTATAGCTGCTGGGGACCCGCCGTGGGCAGACTGGGGGAATTATTTTTACGCCCGGCGGCGTATTGCCGCAGGCACGCAGCGGACGGCTGTAACCTGTTGTTTTTACTCTATCGTGACCCGCGCAAAGCGGCGCTTGCCAACCTGTATGACATACGTATTGCCTGATTTCAGCGCCATGGCCCTGTCCTCGATGCGTTCACTGTCCAGCCGCACTGCGCCCTGCTTGATCATGCGAAACGCCTCCGAGGTACTGCCCACCAGCCCGGCACCCTTCATTACGCTGGCGACACCCAGTTCACCGCCCTCTCCCTGCAGGGTGACCTCGGGCATGTCCTCGGGCAGCGCACCCTTCTGGAAGCGGGCAATGAATACCGCCTGCGCCGCCTCCGCAGCGGCCGCATCATGGAAACGGGCCACGATCTCCTGGCCCAGCTGGAACTTGATATCACGCGGGTTGGCGCCCTCGGCAACGCTCTGCCGGAGTCGCTCGATATCCGCCAGGGGACGGAAACTCAGTAATTCGAAATAGCGCCACATCAGGCGATCGGAAATCGACATCAGCTTGCCAAACATCTCCTCCGGTGGCTCGTTAATACCGATGTAGTTGTTGAGCGACTTGGACATCTTCTGCACGCCGTCCAGACCTTCCAGAATCGGCATGGTGATAACCGTCTGAGGCCTTTGTCCATAGTGTTTCTGTAATTCACGCCCGACCAGCAGGTTGAACTTCTGGTCGGTCCCGCCCAGTTCCACATCCGCCTTCATCGCCACCGAGTCGTAGCCCTGGATAAGCGGGTAGAGAAATTCATGCACGGCGATCGGCTGATTGGCTGCATAACGCTTGCTGAAATCATCGCGCTCGAGCATGCGCGCCACGGTATATTTCGCCGCGATCTGGACGAGGTCCGCCGCGCCCATTGCCCCCATCCACTGTGAATTGAACATGACCGTGGTTCTTTCCGGGTCGAGGATCTTGAAGATCTGGTGTTCGTAGGTGGCGGCATTCTTCAGCACGTCTTCCCGGGTGAGCGGCTTGCGGGTGACATTCTTCCCGGTAGGATCACCGATCATGCCGGTAAAGTCGCCAATCAGGAACAGCACCTCGTGGCCCAGCTCCTGGAACTGGCGCAGCTTGTTGATCAGCACCGTATGCCCCAGGTGCAGATCCGGTGCAGTAGGATCAAATCCGGCCTTCACGCGCAGTGGCTTGCCGCTCTTGAGGCGTTCCACCAGTTCGGCCTCTACCAGTAGCTCATGGGTCCCGCGCTTGATCTGAGCGAGCTGATCGGACGTCGTCATCTGTAACACACTCCTTGCCTGTCGTTATCCAGCGAAGATTACCATACCCGGTAACGCTGCAAGCCCGCCGGAATCGGTTCCAGGCGACTTCAAGTTTAGACAGAAAACGGACGATACAGTCCTGTGAGCTGTTGACCAATCGCCTGTCTACGTTTAAATTATGCCAAACTGTTACAAGGGCTTACCGTGATACGCCAGTCCATTTTCAACCGTGACATCAAGTCACTGCACCCGGCAGGATTCTCAGGCCCCAGGCTTCTGAAGCCCGCCCGCCTGCTCACCGCAATTGCAGCCATCGCCATCACCCTGGCCATTACCTATCTCAGCCCGGACACGGCCGAGGCAACACGCCATAGCGCACTCCGGTTGCCGGACCAGGGCATGGCCCAAACAGCTGATGGTTCCGTGAACACGCTGCCATTGCAGCTGCTGGATACGGCCAGCACGGGCAGTGATACCGAAACCGTAGAGCCGGCACCCGCCGAGGCCCGGGCAGCGGCTGCGAATTCCACGCCGGCCGAGGACTGGCAGGAAGTCAGCATCAAGTCCGGCGACAGCCTTGCCGGCATATTCTCCCGACTGGGTATTTCCCCGCAGGAGTTACATGCACTGCTGGAACTGGGTGGCGCCACGCACAACCTGAAAAAGATCTACCCCGGCCAGACCTTGCGCGTTGTAACCTTTGAGGGCGGCAAACTCGCCAGGCTGAGTTACCCGATCGATCAACTCAACACGCTGGAAGTCACACGCAATGAAGCAGGGTTTGATGTCAGCACGGTAACCCGCACACCGGAGTTCCGGACCCGCAACGCCAGTGGCGTAATCGACAGTTCGCTGTTCCTGGCAGGCAACAAGGCCGGCCTGTCAGACAACCTGACCATGGAACTGGCAAGCATCTTCGGCTGGGACATCGACTTTGTGCTCGACATCCGCAAGGGCGACCAGTTCACCGTACTATATGAACAAATGTATCTGGACGGTGAAAACATCGACACCGGTACCATCCTGGCCGCCGAGTTCATCAACCGCGGCAAGCGTTACCAGGCCATTCGCTACACCGATGCCGGCGGCAAGACCGATTACTACTCACTGGACGGCAAGAGTATGCGCAAGGCGTTCCTGCGCACGCCGGTTGAATTCTCGCGCATCAGTTCACGCTTCAGCCTCGGACGCAAGCACCCCATCCTGAACAAGATCCGGGCGCACAAGGGGGTCGATTACGCAGCCTCGCGCGGCACACCGATCAAGGCTACCGGTGACGGCAAGATCGTCCACCGTGGCAAGAAAGGCGGTTACGGCAATACCATCATTATTCAACACGGCACCCGGTACAGCACCCTGTATGCGCACATGTCCAGGTACCGGGGCGGCCTGAAGAACGGCAGCCGGATCAAGCAGGGACAGATCATTGGTTATATTGGCAGTTCCGGACTTGCCACCGGCCCGCACCTGCACTATGAATTCCGTGTCAATGGTGTTCATCGTGACCCGCTGCGCGTCAAGCTGCCCGGCGCGGACCCGCTGCACAAGAAATACCGCGATGACTTCAACGCAAAGGCCGAGGCATTGCTTGCAAAACTGGACCTGGTGCGCGACGTACAGGTTGCCAGCAACCAGTAACCATCCCTAATCAATGGGGTCAGAGTCGATTGATTTTGTGAACGGCGACAGAGTGATGCATTTGGTACCTGTCAAAATCAATCGACTCTGACCCCATTGATTCACCGGCCACAGTGACTGCCCTATGCCAGCATTATTTATAGGCCTCATGTCCGGCACCAGCATGGACGGCATCGATGCCGCACTGCTGGATTGTTCCACCGGCAAACCTGCAATCATCGCCACGCATGCCAGCGAGTTCTCTCCCGGGATACGCCGGCAACTCGAAGCTGCCCTCAAGCTCGACACCCCGCGCAATGCCGATCTCGCCGACCTCGACCAGGCCATTGGCGAGGCGTTTGCCGTAGCCGCCAATGCCCTGCTGGCAAACGCGCACACGGAGCCGCGCTCGGTGACCGCCATTGGCAGTCATGGCCAGACCATCCGCCATGAACCGGATGCACCCAAACCCTATTCCCTGCAGATCGGCGATCCGCACACGATCAGCAAACTGACCGGCATCGACGTCGTGGCGGACTTTCGCAGCGCGGACATCGAGGCCGGCGGCCAGGGCGCACCACTGGTGCCTGCGTTTCACCGCGCGGTGTTTAGTGATGATCAGGAAACACGCGTCATCCTCAACACCGGCGGCATTGCCAACATCACCATCCTGCCTGCCGGGACAGACAATCACGTAACCGGCTTCGATACCGGCCCCGGCAATACCCTGATGGATGCCTGGGCACGCCTCCACTTCGACCAGCCCATGGATCGCGACGGCAGGCTGGCGGCCAGTGGCAGCGTCAATCACGACCTGCTGGAAGACCTGCTACAGGATCCCTATTTCAGCCGCCCGCCACCGAAGAGCACCGGGTTCGAATATTTCAACCTGGACTGGTTGCAGGGACACAGCACAAGCTGCAACTGTTCCGGGAAGAATATGCTGGCGACGCTGAGTGAACTGACGGCGCGCAGCATCAGCGAAGCAATCCGCATTCACGCACCGGCAACCCGACGGGTACTGGTGTGCGGTGGTGGCGCTCGCAACCCCCAACTCATGCAGCGGCTGGAAACCAACCTGTCCGGCATCCCGGTCAGCTCAACACAGGATTACGGTATCGACCCTGACTGGGTGGAGGCCGCCGCATTCGCCTGGCTGGCGAAACAGCGACTGGAAGGAAAGCCCGGCAACCTTCCGGAGGTAACCGGGGCGCGTGAGGCCGTACTGCTGGGCCGCCTGTACCGTGCATAGACCAGGCTGATGCTGCGAAGCCCGGCCTACACAACTAGCGCGTGCTGATCCGTTTGTATTCGCGCACACCCTCGCCGGCGTAGACCTGTGTTGGCCGGAAGATGCGGTTCTCCGACACCTGTTCACGCCAGTGCGCCAGCCATCCCGCGGTGCGTGCAATGGCAAAAATCGAGGTGAACTGGTCGGTCGGTATACCCATCTCGCGGTACAGGATGCCCGAGTAGTAATCGATGTTCGGGTATACCCCCTTGGGCGCCAGCATCTCTTCACAGGCCTCCTCCAGTGCAATGGCGGTCTCGAATATCGGACTCGCCGTGCCCCTTGCGGCCGCCAGTTCCATCATCATCTTTTGCAGCTGGATTGAACGCGGGTCCTTGACCTTGTACTCGCGGTGGCCCATGCCCCAGATAACTTCCTTTGTGGCAAGTTTTTTATCCAGCCAGGCGCATGCATTCTCCGGCTTGCCGATTTCCTCCAGCATCTGGATGACATGTTCGTTTGCACCGCCATGCAGGGGGCCGGCCAGGGTACCGATCGCGGCAGCAATTACGTAGGACGGCGTCGCCAGCGTCGAGCCGGTCACCATCGCCGCGAAGGTCGAGGCATTGATGGTGTGTTCGGCGTGCAGCACAAGGCAGGCGTCCATGATGCGTGCAGTTAGCGGGTCCGGTTCGACCCCGTTGGAAAACATGTACAGGAAATTGGCGGCATAACTGAGATCGGTGCGTGCCCGCACCGGGTCGTTACCAAGCCGCATCTGCTGCCACATGGCCACCAGTGTTGCCATGCGCGCCAGGATGCGAATCGACTGGCCATGCACGTAACGTTCGCTTTCGTCACCGGGGCTGCGAATCTGTACCGGTACGTTATTGGGATAGAACATGCCCAGGCTGGCAACCGCCGTCTGCAGCATTTCCATGGGATGACCGGTAACCGGAAGCGCCCTCATGATGTCACGCACGTTGTATTTCACCGTACGGTGTTCGCGCAACTGCCCGTCGAACACGGACAACTGCTCTGCTGTCGGCAACTCGCCATCCAGCAGCAGGTAGGCGGTTTCCTCGAAGCTGCTGTGTTCGGCCAGGTCGACAATCCGGTAACCACGGTAGGTCAGGATGCCCTGCTTGCCATCCAGGTAGGAAATCCTGGATTTTGTCGCCGGAATACCTTCCAGCCCGGGTTGATAATCAGTCACAGCGAATCCTCTGAATAAACGTAATCTTGCGCATCATTATAAACCGGCAAACACAGTGCCGGACACGGCCGCCAGACAGGCGATATGACCTATCCGCAGGGGGTGAACAGATTTTGCTGGCGGAGATAAAACAACAAGGGGGCGCTAGCGCCCCCTTGTGCCCGGGATTCAGGCGTGCTCAGACCGAAAAGGACGAACCACAGCCACAGGTTGTCGTTGCGTTGGGGTTCCTGACCACGAACTGGGCGCCTTCCAGGCCCTCAGTGTAGTCCACCTCCGCACCGGTAAGATATTGATAGCTCATGGGATCAATCACCAGCGCCACATCGCCATTTTCCACTACGATATCGCCCTCGGTAATGTTTTCATCGAACGAAAAACCGTACTGGAAGCCGGAACAACCGCCACCGGAAATATAAATCCGCAGCTTCAGGCCGGGATTATTTTCTTCCTCAATCAAACACTTGACCTTGTCTGCGGCCGCATCGGTAAAAGTGATGTCGGGGCTCATTGATGCTGCTGTTTCACTCATTGCAGTGACTGCCTCTTGCCAAATCGATTTCAATCAATAAATTATCTATTTCCTGAGCAAAATGGTCAAGTATTAGTCCGGGCCTGCACCCT
>CBEULV010000126.1:0-6331 GCA_965544015.1 uncultured Gammaproteobacteria bacterium | reverse complement strand
TTGAGAATCCGTGGTACGTGCACCTATGGCCGACCACGACATCATGTCCTGGATGTACTGTGGTGAGATCGGGTCCAGCGCCTCGTTTGCCAGTGGCAGGTCGAGTTCGGCCAGCTCAAGCAACAGGCGGCGCGCGATATGCAGGCCTTCCTCGATCTCGAACGAGCCGTTCATGTGCGGGTCATTGATCAGGCCTTTCCAGCCAATCGTGCTGCGCGGCTTCTCGAAATACACGCGCATGACCAGGAACAGCGTATCGCTAACCTTGTCCGCGAGTGCCTTCAGGCGCTTGCCATACTCGATGCCGGCGGCCGGATCATGGATAGAGCAGGGCCCGACCACCATCAGCAGGCGCTTGTCCTTGCGATCGAGTATGTCGTGCACGATGGCGCGGTTGCGGACCACCGAGTCGACCACCTTTGCCGTGATCGGCAGGCGCTGCTTCAGGTCATGCGGTGTGATCAGGCGCTTTACGGCACTGATGTTGATGTCTTCGATACGGTGGTCTGTCATGGGTCGTAAGGGCTTGCAGTTCTCGATGCCGTGCCGGCACCGGGCACATCATACCAGAGTGTAAAAGCCGGGGTCAGCGGACAGCCGCCCCTGGCACAAGATAGCTTCACAGGTACACGAAACCCAGGTAGCCGATACTGCTCAGCGACAGCCCGGTGCCCCAGATGGCAAGCCAGTAATGCCGGCTCTTCAGTCCCGCAAACACGAAGCCCAGGCCGATCAGGAAACTCAACACCGCGATGCCGGACAAGGCGCCCTGGTCCGGCGGGGTGGTCATCTGCTCCGGCGACGCACCGATACGGTAACGCATTTCCTGTCCTCCGCCTGTACGGTTTCAGGTTTCGTTTGTCCTGTGTGGAAAAAAAGCCCCTCGGTGAGGGGCTTTAATGCAGTGCGGGGACAGATTCAGAAGCTGCCCCCTGTAACGAAATTACTTCGAGGCAATCTCTTCCAGCTGCTTGGCCTTGATGATCTGGCCGTCCAGACCCGCTTCCTTGCCACTCTTGCCGTAGGCCACGCTCATCAGCGTGGAGTAGTACACCACCGGCATTTTGAAGTTGGTCTTGTACTTCTGGTTGATGTGATCCTGGTAGACCTCAACATTCATCTGGCACACCGGGCAGGGTGTGACGATCATGTCGGCGCCACCGTCGTAGGCGGACTCGATGATGTCCTTGATCAGCGCCTGGCTCTTTTCCGGCTCACTGAATGCCAGCGCGCCGCCGCAACAGGATACCTTCTTGTCGTAGTTCTCGATCGGCTCGGCACCCATGGTCTCGACCAGCTTATCGAGGTATTTCGGGTTTTCATAAGACTCGCCGTCGATACCGAACGGGCGGTTGGTCTGGCAGCCGACATAACCGGCGATCTTGATGCCGTCCAGCGGCTTGGTCACGTGCTTGCCCATTTCCTCATAGCCGAAGTCCTCGATCAGCACCTCAACCATGTGACGGATCTTCTGGTTGCCTTCAACCTTGAGGCCGGCCTCTGCGAGTGCAAGGTTGGTTTCTGCCATCAGCTTGTCATCATCGTGCAGGCGCTCCTGGGTCTCCTTGGTGGCGAGCCAGCAAGCGGCACAGGTTGCAACAATGTCCTGCCCCGGGTTTTCCTGCTCACTGATGGCCATATTGCGTGCGCTCAATGCCAGGCGCGGCAGTTCGCCACCACCGGCATAACCG
Organism: uncultured Gammaproteobacteria bacterium; assembly: GCA_965544015.1. Taxonomy (GTDB): domain Bacteria; phylum Pseudomonadota; class Gammaproteobacteria; order UBA9214; family UBA9214; genus UBA9214. The sequence goes on along the minus strand of CBEULV010000126.1, from coordinate 4,640 downwards.
ATCGAGGCGGAGCAGCAGTTCCAGTCCGGGATTTCGTTCAGTTCGATGTCCAGTGTCTCGCACATGGAGTTCACCGATACCATGTAATTGGACGCCGAGGCGGCCTTCTGCGAGGAGCAGCCGGGGTAGAATGAATAGGATTTCTTAGCCATGATTAGTTCCTCACTTACCTGCCACGGGTATGCGCGCGGCTTCGAGTTGTTCTGCTTTCTTGAGTATTGCCTGCAGGCCCTTGGCGCCTTTGCACTTGTGGCCGCCGATCAGTTCCATTGGCGTAAGGCGCTTGGTCATTAACATGCCGAGACCGATTTTCTGCATCTTCAACGAGGTCTTGATGCCCTCGCCAATGCCGTTCATGAAGTACAGTGACAGGCCGAGCCTCAGCTCGTTGACGCGACCGGTCCTGGTCAGGTTGTTCCAGAACAACTGCGCGAACTTGTTGGTCGGCTGGTTCTTCGGGGCGATGCCGAGACGTTTTGCGTAATGTGCAAGGCCATGCATGATGTGCGTGATCGGCAGCTCGCGCGGGCAGCGCACAATGCAGTTGTAGCAGGAAGTACACATCCACATGGAGCTGGATTGCAGCACTTCGTCACGCTTGCCGGCGCGAATCATCATGAACAGTTCCTGCGGCGAGTGATCCCAGTGCGGACCGAGCGGGCAGGAGCCGGAGCACACGCCGCACTGCATGCACATCTTTACCCATTCGCCTTCCTCAACGTTCTCCTCGACTTCGCGGAGGAAGTTGTTGCGGTACTGTTCGACCATTTGTTGATTGGCATCAGTCATTGTTATCTCCTAGAATTTGAACGGGCTCATGCCGACTTTTTCAACGGTCTCGGCCATGTCGTTAATGAGTTGCGGGGCACGTTCGATGTCGGTGATGGCGACTTCGTAGGTTGCGACGCGTTCCTTCTCGAGGCTCAGTGATTCCAGCGTGTCATTGACCTTGCCCATGCGCTCGTGCGCTAATTCCGATCCCTTTACAAAGTGACACTGGTAGTTCTCGCCCTTCTGGCAGCCCATCAGTATGATGCCGTCGTAGCCGCTGTTGAGCGCGTCGGTCACCCAGATGGTGTTGACTGAACCGAGGCAACGCACCGGGATGACGCGTGCATATGGCGAGTAGTGATTGCCGTTCTGCGCGGCCATGTCGAGTGCCGGGTAGGCGTCGTTCTCGCAGGCCAGCACCAGGATGCGCGGCTTTTCGTCGAACTCATCAGGCATGTCGACGTTCTTGAGCTGCTGGCCGACGGTTTCGATCGAGTAGTTATCAAAGGAGATTACGCGCACCGGGCAGGCGCCCATGCAGGTGCCACAACGGCGGCAGCGTGCCTCGTTGAACTGCGGGTAGCGTTCCTCGTCTTCGTCAATGGCACCGAACGGGCATTCCACCGTGCAGCGCTTGCACTGGGTGCAGCCTTCCTTGCGGAAGGTCGGGAACGACAGGTCGCCGGAGCGCGGATGCGCGGCGCGGCCGAGCTTGGCATTTTCCAGTGCCTGGATGGCCTTCAGCGCGGCACCGGTGGCGTCTTCCTTGGCCTGTGCCATGTCCATCGGACGGCGTACCGGCCCGGCGGAATAAATACCGGAGCGGCGGGTTTCATACGGGAAGCAGATGAAGTGTGAATCGTTGAAGCCGTACTTCAGGTGTGGCAGGTCCTTGCCCTGGCGATAGGTCAGGTTGAGGATGGACTCCACTGACACTTCCGGGGCGCCTGAGTCTTCACTGTCTTCGGCCGGTGCGGCATCGATGTCTACACCGGAGTTCGGGATCTGACCGGTGGCCAGCACCACGAGGTCGGCCTTTTCGTTGACTTCCTGGTCGAGGATCAGGTCGTTGAACTTGACCTCCGGACCGTTTGCGCCGACCGCCACTTCACTCACCGTACCCTTGGTGAAGGTGATGCCCTTCTGCTGGCCGCTGCGGTAGAAGTCCTCGCCGCCTACACCCGGGGTGCGCAGGTCGGTATAGATGATGTTGGTGTCAATCTGCGGGTTCTGGTCCTTGAAGTACATGGCCTGCTTGATCGAGGTCAGGCAGCAGTGACCGGAGCAGTAGGGCAGGTGGCCTTCCTGGGTAGAACGCTGGCCGGCACACTGCACGAACACCACGTTTTCAACGATCTTGCCGTCTGACGGGCGCTTGATCGGGCCGCCGTTGGCTTCCAGCGCGAGTTTCTCAAGACCGGCCTGGTCGACCACATCCGGGGTCTTGCCGTAACCGAGTTCCGGTAGCTGGTTGGCGTCGTAGTTGCGTGCACCCGAGGCCATGATGATGGCACCGAAGTTTTCGGTGGTGGTGGAGCCGGACTCGGTGGAGATATCTGCCGAGAAACGACCCGGCGCGCCGCTGGTCTTGGTAATCGTCGAGTTGAGGTACACGGTGATCTTGTTGTCGCCTTCCACCCTGGCGACCATCTCGGCCACGCCGTTGTCTTCCAGCTCGGCATAGGGCATGTGTTCCGGGACACGCTTGTACTCAAATGCGGCACTGCCACCGAGCTGGCTGCTCTTCTCGACGAGGGTGACCGGGTAACCGGCGGCCGCGGCCTCGATCGCAGCCGTCATGCCGACGATACCGCCGCCGGCAACCAGCAGGTGGTTGTTGCTCGCGGCTTCCTCGTTGGCATGCGGCAGGGTCATGAACTTGATTTCAGCACAGCCCATGCGTATGTAGTCGGCGGCCATTTCCTGCGTGGTCTCGCGTGCCTCGTCATTGTCCGGGCGTACCCAGATCACGCCCTCGCGCAGGTTGGCGCGGCTGATGGCAACGTTCTCGAAGTTGAAGGCCTCGCTCTTGGAACGGCGCGAACAGGCAGCGATCATGACCTTGTTGACGCCCTCGTTGTCGATGTCGTTCTGGATCATCGCCACGCCTTCTGCATTACACAGGAAGTCGTGTTCGCGCACCAGGTTGGCCTTACCCTCGCGCTCGGCGATGGTGGCCAGCTGGCCGCAGTCGAGCCGTTCGCCCAGGCCGCAGCCCTTGCAGATGTAGGCGCCTACCTTGATTTCGTCTGACACTGTTTAACCCTCCGTTCCGGCAACCCGGTTGATCACCTGGATTGCCCGTAATGCACTGGCCGTTGCGCTCTGTACCGCGCGGTTCACATCCAGCGCGTCGGATGAACATCCGGCCGCGAAGATGCCGCCATTTTTCTCATCTGTCTCGATGAAGCCGTTGTCGTTGATCACGACGTCGATCGGGAAATCGCCCTTCGCCACGCTCGGCTCCATGCCGACTGCCAGCACGACCAGGTCGTGCGGGTTGCTGTAGCGGTGATAACCCTCGGTGTCCACGCCGTTCAGGATCGGGTTGCCGGTGTCCTTGTCCTCGGTGATGCTGGCGACCTTGGACTTGACGAAGCTGACGTTCGGATCGTCCTGCACCTTCTGGTAGAAGTCGTCGATGCGGTCGATGGCGCGAATGTCGATGTAGTAGACGCTGGCCTTGAAGTCGTCTGCAAACTTCTCGCGCAGGTAGGTGGCCTGCTTCAGCGTGGCCATGCAGCAAATGCGCGAGCAGTGCTTGAGATGGTTGCGGTCACGTGAACCGGCACACTGGATGAATGCGACATCCTTTGCTTCCTTGCCGTCGCCCGGGCGCAGGATCTTGCCGCCGGTCGGGCCGAACGGGTCCAGCATGCGCTCGAATTCCACGCTGGTAATGACATTGTCGTAGCGGTCATGGCCGTAGGGCTGGATCTTGTCGGCGTCGTACGGCTGCCAGCCGGTGGCCCAGATGATGGCACCGATGGTCAGCGTGGTTTCGGATTCCTGCATGTCGAGGTCAATGGCGCCGTACTTGCAGGCAGCCTTGGCCTTGTCGGCATCGTCGGTGCCGATGATGCGCGGGTCGAGCACGTAGCGCTGCGGGTAAGACATATTAAAAGGTAGATAGGCGCCCTTGCGCTGCTTCATGCCATAGTCGTATTCGCTGTCGAACTCGGTCTCGACGGCCTTGCCGCACTCGCCGCAGGCGGTGCAGCTCTCATTTACATAACGCGGGCTGGTCTTCAGCGTGACGCTGTAGTTGCCGGTTTCACCGCTGACCGCGGACACCTCGGTCATGGTCAGCACGGTCAGGTTGCGGTTGGCCCTGGCGCGGCGCAGGTTAATTTCCATGCCGCAGGAGGGGAAGCACAGCTTGGGGAAATATTTATACAGCTGGCTGACCCGGCCACCCAGGGACGGGTTCTTTTCCACCAGAATGACCTGCTTGCCGCATTCGGCAGCCTCGATGGCAGCGGTCATGCCGCTGATGCCGCCTCCCACCACCAGAATGGTCTGGTTGGTTGCGATTACATCCGACATTGTTAGACCTCCAAAAAAAACGCTCAGGACGCATATAAATATATGAATTCTATATAGATTCTTGTCGGATCCAGTGGCTCGCGCAGAACTGCCTGCGCGCGCGGGGATGGAGCCGGAAAATCAGGCTGCCAAAGATACAGGGTCTACCTTTTAGGCGCTATATACCGCGGGGGGTGAATACCATCGAATTTTGCGATAGCAAAATAGAAACTATATATAAGGTTGGATCAGGGGCCGGATTTTGCCTCCCGGTGGCTCGTTTTCCTGTAGGAGCGGACGCTGTCCGCGAAACAGTCAGCCACCAGCGTATGGGCTGGCTGTAG
>CBEULV010000125.1:0-6332 GCA_965544015.1 uncultured Gammaproteobacteria bacterium | reverse complement strand
GCCGACAAAGCCGACCGCGGCGACCGTGGTTGCGCTGGAGGATTGCAGCAGGGCAGTGGTGGTGGCGCCGGTGGCTGCGCCTGACAGCGGACTGCGGGTAAAGTGGATCAGGGTGCGGCGCATGGCATTGCCTGCCAGTGTGCGCAGGCCTTCCTGCATGGTGACCATGCCCAGCAGGAACAGGCCCAGTCCGCCGGCTACCAGTATCAGCAGGTCTGGCTCGATCGTCATGCCGGTTGCCGGGGCTTGATGGCAGGCAGATAGTATTGCATGTCAGTAGCGGATCATTTCCAGCAGATAACAAGCTAACTATATATCAGGTCCGGGCCGATGCTATAACAGTAATACACTGCTGTTGTTGAAGGCGTGTGCCATATATGCAAATTCTCCAGGCTGCCAGATTTGAGGAAGCCTGTCTGGAGCAGCCGGGGGCAGGCGAGTATGATGCAGTCATCATCACCGTGGGTCATTCTACGTTTGCCGAGATGGGTGCCAGTGGCCTGCGTGCGTTTTGCAAGCCAGGTGGTATCCTGTACGACGTGAAATATCTGCTGCCGGCTGACCAGGTGGACGGCCGCCTCTAGACCGGCGCGTGATTTCCGGTCCCAACCCAAACCAGGATTTACCAGTCATGAAGGTGTTAATAACCGGTGCTGCGGGCTTTATCGGCTCTGCCCTGTCACTGCGTCTGCTCGAGCGTGGCGATGATGTGATCGGGATCGATAATCTGAATGATTATTACGATGTCGAACTGAAGAAGGCCCGACTTGCCAGGACCCTGCAGCATCCGAACTTCACGGATGTCCGCATCAATATCGAGGACCGTGATGATGTGGCGGATGTGTTCCGGCAGTACCGTCCGGACCGGGTAATGAACCTGGCCGCCCAGGCCGGGGTGCGCTACTCGCTGGAAAACCCGCACGCCTATGTCGATACCAACCTGGTCGGTTTTACCAATATCCTGGAAGGTTGCCGGCACAATGATGTCAAGCACCTGGTCTATGCTTCCAGTAGTTCTGTATATGGTTCCAATACCAATATGCCGTTTTCCGTGCATGACAATGTCGATCACCCGGTCAGCCTGTACGCAGCCAGCAAGAAAGCCAATGAATTGATGGCGCATACCTATAGCCATCTGTACGGCTTGCCGGTTACCGGTTTGCGCTTCTTTACCGTGTATGGCCCGTGGGGCCGGCCGGACATGGCCTTGTTCCTGTTCACGAAGAACACCCTGGCAGGGAAACCGATTGATGTATTCAACTATGGAAACCACCGCCGCGACTTTACCTATATAGACGATATCGTCGAGGGTGTTGTGCGCGTGATCGACAGGGTGCCGCAACCGAACCCCGACTGGTCCGGTGACAATCCCGATTCGGCTACCAGCACGGCGCCCTACCAGTTGTATAACATCGGTAACAACAACCCGGTCGAACTGATGCACTACATCGAGGTGCTGGAAGACTGTCTTGGCAAGAAGGCAGAGAAAAACATGCTGCCGCTGCAACCGGGTGATGTGCCGGCGACCTATGCCAATGTCGATGACCTGGTGCGGGATATCGGTTACAAGCCTGACATGTCGGTAGAGCAGGGGATTGCCAACTTCGTGGCCTGGTACCGGGACTACTACAAGGTCTGAAACGCCTGCTGTCCTGCACCCCCCGGATAATCCTTAAATATTATGTGAGAATAAGTCCGTAACAGGTTGTTATAATAGGCTAATATTTTCTATTAATTTACGAACTGACAGGGTGGCGGTATGCAGGAAAACAGCTGTGGTCGGGAGGCCTTTGCGCTGCGCGTGATAGGCGACAGTATGGCGCCGGAGTTTCAGGATGGCTGCATCATCATTATCGACCCGGAAGGTGTGGTCAACGATGGTTCCTACGTGATGGCCCGGCACGGTGATTCCTGGATCTTCCGTCAGCTGGTGTTTGGCGAGGGGCGCTATTATTTAAAGGCCTTGCAGGATGGCCATGAACTCGTCGAGCTGGCGGACCTGAAGTCAATCGAAGGCGTGGTGACCCAGCAGGGTGCGCGCCGTCGCGCAGACCGCAGGCACTATTCCTGATTTCGATATGCGGCCGGTGTTGTCAGGCCTGGTCTTGTGGTTCCATCTGCTCGGGACGTAACCGGGTCGTGAAATAATCATCCGCTGTTTCCACCGGGACAGTCTGTCCGGCCGGGTTTACCAGCGGCAGTTCGTAGTCGTTCCAGCCACGCAGGCCGGTTTTCATTGAAAAGACTTTTTTGTATCCCAGTTGCTGCATGGTCAGGGCGGCAAGTGCGCTGCGATTGCCGGAGCGGCATACCACCACAACATTACACCCGCGCGCCTCTACCAGTTCCTTGACGGTATCCTCGTAATTGTATTCGCAGGCAGACTCCAGTACGCCGCGCGGCACATGCAGTGAGCCCGCAATATGCATGGTGGCGAACTCGTCGGGTTCACGTATGTCGAGTATCAGCGGGTTTGTATCACTGCCAAGCATTTCATCGACATCCCAGGGAAATATTTCGTTGATGTCGACCAGGCTTGCTGCGACCAGGTTGGCAAAGCTTTTCATTGGCAATCTGGTTTTAGTTGCCGGCGCCCTGCTCGGACCGGCTGGTGCGCATACCGTGTTCAACCGCGATCACGGCAGCCTCGACCCGTGAATGCACGCCCAGCTTGCGCAGGATCGATTTCACGTGCAGTTTTACCGTGCCATCGGAGATGCCGAGGTTGCGCGCGATAACCTTGTTACTCTGGCCTTCTGCCAACAGTGCAAGAATCTCGTTTTCACGCGGCGTCAGCTTGGCAAACGGACTCTCGTCGGGCGGCGTGATAGTGTCACCCTGTACCACGCGCGCCAGTACCGGCGCGAGATCGGGCGCGACCACTGTCTTGCCGGCGACGATGTCGCGTAATGCCACTACCAGCTGATCAGGCTCCATATCCTTGAGCAGGTACCCCTGTGCGCCGCTGCGCAGCGATTCCACCAGGTCGCGTTCATCGCTGCTGGTGGTGAGCATCGCGACCGGGTTCTTGAAGCCATTCTTGCGTAGCTGGCGCAGTACGTCCATGCCGCTCATTTCCGGCATGCGCATATCCAGCAATATTACGTCGGGCTTCAGTTCGGTTGCCAGGCGCAGGCCTTCCTGACCGCTGCCGACGGCGGCGAGAATGTTGATATTCCTGCGACTCAGCAGGCTCTCAAGGCCTTCACGAAACAGGGTGTGGTCATCGACTAGCAGAATATTCAGGCTCATGATGGCTTTCCATCTGGTGTCTTGTGATTGATCTCGAGTACCACACGGGTACCTTCGCCGGGTTCGCTTTCAATTTTCAGGTCGCCGCCAATCCTGGAGGCACGTTCACGCATGATGGTGAGTCCTACATGTTCACCCGCTGATCCGTATAGCTGCTTGTCGATGCCTATACCATCATCTTCGATAAGGATATGGCAATGGCCATCCACGTTGTTCCTGAGCAGGATACGTACCGTTTTTGCCTGGCTGTGCTTGCGAATGTTCCACAGGGCCTCCTGTATTATACGCAGGATCTGGGTCTCGGTATCCTTGGGAAAGGTACTGGCTGAGCAGTCTTTCTGCAAATAGGTGCGTATATGGGTTTCGCTGCGGAACCGGCTGACCATCTGTTCGATGGCCTCCACCAGCCCGCGCTTGTAGACCGGTGCACGGAAATTGGCGATCAGTGCGCGTAATTCCGTATTTGCTTCATCAAGGCTGTTTTCAATGCGCTCCAGTTGCTGCCACGTGGTGCTTTCATCGCCCTGGTGCAGGGTCTCATCCAGTACGCGCACCTGGAAGCGCAGGCTGGCCATTGTCTGTGCGAGCGAATCATGTAGTTCGTGTGCAAGGCGTGTGCGTTCATCCTTGACCAGGTGGGCACGGCTCTCATCGTCATTGTGGTAGCGTTCGATGGCGATGCTGAGGTGGTGGGCGATGCTGGTGAGTAGCGGCCTGACACCCTCCAGGCGCTTTATCATGTCGGTATCAAGAAACAGGTTGATCACCCCGGTGACCTTTCCACGATAACGCATTGGCACTGAAACCAGGCCGATATTGTCCTCCTCGAAGAAGCGCCGGCCGGCGATCTTCTCGCACTTGTCCAGGTCCTGTTCGATCCAGATCTTGCCTTCTGTTGCGGCGCGTTCATACAGGCAGCGCCTGATGTCGTGCCGTTCCGGTAGCAGAAGATCCTCATCGATACCGCTGCTCGCGCTGAGTTCCGGTTGTTGCTGGTTGTGTTCAACCCAGATGGCAGCGCCATGCGCACTGGTGATGCGTTTGAAGGTGTACAGGAAGCGGGTTAGCAGGTCGTCCAGGCTGTGTGCGGTATTGATGCTGGCAACCACGTCATACAGGATTTTGAGGGATTCTCCCTCAAGCTCCTGTCCTTCCTGCTGTGAATCCGGTTTTCCCTCTTGCTTCCTGATCGTGTTGTGCGAGTCCGGCAGCTGTCTCTGCACCAACACAAGAATGGACAAGCCGAGCAGCAGGCCGGTGACAAGCAGTGCGATGGCCAGCAATGTGCGGTCAAACGGGCCATTCAGTCCTGGCATGTCCAGTGCAAAACAGAGAACTGCGGCCGTCAATACCAGCATCAGTCCTGCCAGTCTCATCCACAGGCCGGTGCGAATTGTCAGCCCACGGGAAGCCGTGTTATTGGCGGTTTTGCTCATCCTGTTCCGGGGGCAAGGCCATGGCAGCCGTTATGTGTCCTGTTCTGGTGGAGCATAATTGACATCATTCGGGTTCAGGAAAATAAACTGTAACGAATCCGGTTCGATCTCGATAAAGTCCAGCGTCATGCCATCGACGAGCATCCGGCTGGCTTCGCCGATAATGACATCAATACCTTCCGCGTTGATATGGATATCGTTTTCCTGCTGGTTATCATCAAATCCCATACCGTAATGTATGCTGCCATCCGCTTCGCGCCGCGCGGCGATACGCATGGCGAGGCCTTCCATGTTGCCCTCACTGGCAGATACGCGGATTTGTTCGGCGGCAGCAGGTGTAATCGTGATCATGGTAACTCCTTGAATGAATGACAGGCATTATAACTTCTGCTGCGCATTCCTGCCGCTGTGCCGGGTGCGACGGACAAAATCAACAAACCGACGGGTCCAGTGATGCTGGCCGGTATCACGCATGTGGCTGTAACAGGCGAGCAGGTTGTGAATGATCAGTCCGTCATGTTTTCCGTCGATACCGGTTCCGCGCAGCACCTCGTAGGCATAGTCATGGCCCTGTTCCAGGTTGTCCAGGCTGGAATAATGGAATTCGTGTGCGGCCAGCTCACTCGCCGGGTACGGGGCGGGCCAGCGGGCCTGCGTGGTCTCGCGTAGCTGCACATAGCCGCGGCCCTGGGGTTTCTCATGCATTACAATATCGCCGGGAATGACACCTACCATGGCGCAGCTGCGTCCTTTCCAGCGCAGGCTGCGTGACAGGTACATCAAACCACCGCATTCGGCGTAGGTTGGCAGGCCCTGCTCGATGGCTGTGCGCAGTGCAGCGCGCAGTTCATGGTTGGCCTCCAGCTCCTGCATACGGCTTTCCGGAAAGCCGCCGCCGATAAACAGCCCGTCAATCTCCGGCAGGGCCTTGTCGCGCAGGGTGTCGATGGGGACCAGCTGAGCACCGGCGCGTTCCAGCGCATCCAGGTCATCCGGGTAATAAAAGCCGAAGGCGGCATCGCGCGCAATACCGATGCGAACCGGGAATGCGCCAGCCCGTTCAGGCAGCTCGATGGGTTCATAGGTCAGCGGGGTGCCGGCAGCAACCGCCAGCAGCGTGTCAAGATCGACTTGCTGGCTGATCAGGGTGCTGATCTGGTCTATCCTGCGGCGTGCTGCATCATCCTCGTTGCTGGGAATCAGTCCGAGGTGTCGCTCGATAATCTCCAGCGATGGGTCATGATGGACGCCGCCTATGACCGGTACATCAGTGTAGTGTTCAATGACGGCACGCAGCTTGGCCTCGTGCCGGCTGCCGCCAAGCTGATTCAGGATCACACCGGCAATATTGATTTCTTTATCGAAGGCCTGGTAGCCAAGGATCAGCGGGGCGATGCCGCGCGTCATGCCGCGTGCGTCCAGCACCAGGATCACCGGCGTTTGTGTAAGCGTGGCTATGGCGGCGTTGCTGTTGCTGCCATCGAGATCAAGGCCGTCATACAGGCCCTTGTTGCCCTCGATCAGCGCGATGTCCGCTTGCGCGGAATAGTGCCCGACCGTGGTCAGGATCTCCGCGTGTGACATGCAGTGGAAGTCCAGATTATGACAGGGGCGTCCGGCAGCCTGTCCCAGCCACATCGGGTC
>CBEULV010000124.1:0-6362 GCA_965544015.1 uncultured Gammaproteobacteria bacterium | reverse complement strand
GATGTAGGAGGTAGAGTAACGCAGGAGCAGTTACCGAGAGAACACAGAGAAAAGAAAAATATTTGAAACTAAAGAAACCCCCTGTCGTCGTTCCCGCGCAGAGCCTGCCCCCGCGAAGGCGGGGGCGGGATCCCAGCCTGAACAGTAACCAATGTGCCCGGAACAACTGGGCAACATCCCGACAATCGCGCCTGCAAGGCGCTCCTACGGAGATAAGCAAGGCCTGTAGAAGCGGAGCTTGCTCCGCGAAAGGGTTCGCGCAGTGAACTGCGCTCCTACAACAACACATCTGACCTGAGATAAGCAGTGATCTTCTTTGCGCCTTTGCGCGAGATTTCTTTTCTAACTATCCAGCTTCTTCTTCAGCAACTCGTTGACCTGCCCCGGGTTGGCCTTGCCCTGGGTGGCCTTCATCACCTGGCCGACGAAAAAGCCGAGCAGTTTTTGCTGGCCACCGCGATACTGCTCGATCTGCTTCGGACTGTTGGCCAGCACCTCGTCGATAATGCCCTCGATGGCGGACACATCGGAAATCTGCTTCAGGCCTTTCTTTTCGATCACCTCGTCGGCCGATCCCTCACCATTCCACATCGCCTCGAATACCTGCTTGGCGAGCTTGCCGGACACCGTACCGTCATCGATTCTTTGCAGCAGTTCGCCCAGCGCCTCTGCAGGCACCGGGCTGTCCGTAATATCGCAGTCATCGCGGTTGAGCGCGCCGGACAGTTCGCCCATCACCCAGTTGGCGCTCAGCTTGCCCTGCCCGCCCGAGGCACTGACGGCCGCCTCGTAGTAATCGGCCAGCTCGCGGGTGGCGGTCAGCACCGCTGCGTCATAATCGGACAGACCATGCTGCTCGGTGAAACGCTGCTTCTTCGCATCCGGCAATTCCGGCAGTTCGGCACGCGCCGCCTCGATAAAGGCGGCATCGATTTCGACCGGCAACAGGTCCGGATCGGGGAAATAACGGTAATCGTTGGCCTCTTCCTTGGAACGCATCGGGCGGGTTTCCTGCCTGCCCGGATCATACAGGCGCGTTTCCTGCGCCACCTTTCCACCGCCCTCGATCACCATGATCTGGCGCTGCACTTCATAGTTAATGGCCTGCTCCACGAAGCGGAAGGAATTGATGTTTTTCACCTCGGTGCGCGTGCCTAATTCCTGTTGACCTTTCGGACGCACCGAGACATTGGCATCGCAGCGGAACGAGCCCTCCTGCATGTTGCCATCACTGATGCCAAGATAACGCACCAGCGCGTGTATTTTTTTCATGTAGGCCACGGCCTCTTTTGCCGAGCACATCTCGGGTTCCGACACGATCTCCAGCAACGGCGTACCGGCACGGTTCAGATCGATGCCGGTCATGCCATGGAAATCCTCGTGCAGGGACTTGCCGGCATCCTCTTCCAGGTGCGCGCGCGTGATACCGATACGCTTGCTGGAGCCATCCTCCAGTTCGATATCGAGCCAGCCGTCATGCACGATCGGCAACTCGAACTGGCTGATCTGGTAACCCTTGGGCAGGTCAGGATAGAAGTAGTTCTTGCGCGCGAACACCGAGCGCGGCGCCACCGTGGAATGCGTTGCCAGGCCAAACTTTGCCGCCATGCGCACCACTGCGGCGTTCAGTACCGGCAACACACCCGGCATGCCGAGGTCAACGGCACAGGCCTGCGTGTTCGGCTCCGCGCCATAGGTGGTCGAGGCTCCGGAAAAGATCTTGCTGTTGGTGGCAAGCTGGGTGTGTATTTCCAACCCGATGACTGTTTCCCATTCCATCATGCGCTACCGTTGTTATTCAAAGCCCTGTGGAATCTGTCTGTGCCAGTCGGTGACCTGCTGGTACTGGTGACCGGCATTCAGCAGCTGCCCTTCCGCAAAGTAATTGCCAATCAGGTGCAGTCCCACCGGCAGACCATCCACGAACCCCGCCGGTATCGACATGGCCGGCAGACCGGCCAGGTTGGCCGCAATGGTATAGATGTCGGACAGGTACATGCTGACCGGGTCATCCGCCTTCTCGCCCAGCTTGAATGCGGTCGAGGGCGCGGTTGGGCCCATGATCACGTCGACCTGCTCGAACGCCTTCAGGAAATCGTCCCGAATCAGGCGCCGTATCTGCTGCGCCTTGAGGTAATAGGCATCGTAATAACCGGCAGACAACACATAGGTACCAATCAGGATGCGGCGCTTCACCTCCACGCCGAAGCCCTCGCCACGCGAACGCGTGTACAGGTCGGCCAGGTCTTTTGGATCCGCCACCCGGTAACCGAAACGCACACCGTCAAAACGTGACAGGTTGGAAGAACATTCCGCCGGCGCAACCACATAGTAAGCGGGCACGGCCAGCTCCGTATTGGGCAGGCTGATGTCAACCAGCTCGGCACCCAGCTTGCGGTACTCGTCGAGCGCGGCCTCCACAGCGGCACCGACACCGGCATCGAGTCCCGCGCCGAAATACTCCTTCGGCAAGCCGATCTTCAGCCCCTGCAAGGGTGCGTTCAGCGTGGCCTGGTAATCATCCACCGGACGGTCGACGCTGGTGGAATCGCGCTCGTCGAAACCGGCCATCACACCGAGCAGGATGGCTGCGTCCTGTGCGGAGCAGGCAAACGGCCCGCCCTGGTCCAGGCTGGAGGCAAACGCGATCATGCCATAACGCGAGACACGCCCGTAGGTCGGCTTGATGCCGGTAATGCCGCACAGTGCTGCCGGCTGGCGGATCGAGCCACCGGTATCGGTACCCGTACTGGCCGGCACCAGCCGTGCCGCGACCGCGGCGGCCGAACCGCCCGAGGAACCGCCCGGCACACGCGTCTCATCCCAGGGATTTTTTACCGGCCCGTAGAAACTGGTTTCATTGGAAGAGCCCATGGCGAACTCGTCCATGTTGGTCTTGCCAATCATGACCGCGCCGGCATCCAGCAACTTGCGCGTGACAGTGGCGTCATACGGCGCCGGAAAATTATCCAGCATCCTGGAACCGCAACTGGTCTTCACGCCACGGGTGCAGAAGATGTCCTTGTGCGCAAACGGAATGCCGGTCAACGGCCCGGCATTGCCGGCCTGCAGGCGGGCATCCGCAGCACGCGCCGCAGCCAGCGCCTGTTGTTCCGTCACGGTAATGAAGCTGTTGAGCCGGCCGTCCAACCGGCCGATCCGCCCCAGGCAGGCGCGCGTCAGTTCCTCGCTGGAGCAGGCCCCGGCGCGCAGGTCGGCGGCCAGTTCAACGAGACTTTTACGGTGCATGGTGTAACGGCCTACTCGATGACCTGCGGCACCAGGTACAAACCGGCCTCGGTTTTCTGCGCCACAGACTGAAAATTCTCACGCTCGTCGGTCTCGCTGACCACATCGGCACGCAGCCGCTGGGTCGCCTCCAGCGGGTGTGCCAGCGGCTCTACGCCGGTCGTGTCCACGGCATTCAGTTGCTCCACGAAGGCGAGGATATCCGACAGGTTGCGCGAATATTCCGGCACATCTTCCGGGTTGATCCCCAGGCGGGCCAGGTGGGCAATTTTTTCAACTTCGGCGGCATCAAGGGCCATGACTGCTCCTGCAAGGCGATCAGCAAAAAACCGGGGCGCAAAGGTAGCACAATCACCGCAGCAGGACACCACTCGATTGGCCACGACAAACGGCCAAAACAGACGATTTTCCTGTTATTTCCTTGCCCCGGGCGTTTCCCGTTGCTAGATTACCCGCTTCCATTTTGGCCGACTCACACGGATCAGGATTCATGTTGATTAAAAGCTTGTTCGGGATGTTTTCCAATGACCTGTCCATTGACCTGGGCACAGCTAACACACTGATTTATGTGCGCGGACAGGGCATTGTCCTGAATGAACCCTCGGTGGTGGCGATTCGCCAGGACCGTGGCCCGGGCGGACCCAAGAGCATTGCCGCGGTCGGCCTCGAGGCCAAGGCGATGCTCGGCCGCACGCCGGCGAACATCACCGCTATTCGTCCGCTCAAGGACGGTGTGATCGCCGACTTCACCATTACCGAGAAGATGCTGCAGCACTTCATCCACAAGGTACACGAGGCACGCTTCTTCAAGCCGAGCCCGCGCGTGCTGATTTGCGTGCCGTGCGGCTCCACCCAGGTGGAGCGGCGTGCCATCCGCGAATCCGCAGCAGGCGCCGGTGCCCGCGATGTCTACCTGATCGAGGAACCGATGGCAGCCGCCATCGGTGCCGGCATGCCGGTGGACGAGGCACGCGGATCGATGGTGCTGGATATTGGAGGTGGCACCTCAGAAGTGGCAGTTATCTCATTGAATGGTATCGTCTATTCATCGTCTGTCAGGATTGGCGGTGACCGTTTCGACGACGCTATCATTAACTATGTGCGGCGTAACTACGGCACCCTGATCGGCGAAGCCACCGCAGAACGCATCAAGCATGAAATCGGCTCCGCCTACCCCGGCAAGGAAGTCATCGAACTGGAGGTGAAGGGTCGCAACCTGTCGCAGGGCATTCCGCGCAGCTTCACCCTGAACAGCAACGAGATCCTCGAGGCCCTGCAGGAACCACTGGCCGGCATCGTCGGCGCGGTCAAGACCGCACTGGAACAGACCCCGCCGGAACTGGGTGCGGACGTTGCCGAACGCGGTATCGTGCTGACCGGCGGCGGCGCCCTGCTGCGTGATATCGACAAGCTGCTGATGGAGGAAACCGGCCTGCCGGTGGTGATCGCCGACGACCCGCTGACCTGCGTGGCACGTGGCGGCGGCCGTGCGCTGGAAATGTTTGACGAACGCGGCGGCGACGTATTCACTGTAGAGTAACAGGCTCCAGCATCACACAGCGGCCGCGAACCGGCGGCGCAACACCACAACAACCCGGGGTGACCGATCAAGCTTATCTTTACACAGGGTCCGTCCATCACCACGCGGCTGATCCTGTGCATCGCCCTGTCCGTGGTACTGATGGTCATGGACCACAAATACAAGAGCCTGGAATCCCTGCGCGCCGGGTTGTCGGTCGTCGTCTATCCCATCCAGCTCAGCATTGAATTACCCGGCTCCATCTCGGACTGGTTCAGCGAATCCCTGTCATCGCGCCGCAAGTTGCAGGAAGAAAACGACAGCCTGCGCACCCAGCAAATGATGCAGGAAGTACAGTTGCAGAGGCTGGCTGCGCTGGAGACGGAGAACATACGCCTGCGCGAGTTGCTGGATTCCTCCTTCAAGGTTGGCGAAAAGGTGCTGATTGCCGAACTGCTGTCGGTCAATCTCGACCCTTACAAGCACCAGATCGTGATCAACAAGGGGGAAGTAAATGACATCTATCCCGGACAGCCCCTGCTGGATGCCAAGGGCGTAATGGGCCAGATCGTGCATGCCGGTCCGTACACCTCCACCGCCATACTGATTACCGACACCTCGCACGCTATCCCGGTACAGGTGAACCGCAACGGCCTGCGCACCATCGCGCTGGGCAGCGGCACCATCAACCGGCTTGAGCTGCCCTATATCCCGAACAATGCCGACATCAGACCGGGCGATCTGCTGATTACATCCGGCCTCGGTGGCCACTTCCCTCCCGGTTACCCGGTCGCCGAAGTCGCCGCGGTGCAGCATGACCCGGGGCACGCCTTCTCGCGGGTCATCGCCACCCCGCTGGCCGAACTCAACCGCAGCCGTGAAGTGCTGCTGGTATGGCCAGGCAAGACCACGGTGCTCGATACCACCGAAAAGACCCTGGAGCCGGACACGGCAGACGCTGCAAGCCCCGAAGGCATGGCAGAGAGCGATACAGCACCGGCGGAGGAAGGCGAATGATACTGGCACGACACCAGGGGGGCAGCGTCATCATATTCACCTTCTTCGTGGCGCTGTTACTGACCATCGTGCCGCTGCCCGAGTGGGCACGTTATCTGCGCCCCGACTGGGTCGGCCTGGTACTGATCTACTGGTGCATGGCGCTGCCGGAGCGTGTCGGCATTATCAGTGGCTGGTGCGCGGGCCTGCTGGTCGACCTGCTGACCGGCGCCGTGCTGGGACAACATGCCCTGTCACTCACAGTGGTCGCCTTTCTTACCATCAGGTTTCACCAGCGCGTGCGCCTGTTCCCGATACTGCAGCAGGCCACCACCGTACTGGTATTACTGATCCTGCACCAGTTGCTGGCACTGTGGGTCAGCCGCTTTATCGGGCGTCCCGGCGTGTCGTGGTATTTCTGGGCGCCCTCGCTCGTGGGCATGTTCATCTGGCCGCTGGTCTACAGCACACTGCGCGGCATCCGCCGCGGTTTCCGGGTCAGCTAGGTGCCAACCCGGCTTACGCTCAAGGACCATTTTTTTGAGTCCCGGTTAATCATGCACCGGGCCGTCGTGCTGCTGGTCCTGGGCGGCATGTT
>CBEULV010000123.1:0-6376 GCA_965544015.1 uncultured Gammaproteobacteria bacterium | reverse complement strand
GAGGGATGTTCACCGAGATGCGTAATCAGTTCGCCGGCCTCCCGGGCGTGTATGAGGGATTCATCGGCCTGGGCCTGCATCCAGGAAGTGATGGGGATGCGGTTGTATCCAAAAATCATCAGGGCATAGTGGGTGTAGCGCACGACACCGGCAAGCTCCAGTTCGAGGATTTTATTGAGGTTGGTAACTACGGACGCTTTGTCGAATTGTTCAGTCATCAGCTTTCTCCCTGCAGGAATAACAACCGGGCCGGTTGTGAGTGAAACCCGTTGTCTTAAGAATAGCAGGGCATGTCGCGGTATGCTCCGGCAAGGCTGGGTTCTGTTGGTCCGTCAATATCATGTTGTGGGACCGCTACAGGGACACGGATTCGTATGTCATCAGGTCCGGGCGGCCGGCGGCAAACAGCCAGACGGGCTGCAGATCCACCCGGCGGGTGGCGGGCAGGGCGACCAGTGAACTCGAAACCGTACCATAGCCATGATTGGTTACCACAGTCATTGCGCTCTCGACCCCGTCCATGGGGTTGAACGATCGGCTAGCCAGCAGGGCGGTCCATTCCGACCAGCCATCACCGATCTCAGGATCAGGAGGGAGTACCTCGCGAAAACGCGGGAGATAGGCCCGGATGCGGGGTAAGCGCATGTCATTGAAGTTCCCGGCAGTCAACATGGCCAGACCGGGTGGAATGGTATGTACTTCTATCCTGCCCGGCTTTGCATCGCCACGATGGCATAGCCAGAAGGCCTCGCGTCGGTCGGCTACCACCAGGTTGAAGCTCCGGTACGACGCCGGATCAAGTTGTGCCAGTACAGCGGCAGCCCCGGCAGAACTATCATGCGCCAGGGCCCTGAGGACCAGTTCACCGCGGCTATGCATGCCGGCCTGTGGGCCCAATGTTCCATGGCGATTCATGATCGCGGCGACCAGTCCGTCACTGTTCAACCCCAGCCAGCTGCCACCACCCACCCGGTCAATTCCGGCGATCACATCCGGCTGTCCCGGCCAGTGATGGCCCGGGGGAAGCCACGGCCGGTCGGTCATTTCATCCCGGTTGGCAGCCAGCAGCAATGGCCAGTCATGGTCAGGGCGTTGTAACAGGATCAGGGTACACATGGGTGTGGTGACCCTCCTGCCAGGTAAATACCCGGAGACACAGAATGCATGTGATGGTTGCGAGGCAATTTTATCATCCGGTGATGGTCTATAGTTATAGCCGAGATCAGGCGCAACGCATATGGTCAGCGGTGATGTCCCTTCATGTCCTCGTTGATGGTTTTGTCGTACCCGCCGTTACCGGTGCATGCTGAGGAGGATAATGCATCATCACACAAACCGGAGATCCTGAGTTAGCCAGGCAAGGTCGGCTGGAAACCGTTACGGACTACCACGAGCGCACCAAACATCAGCCGGATCGGTATGCCCGTGCGCTTGGCTATCTGGACTGGGATACGCAGCCGCACCCGTTCCGCCGCTTCGAAGGCGCCCGGCTAATTCCGCTGGATGAGGTGCCACCCGGCGCTGCACCTTCCTATGATGCGGTCTTTGGGTCCGATGTGCTCACACCGCGCCCCATCAATCGCGCCAGCATTTCCCAACTCTTCTTCGACAGCCTCGCGTTGTCCGCGTGGAAAGCCACGGGACAAGTGCGCTGGTCGCTACGCGTCAATCCCTCCAGCGGCGATCTTCATCCGACCGAAGGGTATCTGATTACCGGCCCGATTACCGGACTGACCGGGCAGGCCGGGGTGTTTCATTATGCGCCGTATGAGCACGCCCTGGAGGAACGGTTTCTGTTAGCGCCGGCGTTGTGGCAGGCACTGGCGCGCGGATTGCCGGACGGTAGTTTTCTTGTGGGACTAACCAGTATTTATTGGCGGGAATCCTGGAAATACGGTGAGCGGGCATTTCGTTATTGTCAGCACGATGTAGGACATGCCATTGCCGCAGTGGCGATTGCAGCACGCGTGCTGGGATGGTGCGCCGTGCTGCTCGAACGGCCGGCTGATGCAGCCATTGCAGGCCTGCTCGGGCTCGACCGCCAGCACGGGATCGAGGCGGAACACCCGGAGTGCCTGATCGCGGTTCTGCCTGGCGGCGCGGCAGATGATGCCAGCCTGACACAGGCCTGGGATATACCGGCTACGCTGCCTGAAACACTGGCGGGCTGTACCCCCGCCGGCATGCCTAATCAATTGAGCAGTGACCATCAACCGCGGGCGGTGATCGACCGCACCGCGGCTGCGGCAATCAAAACCGGTCCGTCGGAAGCCGCACTGCGTTATCACCCGGGAAGTGCAGCAGGCCTTCCAGCCCTGCACAATGCCAGGCTGTCCGCCCGCCGGATTATCCGCCAGCGCCGCAGTGCCCTGGCCATGGACGGTCGTACCGACATCACGTGCGACACGTTTTACCGGATGCTGCACAGTGTGATGCCGGACACCAATTCGGTGGTCTTTCACGCGCTGCCCTAGCGGCCCTGCGTGCATCTCGCCGTCTTTGTCCACCGGGTTCACGGTCTGGCACCGGGACTATATCTGCTACCCCGGCAGCCGGCTGCCCGGGACCGGCTTCGGGATGCCATTTCGGGTGATTTTGTCTGGGAAGAAGCCGCAGGCGGTCCACCTGGCCTCGGACTGTACCGGTTACAAACCGCCGATTTTCGGGAAACGGCCCGTATTGTTTCGTGCCATCAGGACATCGCCAGTGACGGTGCCTTCTCACTCGGCATGCTGGCGGAATTTGAAGCGCCTCTGGCGGCACACGGTGCCTGGTTCTACAAGCGCCTGTTCTGGGAAACCGGGGTGGTCGGCCAGGTGCTGTACCTGGAAGCGGAGGCGGCCGGTATCCGTTCAACCGGAATCGGTTGTTTTTTCGACGATCTGATGCACAGGATCCTCGGGCTCCGCGATCGTCGTTTTCAGAGCCTCTATCACTTCACGGTGGGTGGTCACGTGGAGGACCCGCGCCTGCGTACCGAGCCGGCGTATGCGCACCGGCAGTCATGAGTGACATGTGGTCTGGTCGTACCTCGATATTCCTTATCCCCATATAACGCGGCGGTCAGTTGCGGGTGCTTTCTTTTTGACGTGCAGCAACTTCACCACACGCTGGTGATCTATATTTATAGTTGAGTTCAGGCTTGTATACATGATCGGGAAAGGTGCTGAAATGGTTGCTGTTGTTCAAGAATCCGTTGTACCCACGCGTTACTGGCACACACTGGATGACGGACGTATCCAGTGTGACGTCTGTCCGCGGGCCTGTAAATTACGTGATGGAAAACGTGGTTTATGCTTTGTCCGGGCGAATCAGGGCAACCGGATTGTACTGACGACCTATGGCCGCTCCAGTGGCTTCTGTATCGATCCCATTGAAAAGAAACCCCTGAATCATTTTTTACCCGGCACCCCGGTGCTGTCATTTGGCACGGCCGGCTGTAACCTGGCGTGCAAGTTCTGTCAGAACTGGGACATCAGCAAGTCCCGTGAAATTGACACCCTGGCGGACCAGGCATCGCCGGAAAAAATTGCCCGCGTGGCCCGGAAACTGGGCTGCCGGAGTACCGCCTATACCTACAATGATCCTGTTATTTTTATGGAATACGCCATCGATGTGGCACACGCATGCCATGCAGCCGGTATCAAGGCGGTGGCTGTGACGGCAGGGTATATCTGCAAGGAACCGCGCGTTGAATTTTACCGCTACATGGATGCTGCCAATGTCGATCTGAAGGCCTTCACCGAACGATTTTACTGGAAGATCACCGGCGGGCACCTGCAGCCGGTATTGGAAACGCTGGAATACCTGAAGCACGAAACCGATGTCTGGTTTGAGATCACCAACCTGCTGATCCCGGGCGAGAATGACACCGACAGGGAAATCGATGCAATGACACAGTGGGTCGTCGAGCATCTTGGACCGGATGTGCCCATGCACTTTACCGCCTTTCATCCGGACTGGAAGATGCTCGACAAGCCGCGCACCCCGGCGGCTACCCTGACCCGGGCACGCCACATCGCCATGAAAAACGGTGTCCGTTATGCCTACACCGGGAATGTTCACGATGAGGCAGGCGGCAGTACCTGGTGCCACCGGTGTGGCGGCAAGCTCATCGGCAGGGACTGGTATGAAATTACCGAATGGAACCTGACAGACAGCGGCCGTTGCCCCTCCTGCCACGCCGAATGCCCCGGTGTGCTGGAACCCGGGCATGGCCGTTGGGGTGCCAGGCGCTTCCCGGTACACCTGGCGAGCTGCGCCTGAGTGCGGCGTTCATGGTTGCCATGGAAAACCGGCCCCGGGTAGCGATCACCTACTGCACCCAGTGTCGCTGGTTGCTGCGGGCCGGCTGGATGGCGCAGGAACTGCTCACCACCTTTGACACCGAGCTGGGCGAAGTAGCGCTGATTCCCGGTACCGGCGGTGTTTTCGAAGTACGCGTTGACGGTGAACTGGTCTGGTCACGAAAAGCACAGGGTCGTTTCCCGGAATCAAAGGAATTGAAGCAACTGGTGCGTGATCACGTGGCGCCGGACAAGGATCTGGGGCATTCGGATCGATAAGGGCAGGTAAGGAGACATGGTCTCTTCAGCGCCTGCTTATTCCTGTTTTCTGCAGGCACAGGCAGCGCACGGGATTCGCACCTCGACCGAGACATCAGATGATGTAGGGGATTGCGCACGGTAGCAGGCTTTAATTCTGCCGTGTTGAATGGTCCCGGTCTTTTGGGAAAATGGCCTATGCTATGTTCATATTGAAAGGATCATGCAGTGTAATTGTCAGAAAAACCTGTCTTTCAAGGGGGTTAATGTAAACAACTGCAAGTGTGAATCCAATGAGCGCCGTACTACGTTATCTCAAAAGCCTGCTTCTTCTGGAGCTTCTCCGTGGCATGCGGCTCACGGGCAGGCGCTTGTTTTCCCCGAAGATCACGGTGCAGTACCCCGAGGAAAAGACCCCTCAGTCCTGCAGATTCAAGGGCCTGCATGCCCTGCGCCGTTACCCGAACGGTGAGGAGCGATGTATCGCCTGCAAATTGTGTGAAGCAGTCTGTCCGGCGGTGTGTATTACCATCGAGGCGGAGCAGGCAGAAGACGGTACCCGCCGGACGACGCGCTATGACATTGACCTGTTCAAGTGTATCTATTGCGGTTTTTGTGAAGAGGCCTGCCCGACCGATGCCATCGTCCTGACCCGGATCTTTGAATTCCATTTCGAACAGCGGGGCGAACAAGTTATTACCAAGGAGCAGCTCCTGGCGATCGGGGATCGTAACGAGGAACAGATCGCCACCGACCGCGCGGCAGATGCCCCCTATCGCTAGCTGATTGGAGGAGTGCTGTTGCCCGTGGGTGCGTGATTAACCTTAATGCCGATAGGGGAGACGCAGGGCAACCGTAATCGGTCTATGGCAGGATTCTGGAAAGTAACTTCTTCATCACAGCTCCCGCCGGTAATACAAGCAGGGGCAGTTGCAGTCATGACCACTTCGCAGTATTGATCAGACCCGGCGTTTTATCATGGGAAAAATTAAGTAGACCCTAATAAGAACAATGTAGTAGATAGGCATCCTGTTCTTGACTAATTTGGTCTTGAATACTAGCGTTATTCATATAGATATTTGGCTCGCTGGCAGTGATGGACCATGTGTGTCAAGACACATAACTTGACCAAAACTGCGCGAGCGATTGCTTTCATGACTCCAGGGAGGCCGGGTAAACTGCCAGACTGTCAAACCCGGGAGAGTAGATGAAGGCGTAGATGTAAATAAGGATAATTCAACACGAACGATCCTGTCACGCTCACGCGCGGAGGAGGTTAGCAACATGAAAGCCAGGTCCACCATGGATCCCATCAGCTGGCACGAAGTACGCAACCTGGATACAGCGCTCTACGTTTACGAAGGCGACGAGAAAAACGGTATCAAGATCTACTTTGAGAATGAAGCAGATCGGCAGACGTATCTTGAGCTCGGTAAGGACCACAAGATTGTCCTGCAGGGCAACGATACGGATGATTACATCGCAGAAGGCTGAGTAGTTCAACTGGTCCCGATGCCAGGTTCCATGTATGTATGCGACTTGCCCCTGATGAACGGGCAGGTCGTGGCAAGGGAGTAACCGACAGCAACGCCATTCAAACTATGCGGCGCACCGCCCATCGTATCCCCGGAATTTTTAGGCACTATTCGCGAAAATCCATTACGACTCATGATTTCAGCATCGAACCTGCTGTCGGCGGCACGTATACCGAATTATCTGGCAAACACCTCAGTCAGGAAGATTTAAAAAGCCTTATTGACGGGGTCTCAGCGAATCTTTCCCAGGAAAGTATAGAACTGGGCTTGCTTGAAAGCATCATGCTGGACAAAGAC
>CBEULV010000122.1:0-6462 GCA_965544015.1 uncultured Gammaproteobacteria bacterium | reverse complement strand
GGTTATTCCTGATGCTGGCACTGTTCACGTGCAACGCACTGGCATGCAATCCCGAACAGGATGGCTGCATGGGATGCAATGACGACGAGTTATCCATCTGCCTGCAGACTTTCGTGGAGGGCCTCTGCAACGCCTCCGGCAATCCGGCCCGCTGCGATGCCCAGCGGGCTTATGATGATGCGGAACGCCATGTCCTGATCAGTACCGGCAGCCACATGTCCCGCATTCGTTCCATGATGCGTACGCCCCGGAAATACCAGCGTCATTGAGCAGGACCTCCATAGTTTCTTGCGTACACCCCCACTGCGCAGCCAGCCCGGCTGACTGACGCTGGTCAGTTATACTACCAGGGGCAGGTACTGTACTTTCCTGTGCAGTCACCATGTGCCTCAAAGAACAACCAATCGACCATACCTGACAGCCACATGCTATCGCGCCGCGAATTCCTGCTGCTAAGTACCGCCACCGCGTTACTGAGCGTCACCGGCTGTTCCAGACGCGGCGAGCCGGCAATCGGCCTGGCCCTTGGAGGCGGTGGCGCGAAGGGACTGGCACACATCCTGATACTGGAGGCCCTCGACGAGATGGGCATCAAGCCGCGCGTGATTGCAGGTTGCAGCATCGGCGCGATTTTCGGCGCACTGTACGCCGCCGGGCTGTCGGGCAGGGAAATCCGGGCGCAAATCGAGCAGTTTTTCGTAGATCCGGATGAGGCGGAACGCAAGCTGTTCGCCCTGCCAAAGTCGATCCGCTGGCTGGATTTTATCGACCCGTCACTTGCAGGGGGCGGCCTGCTCGACAGCAGTGATTTCATCAGTTACCTCGGCGAGGTAATGCCGGCCAGGCGCTTTGGTGATCTCAGGATACCGCTCAAGGTGGTGACGGCCGAGTTGATGACCGGCAAGGAAGTTGTCATCGACTCCGGCAAACTGTTACCCGCCATCCAGGCGAGCATGGCGGTACCCGGCGTGTTCCCACCGGTGGAGATCAATGGTCGTACACTGGTTGATGGTGGTGTGGCCAACCCGCTGCCCTATGACCTGTTACAGCCGGACACTGACATCGTCATCGCAGTCGATGTCAGCGGCAGCCACAACATCGAGGACGGCGAGAATTTGTCATCGGTGGGTGTGCTGCTGCAAAGTTACCATACCATGAGCAACAATATCCTTGCCGAGAAGCTCAGGCATCAGCGCCCGGAAGTGTATATAAAGCCGGACATCCGTAACGTGCAAATACTGGAGTTTTACAAGGCCAGAGAGGTCTTCGAACAGGCACAACCGGCACAGCAGCAGTTCGTCAAGACATTGAACAGGGCCATGCGTAGCCATAAAGGCTGGTTGGGTTGCAGCATGGCCAGCGAGGGATAGTGTTTGCTGTCGAGGGCGGTTGCAGACGCTTCAAGCCTTGTCCGCAATCAGCGTACACACAACCGTACGATCACTGCGTGGCCCGTCAAACTCGCAAAAGAAAATATTCTGCCAGCGCGACAGGCCCAGCTCACCGTTGATCAGGGGAATCGTCTCTGATGGTCCAACCAGGCCTGACTTGAGGTGTGAATCCCCATTGCCGTCCTGCTGATCATGCAGCCATACACCTTTGGGGATCAGCTTTTGCAACAGGTTCGCCACGTCTGTTTGCACACTCTCATCCCAGTTCTCCTGGATCATAATCGCCGCGGTCGCGCCCTGTGCATACACACTTACCAGACCATTCTTCACACCACTGCGACGCACCACATCAGTCACCTGCCCGGTGATATCCACCAGCACTTCCCTTTCATGGGTACTTATAGAGATGATTTCGCGCATCGTATCAGGCACCTCGACCTGCACATGATAATAGAAGGCCGGTACGTGACCCCGTTATTGTGTTGCACCCTTTGTCGGCTGCCCCAGGTGCTTGCGCATGAACCTGGCCGCACGCTGCACGGCATCCTTTGATGCCAGGTCATCGGCAAAGGTGCGCACGTTCTCGTCACGGAAATCAAACCCGCGCCCCACGCCGGGATAGATGATCAGTTGCGCATCACGACCCTTGTCCTGCATTACCTGGATACTGGTCTCGATCACGCGCCGGCGCTGGTACTGTTCCTCGTCTCCAATGAAAACCAGCATAGGTAGCATGAGCTGATCGATCTCTCGTGCATACCCGTAGACCTGCATGGGTTCGGGAGCATTCGGGTCCTGCAGGTGGGGGTAATAGGAAACGTAACAGGCAATGTCCTTCTGCTGACGCTTGAAAGTGGTCGCCACCTTCAAAGAGTAATAACCGCCGCGGGTGTGCGAATACAGGCAGGCCCTGTCAGTGCTGATGTCATTGCGCGCCAGCAGCACGTCCAGCGCCCGGTTAACGTCCTTCTCCAGCTCATAATCGTGCTCGATGGGATGGGTACCGATGAAATGAGCGCCATAGATATCAGGGGCCAGCACCACAAAACCACGTGCCGCAACCCGCCTGGCATGGCGTTGCACCAGTTCATCCAGCCCACGACGTCCGTGCACGAACAATACCGCCGGGAACTTGCCAGCCTCCCCGGGACGCGCCACCAGCGCCGACACCTCTACATCGCCACTCTTGTAGTTTGTCCATGAGGTGGCAATGGGATAGTTATCCGGCGCCTCGATCTGGCTGTCGTCCCACCATGCATCGTCCCACCACCAGCTGTTGTCGTCTGGTGTGGCATCTGCCATAACGATGCGACCAGCAAGCAAACAGGCAGCGAGTACTGCGATAGTCAGTTTTACGTTCATGCACAGGCCCTTGCATATTTTTGAAAATAGCCATACAGACAATTAACGAGATCGGCGACCCGGTGATTATTTTTAGGCCTCCGCCCCCTTGAATTCTCCGTAGCCATGAACAGTCACTGCTAGAACGGCCAAACCCACAGAATCATCGGTATCGACACCACAATAATCAACACTTCCAGCGGCAACCCCATGCGCCAGTAATCACCAAACCGGTAACCCCCCGGCCCCATAATCAGGGTGTTGTTCTTGTGTCCGATGGGCGTCAGGAAGGCACAGGATGCCGCCACTGCCACCGCCATCAGAAAAGGATCCGCACTCACCTGTAACCGGTTGGCGATATCCAGCGCAATCGGCGCGGCAATCACCGCAGTCGCGGTGTTATTCATTACATCGGAAAGCGTCATGGTCACAACCATTAACAGGGTCAAAACAAGCACCGGCGAATAGCCCTCAGCCAGGCCGGTAATGCCATCAGCAATCAGCGCAGTACCGCCACTGGATTCCAGTGCCGCCCCCAAAGGAATCATCGATCCCAGCAATACAATCACCGGCCATTCGATCGAGTCATACACCTGGCGGGCCGGCAGGATATTCAACAGCACATAGGCCGCAACGACGATGGCAAGCGCAACCGGCAGATACAGGACTCCTGTGCTGGCCAGTATGATGGCCAGTGCAAACAGACCCGCCGCCAGCCACGCCTTGTGTCGCTTGGTCAGCGCCAGGGTTTCTGAACCGGCCAACGGAAAAGTGCCCAGCCAGCCGCTGATTTCTGCGAGCATGTCACCGGGACCAAACAACAACAGTACGTCACCGGCCTTGATTTCAAGATGACGCACCCGCTCACGAAATTGCCTGCCCTGCCGTGACACACCGAGCAGCGTGGCGTCATACCGGTACTGTAAACGCAGTGAATTGGCCGTCCGCCCATCGATGCGTGCCCCGCCCGGCACGACAACTTCCAGCAATGACATGTCCTCACTACTGAGCGGGCTGGTATCGTGCCCCTGGGCCTGGTAGGTCAGCTTCAACACACCGACAATCTTGTCCATGGCCTCCGGCACCGCTTCCACCACCAGGATATCCCCGGCATTGATCTCCGCCAGCCGTGCCTGGCCGGGCAACCGCTTACCCCGCCGTATCAAACCCACAATCGCCACATCGTTTTCTTCAGCAACCGCACCGAGATCGCGCACCCGCTGACCAATGGCCGGGGAATCCTCCGGCACATGCAGTTCTGCGACATACTCGCTGACATCAAGCAGTTTCTGCGTCGAGTCCTGCTGCCTGCACTCAGCCGGCAGCAGCCGCCAGCCGATCACGGCAACGAACAGCACACCGACAATGGCACAGGCAAGCCCCACCGGTGCAAAGTCAAACATGGCGAAGCTCTCCCCCATCGCTTGCTGGCGAAACTCGGCAATAATGATGTTGGGCGGCGTACCAATCAGGGTGATCATGCCGCCCAGTATGGTGGCAAAAGACAGCGGCATGAGTGTCAGTGCCGGGCTGCGCTTTGCCTTCAGGGCTGCCTGTATATCCACCGGCATCAACAGCGCAAGTGCCGCGACATTGTTCATAACCGCAGACAGGCCGGCAGCAATCCCGGCCATGGCAGTGATGTGTGTCTGCAGTGACTGCGAGAACCGACTGACCTGTCTGGCGACCAGCTCGATCACACCGGAATTGGAAAGCCCCTTGCTGACAACCAGCACCAGCGCAATGATGATGGTCGCCGGATGACCGAATCCCGAAAATGCCTGGTCTTTCGGCACCACACCAAGAATCAGGGCCGCTGTCAGGGCAATGAATGCGACCAGGTCATAGCGCAGGCGCCCCCAGACCAGCAAGGCAAACACGAAGAACAGCAGTGTGAATAAAATGGCCTGGTCGGTTGTCATGTCCATTCCCTTGCTCGAGAGGGAAACTATAACACCCGTAAACAGCGGACAGACAATGATTAGTCCAGCCA
The DNA here is from genome assembly GCA_965544015.1 of uncultured Gammaproteobacteria bacterium. Lineage (GTDB taxonomy): Bacteria > Pseudomonadota > Gammaproteobacteria > UBA9214 > UBA9214 > UBA9214. The sequence goes on along the minus strand of CBEULV010000122.1, from coordinate 1,737 downwards.
AACGACATCTGCAGGAGCGGACGCTGTCCGCGAACAGGCACTGTTTCTCAGCTATGCTGGTGTGGGTTGAACGGCGGGTATCAGGAAATTAAAGGCCAGGCCTACCAGTCATCATCGAGTGGCGGCGGCGCCTTGCACACGTCCTTCGGGTAAGGGTCGACCTCGCGATAGTTGGATACCGGGTTCGCGCAAATCGGACACTGATGCGCAGGAAGTTCCTTCAGGGTCGAACCACATACCGCGCACACATGGTAGTGCGATTCCCCTCCCTCGATGCGCCCGACCAGCAGACCAAACATGCGGCTGGCCGCCTTGTGGATTTTTACGATCAGTTCCCGGTGTTGCTGCTCGGCTTTCCAGGCATGGGTAATGGAAGTAATGGCATCCTGGTTCCCTTCACCCGCAATACGCTCGAGAATGTCTGGATATTCACGATCGATCTCATCACGCTCCACACCAGAGGCATGCTTCAGATTGTCACGCGTAGTGCCCACTTCCTGCGACTCCGGCATGGCAATGGGCTTTACATCGACCTTCAGTCCCGTCAGGAGATTCTTGAAATTGCGCGCATGAACGCCTTCCGATGCCGCCAGGGACTTGAACAAATGCGCAATATTCGGATAACCCTCGGCACAGGCGCGTTCGGCATAGGCCATATAGGCGCGATGCGCGGTCACTTCATCCTGATGACGTTTCTGCAGCGCCTCGATGGTCAACACGTTGGGCGCCGCCCATGCGCTCGGAGCCTGTATTATGAACACTGCCAAACCCATAAGGAGCGTCCTCATTGCCATTAAACCCCCCGGCTTTCCTGCATTAGCTGGCATCATGTACTCCGCTTACCCGGTTATTGTCTTCCCGTTTTTCCGTTTATTCATATATCCCACTTTCTGGCTGACTTTGACGCGTCGAAGTCAGCCAGCTTCCGTGAAATTTCTTCGCGTTTGCCATCCAGAATATGACTCGCCATGGGCAGAAAGATGTCCTCCTCTTTCTCATGGTGTTTTATCATCTGGTATTCAAGGTGAGACAGGCATTCGAGAACGTGTTCCGAATCCCTGGTCTTGATGACCTGCAGCATGTCACGGACAAGACGAACAATCTGGTCATGTTCCTCCCGCAGTGCCTGGGTCGGACCCTGGGGCGCATGGGCCAGCGCCTCATAGGCGGGATAAAGCACCTCTTCTTCCAGGGCCATATGCTGTTTCAGGTGCGTAACCAGCTCCCTGAGTGTAAGGTCGGCAGTTCCCCAGTCCTCCATTTCCACCGCATCCTGACAGCGGGAAAGCAGGTTTTCATAAAGTGAGTGTTCGTGTACCAGCCAGTTATCCGTGCTGTTCATTGGTATTACCTCCTGGAACCTGAGTATAAGCCAAGGGGTCGGTGACAAATGAGAATGATTGCGTTTTGTCTCCGACCCCTTTAATTTCGATGTATGGCCCAGGTGCAGTTAAGATTCTACGAGGAACTGAATGACTTCCTCTCGCCCGCGCGTCGCAAGGTCACATTCTCGCATGACTTTACCCGGCGCACCTCGGTCAAGGACATGATCGAGTCGTTTGGTGTGCCACACACAGAAGTGGATATCATCCTGGTCAACGGCAACTCGGTGGACTTCTCCTATATTGTAGAAGACGGGGACCGCATCAGCGTGTACCCCGTATTCGAGAGCCTGGATGTGAGCCCGTTGCTGCGTTTGCGCCCGGCGCCATTGCGCACCCCCGCGTTTATCCTGGA
>CBEULV010000121.1:0-6523 GCA_965544015.1 uncultured Gammaproteobacteria bacterium | reverse complement strand
GATCGCCAGGTCGGGGTCGATAGCCCATACCTGCTCGCGCACGGTCGGCAGGATCCCGATCATCACCAGGCGGGTATCGAGCTCCTCCGCCACCCGCACACACTGTTGCCAGGTCGCGCCCAGGCTGGCCTCGAAGCGACTGAACGCCGTACCCCACAGGTGCTGCGGGTGATCATTCAGCTCGACATTGAAGCGCGCGAGCTCGGGTACCACCATGGCGTTATCGAGTCGCTTGAGAAACACATCGTTGATGGGTGCGGGTCGCTCCTGCCGGTCTACCAGCCATGCCTCCAGCTCGAATCCACCCATGCGGTCACGCGGCGAGAAACTGCCGGAATGAAACCATGTCTCCAGCAGGGCCGTCTCGTCCTGAAGGCGTTCAGCAAACACCGTGAAGTCTTCGGGACTAAAATGAACAGCTTCTATTTCCTGGCCCATACGCGCTCACTGCAGGTTGATGATGACCTCATTCACGGCAGCCAGCCGTTCGGGTGTCCCGATATCAAACCAGCCACCGGTAAAGTGCTCACCCGTAACCTGTTCTTCATCCATCGCCGCACGCAACAGTGGCGCCAACGGGAAGGCGCCGGGTGTACAGCCGGCAAACAATTCCGGGCGATACAGGCCAATACCACTGAAGGTCAGCATGGCAGGGCCCTGCTGCGCCAGCCGACCCTCGCTAAGCGAGAAGTCGCCCGCAGGGTGTTGTGGCGGATTGTCGACCATCACCAGGTGCGCCAGGGCATCGACGTCCTGCGGCAGGCCGGCAAAGTCAAAATCGGTCCAGATGTCGGCGTTCACCACCAGGAATGGCGCCTCACCCAGTAATGGCAGGGCGTTGAAGATACCGCCGCCGGTTTCCAGCGCCGCACCCTGCTCGGGTGAATACTGTATGGAAACCCCGTAGGCGGACCCATCACCCAGCGCCCGGACAATCTGTTCGCCAAGGTGGGCATGGTTGATCACCAGCTCCGTAATACCCGCCCGCACCAGCGCATGGATGTGATGCTCGATCAGTGTTTGCCCGCCGATGCGCAGCAGCGTCTTGGGCGTGGCATCGGTCAGCGGCCGCATGCGTTCGCCGCGGCCGGCCGCCAGCAGCATGGCCTTCATACGCTGGTCACTCCCGGTCCCTCACGCCAGCCAGCCCTGCAGGTGCCGTTCGACCAGTTGCGCGAGAAAGTCGATATGGGTGGAGTGCTCATTCAGGCAGGGAATATAGCGGTAATTTGTGCCACCCGCGCCAATAAATACATCGCGGTTTTCCATGGCGATTTCCTCCAGCGTTTCCAGGCAATCGGCGCTGAAACCGGGGCAAATTACCTGCACGTCCCGCACCCCGTTGCCAGCCAGCGACTCCAGCGTGTGGTCGGTGTAGGGTTTCAGCCATTCTTTCGGACCAAGCCGTGACTGAAAGCTGAGTTGCCACTGCGTCGACTCCAGCCCCAACTGTTCCGCCAGCAGCGCGGCCGTTGTCTCACACTGACAGGCGTAAGGATCACCCTTGTCGGAATAATCCTGCGGAATACCATGAAACGACATCAACAGCTTTTCCGGTACGCCATGCTCTGCCTGGAAGGTGCGCACGCTGCCGGCCAGCGCCGCTATGTAGGCGCGATGCGCATGGTAATCATTGATAAAGCGCAGTTCCGGCATGGCACGCCAGCCACGCAACTCTGCGGCCACCGCATCGAAAATCGCGGCACTGGAGGTTGCCGAGTATTGCGGATACAGCGGCAGCACCAGCACGCGTTGCACGCCGGCATCGCGCAATTCCGCAAGCCCGTCGGCAATCGACGGGGTGCCATAACACATGGCCAGCGCGACCCGGACCGGCGCACTCAGCCGCGCATCAAGTGCCTGTTGCAACGCGGCATGCTGCTTGCGCGAGATCACCAGCAACGGTGAACCTTCATCGGTCCAGACCTTTGCATAGGCCTTCGCCGAGCGGCGTGGTCGCGTATTCAGGATGACCAGGTTCAGCACCAGCCACCACAGCGGACGCGGCAACTCGACCACGCGTGGGTCCCACAGGAACTGCTTCAGGTAACGGCGCACATCGCGTGGCGCGGGTGAATCCGGTGTACCCAGGTTGGTCAGCAGGACGCCCAGCTCCGGACTGTTATCAGCTTGCATGGCTAGTCAACTACTCCGGCTCCTTGAGGACGTTTCCCAGGTCCTGTTCACTGACCGGCAAGGGCAGCACGGCATGCAAGGGAAACAGGGCGGCCAGCTTCTCGACATACTGCATCTCGCGCCGCTCTACCATCACTATAATACGGGCATTCGTGGAATATTTCTGCAGGCTGTACAGAAAGACATCGAGGTTACTGACATTCACACCGGCGTAATTGTTTCCATAGCCATACATGAACTCGGCCACCACGTAATCCGGGGTGTGCGTCTTCAGCGCACTGATAGCCTTGCGCATCGAGCCGAGCTTCACCTCGGTAATGCCAAGGCGCCGGTAGAGCCGGGAAAAATCACGGTGTGCCGGGGACTCGATAATGGAGAACAGGACGGGGGATGACATTATCAAGATTATATCTTTTGCAGGGCGGGCTATGGAAACAGGGTAACCGCATCACCCGCACGCCATTGCGGGTATTTCTGCATGCTGACGGTAAACAGCTTGGAGCTCACCAGCCGGTCCAGCCACGCCTGCAAACAGGGATACAGCGCGTTATCGAACCAGCCCCGGTCCACATGGGCAAACTGACGCACAAACGGAAACAGCGCCACATCCGCAAGCCGCATGGAATGCCCCGTCAGCCAGTCCTGCTCTGTCAGCCGCTCTTCCAGCTCCCCCAGGAAGCGTTCACCGCGGGCGCGATAATACGCCGGCGGGTGTTCCGGGTAACGCACGGCATATTTATAGTGATCGAGATCCTGTTTGAATGGACCGTCGTTCCCTTCGAGCAGCGCCCTTGTTAGCTGCTGTTGCTCATCATCCCGGGGCAGCCAGTGATCCGGATCATGCTGCGCAAGCGTCCATGCCATGATATCTCGGCTTTCCTCGATCACCCGGCCTTCCGGCAGCACCAGCACCGGCACCGTGCCCTTGGGCGAGCAGGTCAGTAACTCCGGCGGCATTTCGCGCAATACCACCTCACGCAACTCGACGGTGATCCCGCTATAAAGCAACGCCATGCGCGCCCGCATGGCATAGGGACAGCGACGGAATGAATACAGGACCGGCCGATCTGCACTCACAACAGGATGTCAGAACGAGAATCCGCCCGGCCAGAGCTGGATGCCGAGATAAAGAAAAGCGGCGGCGAAAAGCCCACAGGCCATGGTGGCCAGCAGCAGACCGGCCTGCCGACCGCTTGTCAGCAGCGTGTTGATACCAACGCCGGCGCCAATCGCGGTCACGAAGAAACCGAACTCGTTCACGATCAACAGGGTCAGCGTGGGCAGTTTATAGGACTCCGACGGCCCCAGCGCACCGGAACCCAGCAGCCCGAAGGCGACCAGCAAGCCCATGCCCAGCGCCAGCCAGGGAAACGGCAGATTATTCATGTGTAGTCTGTTGCCTTCTGTAGCCTGTTCAATTGACGGTCATGATACCGGCCCAACAGCAACAGTGACAGTAGTGCGCCGAGCAGCGCATAACCCATGTCCGACTGCGTATCCCAGATATAACCCTGGGTGCCCAGGAAGGCCTCCGCCGCTTCCTCTGAGAGCAGTGCCACGATCCATTCAGCGATTTCATAACAGGCGCTGAGTGCAAGGCAGACACACACCACCAGGAAGTTCAGCCAGGCACGTCCATGGATTATGGCGTACCTCAGCAGGATCTCACGCGCCAGGATTGCCGGTACAAAGCCCTGGGCAAAATGCCCGACCTTGTCATAATTGTTGCGTTGCAGATCAAAGGCATCCCGAATCCAGTCAAACAGTGGCACTTCCGCATAGGTATAGTGCCCACCGATCATGAGTATGATGCAGTGCACCAGCACCAGCACATAGGCCAGCCCGGTCAATGGAAAACTGCGCCGTGTCGCAAGCAGCACAAGCAACCCGAGCGCCGCCGGCAAGACCTCCAGGAACCAGGTAAAGGTATCGGCCGGCCGCCAGGCCGACCATGCGAACACGGCGGCAAAAATCGCCAGCCAGCTACGGGTCACTCATTCACATCCAGGTCGGCATACTTGACCGGGTCACATTCCTTCAGCAGCCTGCGCGCGTAGACCATGTTGACCTTCACGTCCTGCGCCTCCCACTGGCTGTCGACGTGCTCGGCCAGCAGGTCGTTGAACTGGAGACGCTGCCAGACATTCATCCCGAACGAAACCACCAGTACAATGACAACCATTGCGATGGCGTCATAGTTAATCGTCGCTTTCTTCACCGTTGCCTCCTCTGCCCTCAGCGCCAGGATTCATCCCCGGACAATCACACGAAAAACTGTGAACAGGTTCACAGTTTTTCGGACCCGAAACCCCATAGACTGTCGGTAACAGGTCAGAATTCCTGCCTGCACCAATGCATCTGCTACTAACAGACATCATATAGGTACCTCATTATGAAAAGAATACCGGTAATTCTGATTTCCCTGGGTTTGCTATCTGCCACACCCGCACTGGCCGTGGACGGCGATGCAATAATTGGCGGCGCAATCGGTGGTGGGCTGGGTGCCGCCGTGGGTTCTGAAATCGGCGGGCGTGAAGGCGCCATTGTCGGTGGTGCACTCGGCGCCGCAGTAGGCGTTGCCGTCGCCACGGACGGGGATGACCATGGCGGGAAGCGCGTGGTCTACGTCGAGGATGACCACGATCACGGTCCGCCCGGACATGCCTATGGCCATCGCGGGCCGCCCGGACATGCGAAACACAAGAACAAACACCACTGAGAATATTCAGTTACATAAAAAGGCGGCCCGCGGGCCGCCTTTATTTTAGGGGACAGACCACGATTTATATGTCCCCTTTTTAAGCTGGTATGTACCACGGAGACGGAAATAATCCGTCTCCGTGGTAACGATCAGGAACCCTGCTTGACCATGTATTCTATGGCTGCGCGCAGCTCGTCATCACTGCAACTCATACATGTACCTTTCGGCGGCATGGCGTTGAGTCCGTTCTTGACTGATGAAAACAGGGCATCATTACCCTTGGCAATGCGCGGCGCCCAGGCATCTTTATCACCCAGTTTCGGTGCACCCGCAACCCCGGCAACGTGGCAGGCCTGGCAGGATGCCTGATAGACCTTCTGCCCGTCCGCAGAGGAAGTCTGCGTGTCGGCTGGAGGTTCGGCGGCGGGTTCGGGTGCCTCAACAGCCGGCTCTGTGACCTGCGGGGCGGGGGCTTGTGCCGGTGCGGCCTCCTGGGGGGCCAAGGTTTCCTTTTCCGAGCAACCGGCACCCAGCAGCACCAGTAGTGCCAGCACGGGAATCAGCACCTGCGCGCTATATTTCCGGCATTGGGTTGTAGCAGTAGACATGAGTTCACCTCCGTGGTGATAGTTTAAGAGTGTTGTGTGAGTAAACTATATTCATGTGCAGGTAAGATACTTTGATGTGGATCAACTTAAGAAACGCAACTGAACCAGCACATACCGGCAATTATGCATTTAGCTGGCCGTCATTGCATGTTCTGAAAACTGGCACTGGTATCCATATCCCGCACCAGCAGACCCTGGCACTCAATATACTGACCGATTCGCTCGCTGGGTACCAACACCATAAGTTCCAGTTCACCCCTGATATCCGCTATTCCCGGTTAACTGCCCTGCCTCGAACGTGCTGCGTGCCCCGACCGAGGAGATGGGCGATATCATGACCGATAACCAGCAGGGCGGGAGTAAGTATCAGCGTAATCAGGGTGGCAAATAACAAGCCATAGGCCATTGCCATGGTGAGCGGCATGATCAAACCATCTTTACCGCCGATGCCATAGGCAGTAGGCAATAAACCCGCCACTGTTGTGAATGTGGTCAGTAATACGGGTCGTAGTCGATCTTTTGCGCCTGAAACAACGGTACGTACCAGATTTGCCTTGCTGTACTCGGCAAGCTCACGGTTCACTTCCGTTACCATAATAATGGTGTCATTCACCACAACACCGATTAACCCCAGTGTTCCCAGGGTGGAGAAAAATGATAACGGCATCCCATGGGCATAAAAGGACCAGATCACGCCAATAATGGCAAAAGGTATGGTTGACATCACGATAAAGGACTGGCCCAGTGAGTTAAACAACAGGGCAACAACCAGATAAATAGAAAGCAGCGCCACGACACCTGCAACCAGAAAACCACCGAAGATTTTTTTCTGTTCTCGTGCTTCGCCGGCAAATGTGACAGTCATCTTCGGTTGTTTTGACCAGGTTTCCTTGAAATGCCCGGAGACCTGTTTTTGAACAATCGCCGTACTTGTCATCTGCGGGTTTATATCCGCACTGATGGTCTCGGTACGCACACCATTGACATGCTGGAATTCCAGGGGCCCTCGACCCTTCGTCAGGGACAAGACATCGTTCAGGTTCATTACCTGTCCACGATTATTCTTCACCGGGATTTT
>CBEULV010000120.1:0-6599 GCA_965544015.1 uncultured Gammaproteobacteria bacterium | reverse complement strand
AGCACTGGCCGTGACCAGTCTCCATGCCTGTATCGAACGGGACGCCAAAAGGGCCGCGATTGAACTTGGTCCGGAAGACCAGGTCTTCGGCGATGATCCCGGCGAGACGCCACACGACGAGTGGGTTCGCGTAGGCGGCAAGGCGGGCAAGACGGTGACTTTCACTTCGGGCCAGAGCGGCAACCAGAGAATCTGGTACTGCATCAGGAACGCAGATTCATTCGCCCCCTGGGACGATATTCAGGGGTGGGACTGTTACGATGAAAGTGGCGGGCTCGTCAACAATAATACTATTCAGTCGACGGCATGGGATGCGGCAACCAATTTCTACTGTGTCAACAAGGCCGGTGTTTGGGAATGTGTGGATGAAGGCGGCGGCCCTGTGACACCGACAATCCCTGCCGCCGGTATCGACGCCGGTAAGGAAGTCCTCCTGCTGGTCTACGTGCGGTCTTATGATGGTGAGATAACGGGCGCTACCTACTACCCCCATATCGCCCTGATACAGGACCAGGGGGCAACACCGATCGGAGGTTCCTGCCTGGCCTCGGTGTGCCCCGATTTCAATTTTCTGGGCTAGAGACCAGGACACAAGATCCGGCATTTTGCTTCAGGCGTGATGCACCCGGGCGTACCCGGTTATATACTTCCCGTCGTTATCCCATGGCCGGCTCCCGAGAGCCGCTTGAACTCCATTGCCCCTGACCCGGGAACATTAACGGCTGGATGACCCATGCAAGCTTCAAGGCAGGCCGAAGCAGAACCCTGTTGGTCGACAATTGCCAACGGTGCGCTCTACTGGGAGAGCTGGGATGAGCAGCACGCGGTCTTCGACAGCCTGTCGGGAGAAACCCACCTGTTGCCGGAATTGACCGCGCAAGTGCTCCGGAAACTCGGTGGACACGCCTGCACCGCCAGGCAGCTGGCCGAGGCCCTGTACGCGGAAACGGATGAGTCCTGTGAGGAGCACTTCGTGCTGGATATCACGCGACTGCTGCAACAGCTACAGGCCGTGGGGCTGGTGGAGGAGTCTGCACCGTGAGGCTTGCTGAACTCTCGACCGACGATTTCCATCAGCGCCTGGCAGAGACGGGGATTCAGCTCCGGACCGGCCCGTTCACCGTACGCGTCCGTTCCGGAATCGAGCAATTCGCGCAACTGTTACAGCGTTTCTATGCACATTTCCCGGTAGTGCAGGAACCGGCCATTGCCGATTTCCATGTGCGCCTGTCGCGGCCACGCGGTCTGCACCGCTGGTGGCACCCCCAGGTGGAATTCCTGCTGGACGGTCGGGCGCCGTTTCTACCGTATCCCCTGAGCCATGCCTTCCCCCTGTTCGAATGGGGCCTGAACTGGAGCATTGCCATGCAGGCACACCAGTTCCTGATGCTGCATTCAGCGGCGGTGGAACGAAACGGCCGGGTTCTGCTGCTGCCGGCCTGGCCTGGTTGCGGTAAAAGCACCCTGTGTGCGGCGCTGGTCAGCCGTGGCTGGCGGTTGTTTTCCGATGAGTTCGGCCTGGTGAGGCATGCGGATGGCCAGCTCATCCCGCTGCCGCGTCCGTTGCCGCTGAAGAACCAGTCCATAGATGTTATCCGTGACTTTGCGCCGGATACGGAACTTGGGCCGGATTTCCACGGCACCCGCAAGGGGACCGTCGCCCACCTGCGTAGCCCCGATGCCTGTGTGCGGCAGGCGGCGGTCCCGGCGCCACCCGGCTGGCTGGTATTCCCCCGTTACCGGGCCGGTGCGCCGCTGCGGCTGGAACCAATCGGCAAGCCGCAGGCCTTCGTGAAGCTCTCGAATAACTCCTTCAACTACCAGTTGCTGGGGCTGCAGGGTTTTCAGGGGGTGACGCGGCTGGTACGCGACTGCGACAGTTACATCCTTTCCTACAGCAACCTGGACGAGGCCGTCGGGGCTATGAACCAGCTGGCCGACGCATGACCGCACAGGGTCGCACGGACAAGCACGGCGCGGAAATCCTGCTCGCCGCGTTGCGCGACCCGGCACACGCCGCCGGTCTGGGCGTCGAGGCGTGGGACCTCCTGCTGCGCGTGGCGTGGCACGCCCGCCTGCTCGGACGTCTCGCCGTGGTTATGGACGAGATGGGGCTGACGTCACAACTGCCGGCCAAAGTCCTGGACCACTTTGCTGCCGCCAGGGTATTTGTCAGCCAGCGCCAGCGAGCGGCGCGCTGGGAAATCAACCGGGTACTTGCTGCACTGGGGGATAGTGAGGTGCCGCTGGTGCTGCTCAAGGGTAGCGCCTACATACTCGCCGAACTACCGCCGGCGCGCGGAAGGCTGCTGTCGGACGTTGACTTGCTGGTGCCCGCAGCGTCGCTGGACAGCGTCGAGCAAACCCTGCTTGGTAGTGGTTGGGAAAGCGTCAAACTGGAAGAATATGATCAGCGTTATTACCGTACCTGGATGCATGAGCTGCCCCCCCTGCGTCATCCGGAGCGCGGCCTCGAGGTAGATATCCATCACACCATTTCACCGCTGACCAGCCGCCTCAACCCGGATCCGGAAAAACTCTTCCAGGACAGCATCCCGCTTGCCGATGGTCGCTTGCGGGTGTTGCAGCCGGTGGACATGGTGCTGCACAGCGCCGTGCATTTATTCTACGACGGTGAGTTTATCAACGGTCTGCGCGACCTGGTGGACCTGGCTGATCTGTTTGGTCATTTTGGCGCCCGCGCCATGTTCTGGGATGAGCTCGTGCAGCGTGCCCGTGAACAGGATCTGCAGCGGCCTTTGTTTTATGCCATGCGCTATACACAGCGGCTGCTCGGGGCTGATATCCCGGCCACGGCGATGACGGACATCGGCACGGGCGCACCACCGCGTTTTATCCTGCGTTTGATGGACCGGTTGATTGCGTGGGTCATGATACCCGACCATCCGGATTTTCCGCAGCGTAGCACTGCCATTGCACAGTGGCTGCTCTACGTACGGTCCCACTGGCTGCGGATGCCGCCCGGACTGCTGCTGAAACACCTGATGCGCAAACAGATCATGCGCTGGAAGCGCCGCAAGCCGTCTGCGGCGGCGACGGCACAGCAGTAACAGGGCTGGCGCGATCGAACGCGGGGACGTATGTTATCGGTGGTAAGTTGTTGCATGTGATATTTGCTGTCACGGGGGAGAAAAATGGAACGAGCGATCACGCTGGTTGGCAATATTTCTGCACTGGTCGGGATACTGCTGTGTGGTGGCGCCGGGGTCACAAGGCTGCTTGGCCATTACCTCACTTCCGGCTTCGCGACAATGACGCTTTTTCAGATTGGGACCGGGCTCATGGTGCTGGCGTGTCTCTGCAAGCTGGAGATCCTGCTGAGCCGGTCGCGCTGACGACAACCCTGGCCGGACCTTTTGAATCACGGCCGGCGTTGTGAACTCACCCGGCAGGGCGGGTGCCGATCTCCGGTCGGGCCTTACGATGCTTCCCGCGATGAGCCCACCACAGTGCCAGTATCACGCCGGTGCAGTTCAGCGCGATATCGGTGAATGAGGCATAGCGCCCGGGTACGTGCAGTTGATGCCACTCGGAGAATACGCCAAACCCGGCGACCAGCATGAAGGCAGTGGTGAGTGCGGGTGCGTGACGCATATTCCAGGCCCCCAGGGTGCGGTACCAAAGCCATGCCAGCAAGCCGAACAGCGGGACATGCAACAGGTTCTGCAGGGCAGGGGGTGTCCAGGCGATGATGCCGGCCAGACCGGCCTGTGCGGGATCGAGATCCCCGGGTAGCGAGGACAACCAGTAGATGCCGCCCGAATAGCCCAGGGTCAGCGCCAGGTAGAAAAATGCCGTGCCCCTGTATCTCTCTCGCATGAGTTTGTCTGCAGCTTCCCGGATTACCCAGTCGGGATCTCCATCAGCCTGCTTTCCCGGCCCGGCGAAATCCAGACGATGAATTCAATGTGGTCCTGGCGCGGCATCCAGTGAAGCAGTGCCTGGAGCCACCACGCGCTGCAGATAGAGCCGGCCGCGCAGGTGACCATAATGGGTTTATTTGCCATGCATTACTGTCCTTAATCGGACAGGATACGACAGAAATGGTTGCTTCTGCCTATTTTAAGTGAGTCCTGGATATATGAGAAGGGCAGAAAATGCCGGTAGGCAACCATTCCTCCGGGCACATGCCGTTCCGCAATAAAGCTCCAACGCCTGGTGGTCGATAAGGTCCTGCAAGCGGCAGTCCGTCGTCTGTTGATAATAGTGGCAGTTCAGCCTGGTAACCTGGAGCAGACTGGCAATTACTGGAACTGTAGAACCCATGCCAAGATTGCCATTTCAAAGAGAATCACTGGACGGGGTAGTCTATTCTGACAGTCAGGATCCCGGCTTCGATCCCGTGGCATTGGCCCGCAACAGGAAGAGAATCCGCATTTTTCTGTCGACAGTGGTCATCAGCCTGTCGATAAGCCTTTCCTATACATTTCTGCGGCCTGCTATCTACGAAAGCAGCGCAACCCTGCTGGTTACTCCACCCGTAATCGATGATCGGGCGGGTGATGTGACCAATACACAGCACGTTGAACTGGAACTCCAGTTTCTCATCGGCCATACCCTCCTGTCCGGTGTGTTGGAGAAGTTATCCAGCGCCGATCTGTTGAGCGACACACCGGGTCTTACGCTGCCCGAATTGCAGGAGATGCTTGCCGCGGTATCGATCGAGAATACCAACCTGATTGAGTTGACCGCGAGAGGCCCCGATAAACAACTGCTTCCTGCGGCAATCAACACCTGGGTCGAGGTCTACCAGGCTGCACATAGTGACGCTGTCAATGTGGAGTCCGAGTCAGACACGACCGAGATCGATCAGCAACTGGGCGAATTGAAAGAGAAGGTTGACGGGAAGCGGCTGGCGCTCGACCGGTTCCGCAAGGATTATGACATCGTCAGCATGGAACGTAATGAGAACCGCATCCTGAGAAAGCTCTCGGGTATGACCGATTCGCTCAACAAGGCCAATGAAGAGAAGGTGGCCGCCCAGGCGCGCCTTGGTGCCATCAGGGCTGCTATTTCGCAAGGGAGGCCCGTAGCGAATTCCAACGGGAAGGACACTCTCACCAACCTTGAGCAGCGGCTTGTTGAAATACAGGAGGAACTAAAAGAGCTGGAACACGAGTTCACTCCACGTTACATGTCGGCCGATCCGAAAATCAGGGGTCTGGTAAGGAAACGCGAACTACTGGAACAGGAAATCCGCAACAAACGCCGTGAAGGACAGCAGATAGCGCTTGCCGGGGCAGAACAGGATTATGCAAGTGCGCGGCAGGCGGTGGTGAGTCTTCAGCGTCAGCTGGATGAACACAATCAACAGGCCATGGACTTCACCACCCGGTTTGCAGAACATGAAGCACTGCAAGAAGAGCTGCTGCAGCTTGAAACGGTTTACCGTGAAGTACAGGACAATCAGCTGCAGATGCAGGTCAATGCCCGCAGGCAGTATCTGCAGGTCAGTATCAAGGAGCACGCCTTCCTGCCGGAGCGTCCCGTTTATCCTGAGTATATGCGTGATGCCGGTATCAGTGTGGCGGCTTCGTTAATGGCCGGGTTGCTGTTGCTTTGGTTGTATGATTTTCTGACACGGCCTGCCAGGTATTCCGTGGCCCATGACATCAAGCAGGTGTTTATGACGTTGCCGGGAACCCGCGTGCTGGGCCAGGCGGCCGATGCATCTCTGCCGCAGCCAACGGCTGCGCCGGCACTGGAGCATCAATTGCCCCGTGAACTTTCACAGGCTGAGGTGATGGACCTGCTCAGGATCGCCGGCCCGGACATCCGTTTGCTGATCGTGTGTTTGCTCTCCGGCCTGACGGCCGCGGAAGCCAGCGACCTGCAGTGGGGCGATATCGATAAAGATGCGGGTGTAATCCATGTCACAGGCAAGAGCGGTCGAACCATCGCTGTCACGCCGCCGTTACTGGCCGCTATCGAGGCATATATGCCCGCTGTTGCGGATGTCGACAGTCCGGTCTGGCAGGATGCCGATGGTAACCCGCTGGCACCCGATGATATGGCCGCGATGCTGTTATATTCGGCGCACGATGCCGGGCTGACGCGACCACCGGACGTCACTCCGGAGGCAGTCCGGCATACCTACATTGCATTCCTGGTCCGCAAGGGTGTGCGGCTGAATGAGCTGGCGCGGCTTGCCGGGTATATCTCGTCTACAACCCTGGCAGCCTATGGTGTTTACTCGCCGCCGGGCTCTGCGGTGCCGCTCGATTCCGTGGAATCTGTATATCCGGCGCTCCAGGGCTTTTATCAGCACCCGTCAGATGACGTCAACACGCCGCGTTCAGAAGAACCGACTTGATGGTCACCCGTTAGCATTGCGCGTTAGACACACAGCGGGTTTGTGAAGAGTTACCTGCCGGAGGCCGCTGCCTGTGTGTTGACCAGCAGAAGTGAATGGGTGTTGTTCTTCAGGCAGGATACTGTACCACCCTCCTTGACGCTGCAATCCATGGTATGCGGGCTGCCCCAACCGGTCTTGACCTTGAAACCACCTGTTGCCTCCCAGGTGCCGGTGACCGGCGTCGCATCGATAACCAGGTTGCGGTAGGTCACCTTGAAGGTAT
>CBEULV010000119.1:0-6624 GCA_965544015.1 uncultured Gammaproteobacteria bacterium | reverse complement strand
ATGAGCGCAAGGAAAAGCAGGTGGAGCATGCGGCACACATCCGGGATGACGCTAAACTGGTGAAACTGGCGGACAAGATCAGTAATTTACGTGATGTGGCAAGCAATCCACCGCCGGAATGGAGCCTTGAGAGACGACAGGAGTATTTTGACTGGGCGAAGCGGGTGATTGATCGGCTGCGTGGTGTGCATGTGCCGCTGGAGGCGATTTTTGATCGTGCGTACGGGGATCGGCCGTAAGGCAATATTTCTGGCTGGGTCCCCGCCTTCGCGGGGACGACAGGATTTTCTTTCTGTGCCTTCTGTGTCAAAGAATAAAAAGATCGCGGACGATGTCCGCCCCTACAAGACCAGATACTAGTACGGCAGTGACACACCACCGTTTGTTTCGGCTGCGGGTTTCGTGGCAGTAGCCAGCGGTACTGCGCCCGGGCGACCGATGAAATTGCCCTGCGCACGATCGACGCCCATTTCTTTCAGGATTTGCAGGGTCTCTTCATTTTCCACGCACTCGGCAACGGTCTGCTTGCCCAGCGCATGCGCAACCTGGTTCATCGATTCCACCATGGCCTGGTCGACCGCGCTGTGCGCCATGCCCTTCACAAAGCTGCCATCGATCTTGAGCTTGTCGACCGGCAGGTGTTTCAGGTAGGCAAACGATGAGAAGCCGGTGCCGAAGTCATCGAGTGCAAACTGGCAACCGATGTCCTTCAGCGCGATGATGAATTCCTCGGCCGCGGCCAGGTTGGCAATGGCCGCAGTTTCGGTAATTTCGAACGTGACACAGGACGGGTCAAGCGCCAGTTCGCCGAGTAGTTCGTGAATCATGGGCAGCAAGGTGTCATCTTCGAAGGCCTTGCCGGACAGGTTGATCGAGAAGCTGGTCTGTTGTCCCCTGGTGTGCAGTTCACTGAGCTGGATGATAGCGCGGCGCACGATCCAGCGGTCCACGCTGTGGATCAGGCCAAAGCGTTCTGCTGCCGGCATGAAGCCACCGGGCAGGATCAGCTGGCCATCGTCGCACACCATGCGCACCAGCACCTCGTAGTCCAGCACCTCGCCGCTGTCGGCGGCGACAATCGGCTGGTAGACGAGCTGGAAGCGGTCATGTTCCAGCATTTCGCGTACCTGTGTTGCCCAGCTCATGTCGGCGGCCATGTCGGCCTTGCCAAGATCAGCCGGGTCATAGAGGTTGACGCGGTTGCGCCCCTGTTGCTTGGCCGTGTTGCAGGCCAGGTCGGCGTGCGACAGCACCTCCTCCGCCGAAGTCGTCTGCCGGTCGATCATGGCGATGCCGATGCTCGCGCTGACGTTGTAGGATTTCTCATCAATGTTGAAACGATAGTCGTCACACAGACTGCGGAAATTCTCCGCAGCACGCACGACGTCCTGGCGTTCGATGTTGTACAGCAACAGCGTGAATTCGTCGCCGCCGAAACGTGCCAGCAGATCGCCTTCGCGAACGTGCATGGACAGCAGGGCGGCAATGTCGACCAGCAGGCGGTCGCCGGCAGCATGGCCCAGCGTATCGTTGACATACTTGAACTGATCGAGGTCGATATAGAACAGTGCACTGCTGAGACCATTGCGGACGGCGCGTGCCACCGTGCGCTCCAGTTCTTCCTGGAAGTAACTGCGGTTGAACATGCCGGTGAGCGGGTCGTGTTCCGCGTTGTAGGACAGCTGGTGCTGGAATGCCTTTTGTTCGGTGATGTCGCGCGTGGTGCCGCTGATGCGCGTGACCGTGCCGCTCTCGTCCTTGTGCGAGCGTGCGCTGAAGCTCAGGAAATGCGGCTTGTTCTCACTGTCCAGGTGCACGGTTTCAAACTGTACGTTGTCTTCGCCGGCCAGCAGGGCATCGATCGCTTCGCGGTCATGTGGCGGATGATCGGGAGACCGGAATTCATGCAGGCGGTGCTGCAGCATTTCATACGGTGTATAACCATAAATATCCATGCAGGCGCGATTGACATAAGTCAGTTGCCCGTCAGTATCCATGGTCCATACCATGTCGCTTGCTGTTTCCACCAGGTCGCGGTAGCGGCTTTCGGCCTCGCGCAGTTGTTGTTCCATCAATTTGCGGCGGCTGATGTCGGCCACCATGCAGGTATACAGCTGCTGGCCATCGATGCGCATCGGGCTGACACGGATCAGCAGTTGCATCACGCCGCCATTGCGGTGCCGGCCTTCCAGTTCGCGCTCGCTATTGCCCGTCTGTATGCGCTGGTTGGCACCGAACAGTTGCGGCAGCAGGGGTTGCAGCGAACGGTGTCTTATTTCAGCAGCCGGATAACCGAACAGCTTTTCCGCCGCCGGATTGAAGGTGATGATGTGACCGCGGGCATTTACCACGATGATACCCTCGGCGGCAGTCTCGACCAGGGTGCGCATGTATGACTCCTGTTCGCCAATCTTGCGAAACAGTTTGCCGAGCACCTGGGTCATGAAACCGATCTCGTCGGTGGACTGTGGTTTCAGCCTTGACAGTTCCGCATACAGCGATGCGCCGCTGCGCAGGATCAGCCGTTGAACCGGCTCCAGCGCACGTGTCACGCTGCGTACCGAGAACAGCGTGATGATGCCGCTGATACAGACCAGTGTCAGCCAGATCGCCATGTGACCGGGTGTCAGGGTGCCGGTCTGCTGCCACTGGTAGTTTATCAGGATGGTGTAGCAGAGCAGCGGGACGAAACCGCCCATCAACAGCAGTTTCGATTTCAGGCTGACCTGCACGCGCTGCAGGCTGAGTTGCCCGGCCAGCTTGCCAATCTGGTCGAGTGCCAGCTGGTAGGTGGGCAGGCCAACCAGCGTTACCACGGCCAGTTGCAGCAGCAACAGCTGCAGGAAGGCGCCGGGCTCGGCAAGGATCGGTTTCTGCACCGCAAAGAAGAACAGCGGCGGTATCAGCAGCGCGTAAATCAGGAAGAAACCCCAATAGTCACGACCAAACCGCGCGAACCGGCGTTGCTGGGCCTCGGGCAGTTCTTGTGTGCCATTGCCGAGTCCGGAAAATGCTGATAAGGGACTGAAATATCTTGAGAAATGGATTCCGCTCCAGGCGGCGATAACGGCCACGAACAGCGCCAGCGTCACCACCGTACGGGTGTTTTGCAGTTCGTGCAGGCTGATCAGGTCAAATAACAGGGCGCTTGCCATACCGGCGAGGGGGGCAAGCAGCAGGCCGATCAGGATCAGGGTGATGAAACGCGAGCGTATACGGTAGAGCTCAGTCAACATGGGCTGCCCCGGACTCTCTGCTGGCCAATTCCCGTGCAATCAGGCTGCGCGAGTGCCGAAATATATTTTTAGAAATTAGTGCGCTAGCATTGATACTGGAAGCGTTCGCTGAATATTATTCCATAACTATGTGTAACATCAAGACTACTTTTTGGTTCGGCGATCTGCCGGTATTTCGCGTGTAAGCGAACGGGCGCCATCCCACGTACAATGGCCGCCACATTTTCCAGGAGACGTGACATGAAACGACGTGATTTCCTCGTTGCCGGCAGTGCCGGAGCGCTACTGGCTGGTTGCGGCACCGAGCAGCAGTCCTCGAACGCGGCGCCTGTCGGCAAGCAGCAGACGTTCCGATGGAAGATGGTAACCACCTGGCCGAAGAATTTCCCCGGCCTGGGTACCGGCGCCAACAATGTCGCGCGGCTGATCACGGAAATGAGCGGTGGACGCATCCAGGTCACCGTGTACGGTGCCAAGGAACTGGTACCGGACTTCGAGGTTTTCGATGCGGTTTCCAGTGGCACGGCGGAACTGGGCCACGGTGCGGCGTATTACTGGAAGGGCAAGATCGAGGCGGCGCAGTTTTTTGCCGCCGTGCCGTTTGGCATGAATGCACAGGAGATGAACGCCTGGTTGTATTACGGCGGCGGCATGGAACTCTGGCGCGAGGTGTATGCGCCGTTTGGTTTATTGCCGGTCGCGGCCGGTAATTCCGGCGTCCAGATGGGTGGCTGGTTCAACCGCGAGATCAATTCACTCGACGACCTGGATGGCCTTAAGATGCGTATCCCGGGACTTGGCGGCGAGGTGCTCAGGCGTGCCGGTGGAACGCCGGTGAGCATGCCGGGCAGTGAAATCTTCACCTCGCTGCAACAAGGTGTCATCGACGCCACCGAGTGGGTGGGTCCCTATAATGACCTTGCGTTTGGACTGTACAAGGCGGCAAAACACTATTACTACCCGGGCTGGCACGAGCCGGGCACCACGCTGGAGTGCCTGGTCAACCAGGCGGCATACGACAGTCTGCCGGCAGATCTGCAAAGCATCGTGATCAACGCCTGCCGCGTGGTTAACGGCGACATGCTGGCCGAGTACACGGCGCGCAACAACGCCGCACTGCAGTCATTGATCAATGAGCACAATGTTGATTTGCGCGCATTCCCTGACAGTGTGCTGGAGCGCCTGCGTGCATTGTCGGAAGAAGTGGTGGCCGAGATTGCCGACAAGGACGCACTGTCTGCGAAGGTGTTCGAGTCATATCGTTCGTTCCAGCGCCAGGTGATGAGCTGGCATGATATTTCGGAGCGTGCCTACATGAATGTGCGCGCGGGCTGAGTAAAGATCGCGGATGATATCCGCTCCTGCAGGAGCTTCTATAATTGTAGGAGCGCAGGAATGCGCGAATGGGTTTTACCACCGGCGCAGCTTCGCGGACAGCGTCCGCTCCTACAGGAGTCTCTATAATTGTAGGAGCGCTTATCAAGCGCGATGAGGTACTAGTTGAAGTTGTAACCCAGTTTCAGCAGGTGCATGTCAAGGCCGTCATTCGGTTTCTTGATATCGGCGTTGGAGAGGCGCGTGAAGCGGTAGGACAATTCATATTGTCCGCGCTCGCCGAAACCCACGCCAACACCAACCAGTGAACCGAACTGGAATGCGCTGGACAGATCGTTATCGCCGATGTGCGTGTCGGACAGCAGGTGAAACCCCAGGCCAGCCTCGGCAAAGGGCGTAACGCCGCTGGACAGCCGGGCGTCGCGCTGGTAACGCACTACGGGAGTGATACTCAGGCCGAGTACCTCGTCCGTACTGCCCCTGTCCGCTTCCATGAAGGCCAGTTCGGAATCCCAGTAGCCGCCGAGATACCATGCGCCATCAGTAAACCAGCTGTGTCTCCAGCGTTTCTGAATGCCGGCCCGCAGCACATCGGTACCGTCCGAATCATTACTTTCTCCCAGCGTAACCGAAACGGCGTCTATCCAGCGCCGCTCGCTGGAATTGACGGGCAGGGCATGGCTAAACAGCAGTAAAAGTATGACCAGGAGTTGTGGCGTTGTTTTCATCGGCATGTTTTCCGAAGTGCAATCAATCAGGGCAATAATGGCACGAAGCAGGGTGTGCTGCCAAGTTTCGGGCGCTAATTCGCATAGACCTTGTCCGGCAACCAGGTGGCCAGTTCCGGCCATACTGCAAGCAGTAGCAGCAGCAACAGTTGCAGGCCGATGAAGGGGGCTACGCCCTGGTAGATCTGCGTGGTTCGAATCGAGTCGGGAGCCACGCCACGCAGGTAAAACAGGGCAAATCCGAATGGCGGTGTCAGGAACGAGGTCTGCAGGTTGAGTGCGATCATGATGCCCAGCCAGACCGGGTCAAAACCCATGGCAAGCAACACCGGGCCAATAATCGGTACCACCACGAAGGTGATTTCGATGAAATCCAGCACAAAGCCCAGCAGGAACATCAACAGCATGACGGCCAGCATGGCGCCGAACTTCCCGCCCGGCAGATCATTGAGCAGTCCGGCGACGGCCTGGTCACCACCAAAGCCGCGAAACACCAGCGAGAATACCGAGGCGCCGATCAGGATCAGGAATACCATGCTGGTAACGCGTGTCGTTCCCAGCATGACTTCACGCAACACCGACAGTTTGCAGCGGCGCTGTGTCATGGCAAGGATGACGGCGCCGACGGCGCCGACCGATGCCGCTTCGGTCGGCGTGGCAATGCCACCGAGGATGGAACCGAGCACCGCCACGATCAGCACGATCGGCGGTAGCAGCCCCGTGATGACCTGTTTGACCAGCTTGCTGTCAGGGCCACGGTCCGTGGCGGCCAGTGCCGGCATGGCAGCTGGTCGTCTCCAGGCGATGAAGCCGGTATACATAAAATAAAACATCACCAGCAACAAACCGGGTAACAGCGCACCGATGAACAGGTCGCCGACCGATACCGTATCCGGTGAAAAGATCCCCATGTCCAGCTGGGCCTGTTGATAGGCCGATGACAACACGTCGCCAAGCAGCACCAGCACGATAGAAGGCGGGATGATTTGCCCGAGGGTGCCGGATGCGCAGATCATGCCGGCACTGATGCGCGGATCATAGCCGCGCCGCAACATGGTTGGCAGCGCCAGCAGTCCCATGGTAACCACGGTGGCACCGACAATACCGGTGCTTGCCGCCAGCAACATGCCGACAATGATGACCGAGAACCCCAACCCGCCGCGCAGGCTGCCAAACAGTGCGGACATGGTGTCGAGCAGATTTTCCGCCACTCTGGAACGTTCCAGCATAATGCCCATGAACACAAACAGCGGCACTGCAATCAGCGTGGTATTGGTCATGATGCCATACAGGCGGTTCGGCAATGCCTGCAGAAAAGCAGGATC
>CBEULV010000118.1:0-6680 GCA_965544015.1 uncultured Gammaproteobacteria bacterium | reverse complement strand
CAAGTCATTATAAAGTGCCACTAACATAACTATCAGCAGCAGCACAATGCCGATTTTCTGCCCGGCCAGCTGCACTGCGTCGGAAACCGGGCTGCCCTTCACCAGTTCCACAAGGTAATACAACAGGTGGCCGCCATCCAGGATCGGTATGGGCAGCAGGTTCAGCACACCGAGGCTGACACTGACGATCCCCAGGAATGCCAGGAAGGTAGTCAGACCAATGGCGGCAGACTCGCCCGCATAGCGTGCAATACTGATCGGCCCGCTCAGGTTCTCCAGCGACGCCTTGCCAGTCACCATTTTCCACAGGGTGCGCAGCGTCAGGGTGGTCACTTCCCCGGTTTTCTGCAGGGCGGCCGGTATGGCGCCCAGCAGACCGTAGCGCACAACGACGCGCATTGTATCATGCTGATCGGCATCAGGAAGACGCACCGATGCCCCTATGTAACCGTGTTCGCGGCCGTTCTCGCTGACCGTCTCCGGCTCGAGGGTCAAGCCGATGTGTGTACCCCTGCGCAGCACCTCGACCTGGATGAGTTGCCCCGGCCGTGCACGCACATACTCGACCCAATGGTTCCAGCCACGTATGTCCTCGCCGTCAGCGCGCACAACGTGATCGCCTGGCTGCAGGCCACCGCGTTGTGCGGCCTTGCCCTCAATCAGGACATCGATCACCGCTGGCAACTGCCAGGGCGCCAGTCCGAAATTTTCCAGCACACCTCCCTTCTCCAGCAAGACAGTGGCATCTCCCAATGACGCCTGCAGCTGGCGTTCACTGCCCGAGGCAGTGCGCACGGCAATCTCAATCGAGTCCTGCTCACCCAGACCGGCATCGAGCAATGCCATCATCGCGCTCTCCCAGGTCGGGGTTGCCTTGCCCTGGATGGAGAGGATTTCATCCCCGCGCCGGATATCGGCCTGCTCTGCATAGGATCCGGGTATCACGTCGCCTACCATGGGGCGCAACCCGGGAATGCCGGCAACGAACATCAGCCAGTAGATGACAATGGCAAACAGAAAATTGAACAGCGGACCGGCGACCACCACGGCGATGCGGGTAGCGATCGGCTTGCGATTGAAGGCGCGCGCCAGTTCGTGATCGGCAACTTCACCTTCACGTTCGTCAAGCATCTTGACGTAGCCACCGAGCGGCAGGGCCGCCACCACCAGTTCGGTGTTGTCCGCGCCGAAGGTACGCTTCCAGATTGGCTTGCCAAAGCCGATGGAAAAGCGCAGCACCTTGATGCCCAGGCGCCGGGCCACCCAGAAGTGACCGAACTCGTGTACGGTCACCAGCACGCCGATGGCGACTATGAATGCTGCCAGTGAAAAAAACACGCCGTTCATCGCGCCACTGAGACCCTGACCGACGCAATGAGTTCAGCGGCATGCTCGCGCGCCAGCGCATCGTCTGCCAGAATGGCATTCAGTGAATCGGCGTCACGTACCGTGACATGCACGAGCGTCTGCTCGATCACCTCGGGGATCAAGGTAAACGGGATGCGCCGCTCCAGGAAGGCCTGCACGGCAACCTCGTTGGCCGCGTTCAGCACTGCAGGCGCCGTGCCACCCGCCTGCAGTGCCTCGCAGGCCAGAGAGAGGCAAGGGTAACGGGCAGTATCGACCGCCTCGAACTGCAACGCACCCACCGACAACAGGTCAAGACCATCAACACCGGACTCGATGCGTTCCGGCCAGCCCAGCGCATGACTGATCGGGATGCGCATGTCAGGATTACCCATCTGCGCAAGCACCGATCCGTCGATGTATTCCACCAGCGAATGCACAACCGACTGCGGGTGCAGCACCACTTCAATACGCTCACGCGGCAGGCCAAACAGCCAGCTGGCCTCGATCACTTCCAGTCCCTTGTTCATCATGGTGGCAGAATCAACCGAGATCTTGCGCCCCATGACCCAGTTCGGATGGGCGCAGGCCTGCTCCGGGGTGACGCTGGCCAGCTTGTCGGGCGGCAAGGTGCGGAATGGGCCACCTGAGGCGGTCAGCAGGATACGGCGCACGCCACGCGGCGGACTGCCGGCCACGTAATCGTCCGGCAGGCACTGCAGGATGGCATTGTGTTCGCTATCGATAGGTAACAGCGTCGCCCCGTGTTCGCGCACCGCGTTCATGAACAGGCCACCGGACATCACCAGTGACTCCTTGTTGGCCAACAGCACACACTTGCCCTTGTAAGCCGCCTCCAGTGACGGCAGCAGGCCGGCCGCGCCGACAATGGCGGCCATGACATAGTCCACTGTATCCAGTCCGGCCACCGTAATCAGGCCATCGGCACCGGCCAACACCTGTACATCCGGGGCCTGTTCCTGCAGTACCCGCTCCAGGCGTTGTGCCGCTGCTGCATCCACCATGACCGCGTAGTCCGGTTTGAAGCGCACACATTGTTTGGCTAACACATCTACACTGGAGTTCGCCGTCAGTGCCACCACCCGGTAGCGCTCCGGGTGCTGCGCGACAACGTCCAGCGTATTGACGCCGATCGAACCGGTCGAGCCGAGGATAGTAATACCTGCCTGTGCTGCGATTGCCGTCATTACAACTCCAGCCAGAGAAAACCGCTCAGGAACACCGGGGCCGCTGCCACCAGGCTGTCCACACGGTCAAAGATGCCACCATGTCCCGGGATAATGCTGCCACTGTCCTTGATGCCACTCTGGCGCTTCATCAGGCTCTCCAGTAAATCGCCGGCCACGGAAAACAGCATGGCAACTAACGACACTGCGACGAACGTCGCTGTCCATGCCAGGGCATGACTCAAATACCAGCCGGCCCCGCCGGCAAACAGCAGGCTGGCCACCAACCCGCCGTACACGCCCTCGCGGGTCTTGCCAGGACTGACCAGTGGCGCCAGTTTGTGATGCCCCCAAAGCCGGCCGGAAAAGTACGCGCCACTGTCCGCCAGCCATACCATCACCAGTAGTATGAGTGCCAGCAACGGGCCGTCTTCACCATGCAGGTGCAGCACGACCAGCGCAGCCCAGGGTGGCACGCAGACCAGCAGTCCGACCAGCAGTTTGAGACCGGTACAAGCCACGGCACGGCTGCTGCACAACTGTGGATGACTTATCCAGTACAGCGCAAACATCCACCAGATGCATGCCATAACCAGCAGCGGAACAATGAGTCGCACCGGCCCCGCCACCCAGGTCAGCCAGAGCAACACGGCCACCACGGCACAATACAGCAGGCGCGTAATTTGCCGCTGCAACGGCACCAGTCGGGCCCATTCCCAGCTGCCCGCGACCAGCACAGCGCCCAGGATCAGTGCAAACACGGATGTCGGCAACCTGAGCACACCGTAGACCACCAGCGGCACCAGGATGGCGGCCGAGATCAACCGGGTCCTAAGCACCCTTGAGTTGCTCCACCTGGTCGCCGGTGCGGCCGAACCGGCGCTGGCGATTGGCGTACCAGAGCAATGCCACATCCAGTTCACCGGCATCGAATGATGGCCACAGCAGGTCGGTAAAATAGAGTTCCGTGTAGGCCAGTTGCCAGAGCAGGAAGTTACTGATGCGGCGCTCTCCGCCGGTGCGGATGAACAGGTCCGGCATCGGCAGGTCCGGCATCGACAAGGCGCCTGCAATGGCTTCCGCGCTAATGTCCTGCGCAACCAGCTCGCCATCTGCAACACGCTGTGCCAGGGTACGGCAGGCGCGGGTAATGTCCCAATGGCCACCATAGTTCGCGGCAATCACAAGTTCGAGCTGGTCGTTGCCGGCAGTCTGCTGTTCGGATTCGCTGATCAATCTGCGCAGGTTCTCGGAAAACGCGGTGCGTTCACCGATAAAGCGCAACCGGACATTGTTGCGGTCAAGCGCATCAACCTCTTTCCTGAGCGTGTTGACGAACAGGTTCATGATCAGGCTGACCTCGTCGCTGGGACGCCGCCAGTTTTCGCTGCTAAAGGCAAACAGGGTGAGTGCCCCGATACCCTTGTCGATGCACGCCTCAACCACCCGGCGCACCGACTTGACACCCTCGCGGTGGCCGATGGCACGCGGCAGCATGCGCGACCGTGCCCAGCGACCATTACCATCCATGATGATGGCTATGTGGCGTGGACGGCTATCGGTCTTGTTCTCCGGGGACTTCAATTCATTCCTGCCTTGTCTTGTATCCGCCTGGGCTTTTCCGGCTAGATCGCCATCAGTTCGGATTCCTTGTTCTCAATTACCTTGTCGACCTCGGCAACACGCTGGTCGGTCAGTTTCTGGATCTCCTCCTCTGCCCGGCGTTCCTCGTCCTCGGAGATCTCCTTTTCCTTGAGCAGTTCCTTGAAGTCGCTGTTGGCATCGCGGCGGATGTTGCGGATCGCCACCTTGGCTGCCTCGCCCTCATGGCGCACTACCTTGACCAGGTCACGGCGCGTTTCCTCGGTCAACGGCGGCATGGGAATGCGAATAACGGTACCGGCGGTGGCCGGATTCAGACCCAGGTCCGATGACAGAATGGCCTTCTCCACCACCTGCACCATGGGCTTTTCCCAGGGCGTTACAGTGAGCGTGCGTGCATCCTCCACACCGATATTGGCAACCTGTGAAATCGGCACATCCGAACCGTAATAATCGACGCGCAGGTGGTCCAGCAAACTGGGGTGCGCACGCCCGGTGCGCACCCGGCTAAGTGACTGCTTCAGCGCTTCTATGCTTTTTGTCATGCGTACGCCGGCATCCTGCACAATTTCCTTGATCATGACTTACCTCTTGTTACTCAACCAGTGTCCCAATGTCCTGGCCGGCAATGATCTTACCGAGCTGACCGGGCTCAAAAACGTTGAACACGCGTAGCGGCATGGCATGCTCGCTGCACAACACCAGCGCGGTGGCATCCATGACGCCCAGCTTCTTCTCCAGCGCTTCGTCATAGCTGATGCGTTCGTAGAGCGTTGCATCCGGGTTGGTAACCGGATCCGCGGAATATACCCCGTCAACCTTGGTGGCCTTCAGCATGAGCTCGGCACGGATCTCGATGGCGCGCAGACTGGCCGCGGAATCGGTGGTGAAGAACGGGTTGCCGGTGCCGGCGGCAAAGATTACCACGCAGCCGGCCTCAAGCTGTGCTATTGCCTGTCGTGCCGTGTAAGTCTCACACACCTCGTTCATGGCAAGCGCCGACATCACCACGCAGCGGCTACCGGCCTGTTCCAGCGCATCCTGCATGGCCAGCGCATTGATAACCGTAGCCAGCATACCCATGTGGTCGCCGGTAACCCGGTTCATCCCCTTTGATGCCATCCCGGCGCCGCGCAGGATGTTACCGCCACCGATCACCAACCCGATCTGCACCCCATTGACTGACTCGGCATGGATTTCACCCGCAAGCCGTCCAAGAATGCCGGGGTCGATGCCGTGCGAACCCTCACCCATCAGCGCTTCGCCGCTGAGCTTAAGCAGTATTCGCTGGTATGACATGTTAATACCTTTTATATTCAGTTAGATATCAGGCCCTATGGGCCCTCCACCACGGCAGGCATTGTCTTACTTTTTTATATGGATTGCCATAAAAAACGGGGTCGAAACCCGACCCCGTTTTTACAGACTACTCATCCTGGCGGGGCAACCAATAATCGATCAGCCACCCTTGACCTGTGCCATCACCTCATCGGCGAAGTTCTCGGCCTTCTTCTCGATGCCCTCGCCCAGCTCCATGCGCTCGAAGTGCGCCACGCTGGCACCGGCAGACTCCAGCAGCTTGCCGACGGTCTGGTCCGGATCCTTGACGAACGACTGTCCAAGCAGGGTAATCTCGCCAAGAAACTTGCGGATGCGGCCATCAATCATCTTCTCGATGATGTTGTCCGGTTTGCCACTCTCGCGCGCCTGCGCAGTAATGATCTCACGCTCACCCTCGACCAGCTCGGCTGGTACCTGGTCCTCGGAGATACACACCGGGCGCGGGTCATGCGCAGCGATGTGCATTGCCAGGTCCTTGCCCAGTGCGGCGTCCCCACCGGAATAATCCACCAGCACACCGATGCGCACACCGTGGCTGTAACAGGCCAGCGGGTTACTGCTTTCCACGCGGACAAAACGGCGCACGGTGATATTCTCACCGATGGTAGCAATCAGGCTCTTGCGAGAGTCTTCTATGGAAGTGGCATCGCCGTCGTTGAGCGGCATGGCCAGCAACGCATCCATATCCGCCGGGTTGTCTGCCAGCACGCGCTTTGCAATATTTGCGGCGAAGCCCTGGAAGTCCTCTTTCCTGCCCACGAAGTCGGTTTCACAGTTGACCTCGACCATCGCCGCAGTATTCGCATCACCGGACAATTCGATTGCAATCACGCCTTCAGCGGCAACACGCGCGGCCTTCTTGTCCGCCTTGGCCATGCCGGCCTTGCGCAATGCCTCGATAGCAACCTCCATGTCACCACTGGCATCCACCAATGCCTTCTTGCACTCCATCATGCCGGAGCCGGTTCGTTCGCGCAGTTCCTTTACCTGCACTGCGGTAATAGACATATCTTATTCCTCTGGATAATCGGGTCGATCCTGAAAAAACCGGGCGGGTAGCGCTTACTCCCCGTCGGCGTCGGCGGCCGGGTCGGTGACAATCGCCACTTCCTCCACATCCGCCTTCTCGGCAGCAGCCTTCTCGGTGACAGCCTTCTCGGTGACAGCCTTCTCGGTGACAGCCTTCTCGGTGACAGCCTTCTC
>CBEULV010000117.1:0-6817 GCA_965544015.1 uncultured Gammaproteobacteria bacterium | reverse complement strand
AAGAACGCAGCGGCCTTGCTGCGGCTACCACTCCGGCAGTAAACGATGTACGTCGCATCCGGGTCGAGTTGATGAACATCCCAGCGTATCCGGTCCAGCGGGATCAGGGGGGCACCGGGAATCCGCGACTCTTCGTATTCCATGTCATAGCGGCAATCGAGCCAGCGTGCGTCACCCTGTGTAACCATCTCCAGCGCCCGGTCCGCGCTGATTTCCTCAACCAGGCTGGATTTGATCAGTTCATCAAAATCAGCCTTGTCCAGAACCAGCAATGTGCCCGGTGTCGTCATGGTAACCGTGGCATTGCGATAGGCATCCCGCAACAGCGCCTCCTCCCCAAAGGCATCGCCCGGACCGAGTTTTGCCACACAATCGGTCTCGTCGGTGAACGGGTCCGTGCGCATGACCTCGGCCTCACCACTGTCAATGAGGTAATAGCAGTCGCCTTTCTCTCTTTCCGTCACGATGGTCTCACCGGCCTGCACCTCCTTCGGATACATACGCCTGAAGACTTCCCTGGCATTCTCAATCGGGACCTCGTGAAAGACCGTAACCTGCTTGATGAGGTTCATGCGACGACTGAGTTCGGGATCCTTCTCTATATCTTCCGCGAATTGCTGGCTCCAGCCGAGCAGCATGTCTATGCTGTCCGCATTGACCTTGATGTAGCGGATATCGGTCACTGCACGGGCCCGGATATTGTTGGCAGCGCCAAGGAACGCAAAGCTTTCCTCGTTTTCAGCGGGCTTGATCGTCCAGGTATAGCTCTGGTCGTTACCGTCCTCGACAGACCAGGTGCGCTGGGCTTCAAGCTCACCCTCGACCAGGATGATATGGTCGTGCATCACGCTGTCTTCCCTGACGATGATTTCACCGGCACGCGCCGTGGCAATACCACTCTGTTCCAGCAGGCTGGTCAGTTGTTGTGTCGACAGTGGACCAAGCAGCCGGGTCATACGTAGTCGTTTTGCAAGTGCCTCCATCGTTTCCTCCTCAAGGACTGGATTGAATGTGCCTGGTTGCCCCCCCTCAGAGCCACCAGGCCGGTTGGGATATATCAGGTTCTTCATCGGGTGATCGAGCCCCTGCTGGATAATATGGTCTGCGCCAAAGATATCCAGGCTACCGGATTGCTCCAGCACCTTACGCACGTCGCTTCTGGTCACATAGATATAGATTTCGTCGCCCTTGCTGCGCCTGCTGGCAGCCTCTGTGGCCAGCATCATGGCCCCCGGCACATCCAGGTAGGTCAGGTGGTCGGTTCTCAGCAACAGGATATTGTTGTCATCCTTCTCACCGAGTTGGGCAAGGGCGCGTTCAACATGCCGCACAGAACCGAAGAACAGGTTGCCATCGATGGTCACCACGGTAACCGGGCGACCATCCCGGGCAGTGTGCCTTTCAATCAGGATGTTGGGGGTCGATGCGTACCACAGGTACACCACGAGCGACAGCAACAGACCGACAAACACACCGACTGTCAGGCCCAGGCCCAGCGCGGCAATAAAGGTAAGTGCAAAGATGGTCGTTTCCTGCCGGGTGCGCAGGATGTTGCGGACGCCCTTCAGATCGATCAGTCCGTAGCCCACCAGGATCAGCGCACCGGCCACCGCCGCCATGGGGATGTAGGCAATGACCCGGCTACCCGCAAGCACGATCAGCGCAAGAAACACCGAGGCATACACGGCTGCCATGGGTGTACGCGCGCCCGCATCATAATGTGCCGCGCTGCGGTTAAAGGAACCGGAACCGGCAAAGCTCGACAGGAAAGGCGCAACGACATTGGAAACACCCTGGCCGATGATCTCCTGGTTGGTGTCGATGTGCTGACCGGACTTCTCCGCCAGCGAGCGGGAAATCACCACCGTCTGCATCAGCCCGAGGAAAGCTATGGCAAAGGCACTGCCAAGCAGTTCCCGGAGCACATACAGGGATTCCAGGTCAAAACTTGGTGCCGAGAAAGGCAGCAGGACGATGGATAGATTTCCGATCATCTCGATCTGCGTGGTTGCGGATCCATACACCAGGTTAAGCAGACTGGCGGCAAGCAACCCGACGAACACGGCGATAACCAATGCAAACCGCTTCCAGTATCGCCGCGCGAGCAAACCGGAAAGGACGGTGATTGCGCCCACGCCAAGCGCATAGCCATTGGCGCGCGGGATATCGTGCGCGACCTGGTAGAGACGAATAAAGAACGGTTCGCCCAGGTTGGACAGCACTCCAAGCAGGGCACTACCGGCGGACACGATGATGATCAGCGCCACCGCGAGCACAATGGCGCTAATCACGGTCTGTGAAATAAAGTCCAGTGCAGCGCCCAGCCTGAGTATGCCGAGGGAAAGCTGAATGACACCGACCATCAGGGTCAGTGCCAGCGCATAGCCGATGTAATATTCATTGCCAGCACTGGCAAAGGGTGCGACCGCCCAGGCGATCAGCACACAAACGGCCGTGTTGGGCCCGGACAGGGTATGCCAGGAAGAACCCCACAGGGAGGCAAAGATGACGGGGAAAATACTGGTATAGATACCGTATTCCGGTGGCATACCGGCCAGCGTAGCCAGTGCGATGGCCTGCGGCAGGATCAGGATGGCGCCAATCACCCCTGCCTCGATGTCTGGCCGGAAGGTATCCGGCTTGACGGCCGGCAACCACTGCATGAAGGGCAACAGCGCGGATGAGAACATCGTTCTGACACCCGCGCCATTCATCAGTCAAACAATCCCTTGAGCAATCCTTTCCTCGGGTCGTAGGGCCGGATCTGCAGGTTGATATAAGCGGCGACATCGAGTGCCTCCTGGTCGGTAAGTGACCAGGGTTGTCCCAGTGGCATATTGGCCTTGATAAAACCGGCCAGCAGGTCATTACTCGCCATGCCCGCCCCCTTGTTATAGGAATCCATGCCCCATAACGGTGGCCAGGTATAGCCGCCACCCGCCTTCTTCTCGCCCGCGCCATTCACGCCATGGCAACTGGCGCACTTTGCCTTGTAGGTATCACCGCCGCGCTTCGGGTTCGGGTCACTGCCGGTCCTGACCACCTGTGGATAGCCGCGCCCCGGCATGTCCACGCCAATCGGGACACCCCTGGAGAGAAAGTGAATATAGGAAACCAGTGCACGCAGTTCGGGGGCATCCAGCGCCGGTGCAAACCCGTTCATACTGAACAGAAAACACTGCTGGATACGTTC
Organism: uncultured Gammaproteobacteria bacterium; assembly: GCA_965544015.1. Taxonomy (GTDB): domain Bacteria; phylum Pseudomonadota; class Gammaproteobacteria; order UBA9214; family UBA9214; genus UBA9214. The sequence continues at coordinate 3,624 of CBEULV010000117.1, read as the reverse complement.
TTCCAGCGAATTGCTGCGGTCGTTCTTTTCCCTGTAGGCCGGGTACATGCCGTAGGCGGCCCACATGGGACCCGCATTAGGCTGACGCCCGGCCTCCAGGTGGCAATTCGCGCAGGCCAGGTCATTCCCGGCGTAACGTCGGCCGTATTTATAGGTCTCGGTGAATATCTTCTTGCCCAGCCGTACGTCGTCCCCGTACTTGTCATTGGGAATGGTGTCTACACTCGGCGCGATGTGATATTGCGCTGTACCCTTGAGATGATCCGCCAGGGCACGGGTATGTTCAGCAGGCGCGACAATATCCTGCGCAAGGCTTGCCGTGCCTGGACAAAGGAAGGACAACACAGCCACCGCTATGACAAGCGGAATGAATTTCTCCCGGAAATGCCTCCCGAACGAAACTACCGGCCCCCACAACCGTTGCATGCTCCCCCCATGGGCACTACCAATGTGTTACGCCTGTTATTACTTTAGGTGTTTTCAGGTCTTCACAGGCACGCTAGACGTGATGCTTGTATTTGTCAACTTCCCGACACTTGCAGCGCGGCTCGCATCAGGAACTGCCGCATCAAACCCGTGATGCGATCAGCACATAAAACCAGGCAGAAACAGCTGAGCTGTCGTCTAGAACAGCGTGTAGATGAACGGTGCGACGGCCGAGCCCTGTGAAAGCACGATCAGCGCACCCAGTAACAGCAGCACGATGATGATCGGCGCCATCCAGAACTTCTTGCGCACCTTGAGAAATTCCCACAGATCTTTGAGCAAATCCAGCATCAGAACGGTCTCTCCATACGTTCGCGCGGCAGATGATCACTAGGCTGCCGATAGCTTGTTGCCGCACTCTCCAGCTTGCGTTTCATCGGATCATGCCCGAACAGGCGGAACAGCAGCGCCAGCGGGGCAAACAGGATAAAAAATACCAGGCCCAGGATAATGCGCGTGTTGATCCAGCCCAGCACATGGCCGATCTTCATCCACAGGATGTAGAACGGCTTGAGCGCCACCGGCAGGATCAGTCCGGTGCCGGCAAAGGCCGCCGCGGCAATCCACGGCCATGTCGGCCATGCCTTGTCCCAGATCCACGGCAGCAACAGCCCGAAGATTAGCATCAGCCCGGCGGCAAACACCAGACCGAACTCGCGCAGGGTCTTTTTGTCTGTTTTAAGCGGGGCAGGCGTCATATTCAGTCCAGTGCGAATTCTTCTTTCCAGGAATCATCTTTTTCAATCTCCGGCTGGTCCGGCTTGGCCAGCAGGAAATTCTCGACCACCAGATAGTCCATCTCGGTGCGCATGAAACAACGATAGGCATCTTCCGGCGTGCAGACAATCGGCTCCCCGCGCACGTTGAACGATGTATTTACCAGTACCGAGCAACCGGTCTTTGCCTTGAAGCTCTCCAGCACGGCATGAAAATGCGGGTTGGTTTCCCGGTGTACCGTCTGCACCCGGGCGGAATAATCCACGTGTGTAATGGCGGGAATCTGTGACCGCCTCACGTTCAGCTTGTCGATGCCGAACAGGCGGTTCTGCTCGTCACTCATCTCGATGCGCAGCTTTTCCTGCACCGGCGCCACAATCAGCATGTAGGGACTGGGGCGGTCCAGCTCGAAGTATTCGCTGACATCCTCGGCCAGCACGGCCGGGGCAAACGGGCGAAACGACTCGCGGTACTTGATCTTGAGGTTCATCACCGACTGCATCTTCTCGCTGCGGGGATCGCCGATGATCGAACGCCCGCCCAGTGAACGTGGACCAAACTCCATGCGACCCTGGAACCAGCCAACCACCTTCTCATCGGCCAGGATATCGCCGAGACGCTCCGGCATCTGCCCTGCGTCCAGCTGTTCGTAGACTGCGCCCTGCGCATCCAGTTGCGCCCTGATCTCATTGTCGCTGAAACGCGGACCGAGATAGGATCCGGCCATGCTGTCATGCCCGTTTACGCTGCGTGGCTGGTCGTGGTATTCATGCCAGACCACCAGCGCGGCACCCAGTGCACCGCCGGCATCGCCGGCCGCGGGCTGTATCCAGATATCCTTGAATGGACTTTCGCGCAGGATCCGGCCATTGGCGACGCAATTCAGGGCCACGCCCCCGGCCAGGCACAGGTAGTCGACATCGAGTTCCTTGTGTACCGTGCGCGCCAGCCGCAGCACCACTTCCTCGGTCACGGCCTGGATAGAGCGGGCAATGTCCATTTCCTTCTGGGCAATGTCGGTCTCCGGGGTGCGCGCCGGCGCACCGAACAGGTCGGCAAAGCGCCGGTTGGTCATGGTCAGGCCGGTGGCATAATTGAAATACTTCATGTTCAGGCGGAAGGTGCCGTCTTCCTTCAGGTCGATCAGGTGGTCCAGGATCAGGTCGACGTACTTCGGCTCGCCGTACGGGGCCAGCCCCATCAGCTTGTACTCGCCGGAGTTCACCCGAAAGCCGGTGTAATAGGTAAACGCGGAATACAGCATGCCCAGCGAGTGTGGGAAATCGAGCTCCCATTGCGGGATCAGCTGGTTGCCCTCCCCCAGCCACACCGAGGTGGTCGCCCATTCCCCCACCCCGTCCAGGCACAGCACGGCCGCCCGCTCGAACGGGCTCGGGTAGAACGCCGAGGCGGCATGGGACTGGTGATGCTCGGCAAACAGCAGCGCCGGCAGGTCCTTCTCTTTTATGCCACCGAGCGCGGCCAGCTCCTTTTTCAGCGTGGCCTTGAGATACAGCTTCTCCTTCAGCCAGATGGGCATGGCCGCCACAAACGACCGGAAGCCTTGCGGGGCGTAGGACAGGTAGGTCTCCAGCAGACGCTCGAACTTCACCAGTGGCTTGTCGTAGAACACCACCTCGTCGATATCCGCCAGGGCAATACCGCCCTGTTGCAGGCAACTGTCGATCGCCCCCACCGGGAAGCGGGCATCGTGCTTCTTGCGGGAAAAGCGCTCTTCCTGGGCGGCAGCCACGATTTCGCCATCGCGCACCAGCGCGGCGGCACTGTCATGGTAGTAAGCGGAAATACCGAGAATGTTCATGCCAGTAGCTTGCTGTTCTTGTATGGGTTTGGGTCCACTGTCGAATATCCCTGTGACGGGAAACCCCGACAGTTGATTATGAAAAGTAACACATTAATCTGACTGATAGCAGGTATATCGGCAGACAAACCCTGCGATTAAGCCCCGCCCAGCCCGCGCACGGCCATGGCCACGGCGCGGAAAATGGCCCGGCCCTTGTTCATGGTCTCGTCCCACTCCCGGGCCGGCACCGAGTCGGCGACGATCCCGGCCCCGGCCTGGATGTGCAGCGTGCCGTCCTTGATGACGGCAGTGCGGATCGCAATTGCCGTATCCATATTTCCCGACCAGGACAGGTAGCCGACTGCCCCGGCATATACGCCGCGCTTGACCGGCTCCAGCTCGTCAATGATCTCCATCGCGCGAATCTTGGGTGCGCCGCTCACCGTTCCGGCCGGGAAGGTGGCACGCAAGACATCGATCGCGCTCAGGCCCGGCCGGATGCGCCCGGTTACATTGGAAACGATGTGCATCACGTGCGAATAGCGCTCGATCAGCATTTTCTCGGTCAACTCGACGCTGCCGGTCTCGCTGACCCGTCCGACATCGTTGCGCCCCAG
>CBEULV010000116.1:0-7180 GCA_965544015.1 uncultured Gammaproteobacteria bacterium | reverse complement strand
CCTCCTTATCTCCAAACAACATAAACACATGCTTCATTCACGAGCGTAGCACAGCGGTTATGACATGCGACTTACGTGTTGAGAACCTGTTTTTCCATGCCTGACATCACGACTTTGAACTAAACTTCAGGTGGATGTCTTTGTCTCATGTAATAACAGTGGAGGAAGCATGCCATGCACCATGTACGTGTTAGAAACGGCTGGGAGAGCCTGCCGAATGGCTTCGACGTTGAGTTCAGGCACAGCATACCGGTCAGGATTTCAGACAACGGGCGTGGTTTGACGGTCCCTGAAGACGTGCTGCTGGAGGAGGTGAGCGCACTTGGCAAGCTGCATGTATGCCTGGGTGATTGGGAGTCCGGTGAACGGGCAGGTGAGCACGAGGCCTGTCTGACTGTATCAGGCCGGGAGTTTGCAGAGGTCTTGAGAAGACTTGCGGTTTCGTCCGCGGCACTGTTCGTCGACCGCTATCACAAACCGGTTGATACTAGTGACGTCGACTGGGACCGACTGGAATACCTTAAGGATTTCCGGACTGCACTCGAATTCTGCGGGCTTGCCTGGGGGGACATAGACATGGATGACTGCTTCGATGATTACGTTGAAGCGATGCACCGTGAGACCCGCCGGCTGGCAGGTTCTGGCGAACCTCCACTGGTCGAGCCGGAGTGATGCCGGTAACGGGGACAGAAATAGAGGTACTGGATATGTCGGAGAATACCGAAACACTGACGCTGGCACCTGCCAAGCACGACAAGCTCGGCATCATTCACTGCGGGGTCACCCGTGAAGGTTTCATTGCCGTTGGTGGTGAGCCGCGCGATATCGATGATGGTGAGGAGATTCTGTTTGAACGCGTTGCTATCAAGGCCCGGCGTCAGGGCAGCGAGTACACGTTTACACGGGTAACGCAGACAAGCTGAACAGACCATGCAGGTGGCCGACACGATAGCCGGCCTCGAGGCGCGTATTCAGTCGCTGGGTGACCGGCTGCTCGAACAGGCCGACCGCGAGGTGAAACAGGCAGGTAACGGCTGGCTTGATGCGCTCGTCGATCGCGCGATCCAGGACCGCGAGTTCCGCGTGCAGACCTTGCGATTTGTCGATGTGCTGCCGACGCTGCAGGATGATGCGGCACTGGTTGCACACCTGAAGGAATATTTTTCCGGTGTCGAATTGCCCTGGCCCACAGTGAGCCACTGGAGCCTGCGGCACAGTGATGCGCCCTGGGCGATGCCGATCGCTGCACCACTGGTGCGCGCCACCCTGCGTGGCCTGTCACGGCGCTTCATGGGCGGCAGCACTCTGTCGAATGCCCTCGAAACCATTACGCGACTGCGCAATCGGGGCATGCTGTACAGTCTCGACCTGCTCGGCGAGGCCGTGGTCAGCGAATGTGAGGCTGATGCCTACCAACAGGCCTATCTCGACTTGTTGGCAGGTTTACAGAAGGACGACAACAGTGCAGACCGGCCCGATGTCTCACTGAAACTTACGTCACTCAGCTCCCGAATCAACCCGGCTGATCCGCACGGCAGTGTCGCTGCAATTAATACGCGCCTGCGACCGATACTGACAGCGGCGTGTGCACAAAATGCGGCAGTGACCTTCGATATGGAACACTACGATGTCCGCCACATTGTCCTGCAGTGCTTCATGGGTCTACTCATGGAGCCGGCATTTCGTGACTGGCCGTATGCCGGTATTGCTGTGCAGGCCTACCTGCGGGATGCGCCAGATAGTTTGCAGACGCTGATTGACTGGGTCGATGCGCGTGGCACACCCATTAAGGTGCGTTTGGTGCGCGGCGCGTACTGGGATACAGAAACCGTTATCGCGCACCAGCACGGCTGGGCGCTGCCGGTATGGTCGCACAAGGTGCAGACCGATGCCTGTTACGAGACCTGCCTTGAACAGTTGTTTGCGCACCACACCCTCGTGATCCCGGCGGTGGCTACGCACAATGTGCGCAGTCTGGCCTGCGCCATGGCGCTGGCGGAACAGCACGGACTGTCTGAAGGTGACTACGAGCTGCAGATGCTCTACGGCATGGCGGATGACCTCAAGCAATCACTGGTTGCGCTCGGCTATCCGCTGCGTGTGTATGTCCCCTATGGCGAGACACTGCCGGGGATGGCCTACCTGGTGCGCCGCCTGCTGGAGAACACCAGTGGCCAGACCATCCTTGACAGCGGCATGGGGAAGGTCGAGCGCGATGCGCACTGCCTTGCGCGACCGGTACCGCATGTCCTGGTCCATGAGCAGCCGGTAGTTGCAGCGTTCCGGAACGAGCCGCTGCGACGTTTTGTCGCTACGGAGGAACGCACGGCCTTTCGCGATGCCATCATGGCGGTCCGCTCCGAACTGGGGCACGACTATGCCCCGGTGATTAATAATGAAGCGGTAGCAGGGTCCGGCCAGATCATCTCGATTAACCCGGCGCGCCCTGGTGAAATTATTGGTACGGTGGCCAGTGCCGGCCGGGAACAGGCAGACCGGGCACTGGCGGCCGCGCGTGCGGCCTACCCGGACTGGCGTGCACTGCCGGCTGAGCAGCGTGCCGGTCTGTTACGCAAGATCGCCGCGTTGCTGGTCGAGCAGCGTGATTGCTTTTCCGCCTGGCAGATACTGGAGGCTGGCAAGCACTGGTGCGAGGCGGATGCCGATGTCTGTGAGGCGGCAGACTTCCTGAATTATTATGCACTACAGGCAGAGCGGCTGGCCGCGGGAGAGGTTACCGAGCTGAGTGGTGAACACAATGCTGTGTATTACCGTCCACGCGGTATCGGACTGGTCATCGCGCCGTGGAATTTTCCGCTCGCTATACTCACCGGCATGCTGTCCGCAATGATTGTCACGGGCAACACCGCCATCCTGAAACCGTCCTCGTTGACACCGGTGATCGCGGCACGTTTCATGGAGCTTGTCATACAGGCCGGCGTCCCGCCGGGTGTGGTCAATTTTCTGCCTGGTCCCGGCTGTGAGACCGGTGCGTACCTGGCCGAGCATCCTGAAATCGCCATCATCGCCTTTACCGGTTCACGCGACGTGGGTGCGCAACTGATCCAGACTGGTGCGCAGGTATTGCAGGGGCAGATGCACATCAAGCGTGTGATCGCCGAGCTGGGTGGCAAGAACGCCATCATTATCGACGATGATGCCGATCTGGATGCTGCAATACCGGGCGTTTTGCAGTCTGCTTTCGGTTTCCAGGGGCAGAAATGCAGTGCAGCCTCGCGTGTGATCGTGGTCGGGAACATATACGCGGCCTTTATCAAGCGCCTGCGCGAGGCAACGGCCAGTCTGACGATCGGCGACCCGCAGCAGCCCGGAAACCTGCTGGGGCCGGTCATCGACGCTGCCTCTCAACAGCGTATCGCGGAGGTAATCGCAAAGGGTAGGGCAACGGCACGGTTGGTCACACTCCCACATGATGATTTACCCGACGCAGGGTATTACATGGCGCCGGCCATCTTCACTGACGTTGCGCCCGAAGACCCACTGGCGCAGGAGGAGATCTTCGGGCCGGTGCTGGCCGTGTTGCAGGTGGACACGTTTGAGCAGGCCATTGAAATTGCCAACAACACGCAATACGCATTAACGGGCGGTGTGTATTCACGCCGGCCCGTACACCTTGAACGTGCCCGCGAGGGATTTCAGGCCGGCAATCTGTATCTCAACCGCAAGATCACTGGTGCACTGGTTTCACGCCAGCCGTTCGGCGGATTCCGTCTCAGCGGCATGGGCAGCAAGGCCGGTGGACCGGATTATCTCAAACAGTTCACCGACCCGGTTTGTATCACGGAAAACACACTGCGGCGCGGTTTTGCACCCGAGGTCAAGGATGTATGACATATGCGGACTGGCACATTCCGTTGTCGCGTAGTGAGCTGACCCTGTGGGGCTGGACAGTCTGGCCGCCGTCAGCGCAATCCAGAGTTTTATATGGTTTCAAATCCTGTAATCCAGGTTTTTCGTACCAGTTCCGGCAGTAACTCCACTATCCTGTCTTCTCCGGTTTTTACCTGTTCAGACAGTTCGGCCAGCGTCTTGCCGTTCCTGCAGTTTTGCAGCAGTGAATGGATATCGGCGCTGACCACCTCTATCCCGGGGTAACCGTTCCGGCGATAAACGACCAGGTATTGTGGCAACTCGTTTGCCTGGACCTCGTCGGCCTCTTCCCCATCCCGGTTGATTTTCCATATTTCGAAAACCGGGTAGTCCGACTTCAGCAGGTTCAGGGCGTGACTGACATGCAAACGAATTTTGCTCATGTGTGACGGGCCTGTTTTTGCAAAGGCAGTAAAATCAAAGGGCTCGTCATCCTCCTGGTAGTATGCAACATGCCAGTACCATTCCAGGCGGGCGAGATCGTTCAGGTAACCGAATTCCGTGAAGGCAGTCTTACCGGTTGCCCATGCACCAAGAAAATCGGGAAAAGACTCGCCATAGCGATTCAGATCTGACAGCCTTGACGGTGACAGGTCAACATATTCCCGTGCGATGCCATTAAAACAGTCGTCCCCCAGGACCCGTCTACAGAACGGGAAGGCTGCTGCCAGTGACCTGACCAATGCCCAGATATGGTTATTTCGATAGATCGCAATGGCGGTTTCCGGGGTTATCTGCGGAGATGGTTTCAGCATGGCCCGCACCTGCTGCAGGATTTCCGCGGGACATTCCTTGTCAAGGCTTCGTGTCAGGATGTCCTGTGTTGCTTGCAGGTCCATGTCAGGCGCTGGTGGTTTGTGTTAGGGAAGTTTCCGCTACCTGTTCTGCATGATGGGCCTCTTCCAGCAACACTTCAAAAGCGGGTATGTCATTGTCCCACTCGATCAGTGTTGGGACGTCTGGCATGCGCCGTATGGTTTCTGCGTAGCAAGTCCAGACCGGTGGCGTGACCCGGTTGTTATGAGCATCGATCAGGTAGCCCCCCTTGTCTTCGTAACCGGCAAGATGGATTTCACGGATTCGCTCCAGCGGCAGGACATCCAGGAAAGCTCCGACAGGCGAACCGTGGTTGACCTGGTTAACGTAGGCATTGTTGACATCGAACAGCAGGTCGCAGTCTGCGTCCTCAGCCAGTGCTGCAATGAAATCCGGCTCGGCCAGGGTCGAGTGATTGTATTCCAGGTAGCTGGAAACGTTCTCCACCAGGATGCGTTCCCCCAGGTAATCCTGTACCCGCCGGATGCGCTCGCTGGCATGCTGTAACGCCTCTTCCGTGTAGGGCAAAGGCAGCAAATCATGGTATTCCCTGTCGCGGTGGCTGGAGAAGCACAGATGGTCCGATACCCATGCCGGTTCATAGTCCCGCACAAGACGTTTGATACCTGCCAGGTAGTCCATATCGAGCGGATCGGTGCCGCCCAGTGACATGCCGACACAGTGCAGGGTAACCGGATAACGGGAACGGACCGCTTCCAGCTGGCGCGGGATCAGCCCCCCCGGCGCCGTATGGTTGTCTGCAAGAATTTCAAACCACGAAACCGGTGGCAGGTCTTTTAGGACCTGTTCGATATGGGGACTGCGCAATCCCACGCCAACACCGGCAACCGGCTGCGTAGTCCGGTGTTCATGTCCTGCACGGACAGCGCCCATGCGTTACTTCTTTGCAGGCTTTACCGCTGCCACAACCCCGCCGGTGATCTTGGTGCAGGTTCCTGCAGGGACATACACCCATTCATGATCGGCGTTGTCCATGGTGGCCTGCCCGGCACACTGGTGATTGCCGTTCAGTGCGCCGCAGTCATTCATGCCGGTCTTGGCAATCCCGGCGCATTTCTCCCACTCTCTGGGCTGGTCGGGTACGGCACCTGCCGTTCCGGCCATCATGGATGTGCCGACGGCCAGTATTCCGGCGACGGTCGCGTTCAAGATACGGTTTTCTTTCATGGTCATCCTCCTGAGGTTATGAGATGCAACAAACACCAGGGACTATCCAGTGCTGTTACATACACTCCGACCTGTGGGCAGAAGGGCAGTTCCATTCTGAATGGAATGCTGCATTCGCCCGGTGATGTCTGTCTGTCGTGGACCTTTCCGCTGCCACACGCCGAGTATAGACAGGAATACCGCTTCCTGCCGGTGTTGTGCAGCGTGAGAGAAAACAGTCGTTTATTGCCTGTTATTCAGTTTGGTCTTATCGCTTCTGTAAAGGGATATAATCCCGTTGCTTCGGCCCAACATAAAGCTGCCGTGGCCGCCCGATAAGCTGCTTTCCCCCCCCGATCATTTCCATCCACTGGGCAACCCAGCCGACGGTTCGGGCGATAGCAAACATCACAGTGAACATGTTAGCAGGGATACCGAGCGCCTTGTAAATAAGACCGGAATAGAAATCGACATTGGGATAAAGCTTCCGTTCTATGAAATAGTCATCACTCAGCGCTATCTCCTCCAGTCGCAGTGCCAGCTCAAACATGGGATCGTTCCCAGCCCCCGGTTTTGACAGAACTTCATGGCACATCTTTCTGATTATGCGGGCACGCGGATCATAATTCTTGTAGACACGGTGTCCGAACCCCATTAGGCGGAATGGGTCATTGTGGTCCCTGGCGCGTTCCAGAAATTTTGGAACATTGCTGATATCGCCGATCTCACAGAGCATATTCAGCACTGCCTCATTCGCACCACCATGCGCTGGCCCCCACAATGCGGCAATGCCGGAAGCAATGCAGGCAAACGGATTGGCCCCGGAGCTGCCAGCAAGACGCACGGTTGACGTGCTGGCATTCTGTTCATGATCGATGTGCAGAATGAAAATCAGGTCCAGCGCCTTTTCCGCTACCGGGTCGATCTCGTAGTGCTCACAGGGTACGGAGAACATCATGTGTAACAGGTTGCCCGAATAGCTCAAGTTATTATCCGGATAGACCTGCGGCTCACCAATGGTGTGTTTGTAACTTGCCGCTGCGATGCTGGGCATTTTGGCAATCATTCGGTGTGCTGCAATCTCCCTGTGTCTTGGATCAGAGATATCCGTAGAGTCATGATAAAAGGCGGACAGTGAACCCACGACACCAACCATAATGGCCATGGGGTGTGCGTCATGGTAGAAACCATGGAAAAATTCTTTCAGGTTTTCATTGAGCATGGTGTGATGAGCAATGATGTATGCAAAATTATCCAGTTCCTCGCGTTTTGGCAGTTCTCCATACAGCATCAGATATGCGACTTC
>CBEULV010000115.1:0-7242 GCA_965544015.1 uncultured Gammaproteobacteria bacterium | reverse complement strand
GACCGGTCCCCGGTCTCACCTTCTCCATGCCTCACGCGGCACTCGTACTTCCATGTACATCGCGCGATAGTGTTATCGCGAAAAAAATCGCGGACGCGGTCCGCTCCTGCAGTAAATAATTCTTCCGTATCCCGGATCAGAACGTATCCCAGTTCGATTTCTTGCGCCAGCGGATGCGCGGAATGATCAGGCCGACGATGATGCCAAGCAGCACCACGGCGGCGCCGACCATGAACCAGTCGCGTGCGGTGCGGTCCTTCAGCCCCTCGTTTTCCTGTTGCACGGTCTGCAGTTCGCGCTCGAGTGACACGACACGGCCTTTCAGTTCCTTGTTCTCGGAGTCGATCGCCAGTGCGCTGGATGCGGTGCGCTTGATCTCGGTCAGTTCTTGGCTGACCTTGCGACTGTCTCCTTCCAGCGAACCGAGTTTCTTGTTGAGCATATTCTTTTCATTGCTGAGTGCCGTCATGGCGGTTTCCAGCTTGCGTTTTCCCAGTTCCAGTTCGGCCAGCTTCTTCTCGGCGGTGGCAAGCCGGTCACGTGCTGCCTGGTTTCTCATCAGGTAGCGGGACAGTACCCAGCCTTCCTTACCGCTCCTGGTGCGCACCCTGGAATAACCCTTGGACTTGTCGATCTCAAGCACCTCGACCTGGGTACCACTGCCCAGCATGCGGGTGATGCTGTAGCTGTTGCCCTTGCCACTACGCAGGGTAATTTCGAGTTTGTCGCTGACATAGCGGGTTTCTGCCAGGGCATTGCCTGCCAGGGCCAGAAAGAGGCTTGCGAGAACAATCAGGTTTTTCACAACGGCTCCGGTATGGGAAAAATATGACGGTGGCTATTCTAGCCGATCCGGGTGTCCGTATGGCAAATCGGCTGATAACAATATATAAAACAAGGTGATTTACGTTTCATTCGGAGGAAGAGGGGGTATATTTGGAGGCCCGAATTGAAACATGAGCTGTTACTGCCGTGAAACTTGATGCTACCGGAAACCACTTGCTGGATGCCCGCCAGGTGCCGTCCCCGAATTGCGATGAGCGTCCGCAAGCGGGGGTGATCGAGTTGATTGTCATCCATGGTATCAGTCTGCCGCCGGGTCATTACGGAGGGGGCGAGATTGACCGCCTGTTTACCAATACCCTTGACCCGGGAGAGCACCCGTATTTTGCGGATATTGCCCGCCTCGCGGTGTCCAGTCACCTGCTGATCCGGCGTGATGGCGAGCTGGTGCAGTACGTTCCGTTCAATAAACGGGCCTGGCACGCCGGTCAGTCCTGTTACCGCGGGCGTGCGGCCTGCAATGATTACTCGATCGGTATCGAGCTCGAAGGCCAGGATGATGTGCCGTATACGCCGGTCCAGTATGAGCGCCTCGCCGAGGTCGTGCAGTTGCTGGTCAGTGCCTGGCCCGGCCTGTCGCTGGAGCATATTGCCGGACACTGTGATATTGCCCCGGGACGCAAGACCGATCCCGGGCCGGCCTTCGACTGGCAGGTATTGAGGACCAGGCTGGGGCAGAATCATGCCTGATCCCCGGGTTACGGAAACCGTCATTGAGCTGCTGCGCCATGGTGAACCGGTAGGCGGCAGTCGCTACCGGGGGCAGCAGGATGATGAACTGAGCGAGAAGGGCTGGCAGCAAATGTGGTCAGCGATTGACGGGAGTGCGTCCTGGCAGCAGATCGTGAGTTCACCCCTTAAACGCTGTCATGCATTTGCCAGTGTGCTGGCCGAGCGGCACGGCATCCCGTTGCAAAGTGAGATGCGCTTTGCGGAGGTCGGTTTCGGTGAATGGGAGGGCAGATCACGCGCCGAGCTTGAACAGCTCGATCCGGGGCAGGTAGCCCGTTTCCTGGCGGACCCGGTTGCACATCGCCCGGCCGGGGCGGAGCCGCTGGAGGCATTTGTCAGCCGCGTCAATGATGCTTTCGGCCGGATGGTCGAGCGTTATGCCGGTCAGTCAGTTCTGGTGGTTGCGCATGCCGGGGTGATACGCGCGATCATTGCCGGAGTGCTGAATATGCCACCGGCGGCCATGTACCGCATTCACGTGGCCAACGCCGGCATCACCCGCCTGCGCACCGACAGCCAGCGCGGTTTTTCCCTGCTTGCGCATGGCGTGACCTGACTGATATGAGGATTGGCATTGACCTGGGCGGCAGCAAGATCGAGGGCATCCTGCTGGATCGTGATGGCAGTGTCCAGGCGCGGGAGCGGGTGGCAACCCCGCAGGGGGATTACCATGCGACGCTGTCGGCGATTCATGGGCTGGTGTTGCAACTGGAGCGGCTGGCCGGCAAGCCGTGCAGTGTCGGGATTGGCATGCCGGGGACGCAGTCACGTGCCACCGGGCTGGTAAAGAATTCCAACTCGGTTTGTCTCAACGGCCAGCCACTGCATGCAGATCTTGAACAGCAGATGCAGCGACCCTTGCGTTTTGCCAACGATGCCGACTGTTTTGCCCTGTCCGAGGCGACTGATGGCGCAGCCGCCGGGGCGCACAGCGTTTTCGGTGCCATCGTCGGGACCGGGACCGGCGCCGGCGTCGTGGTCGACGGCAAACTGCTGGCCGGTCCCAACGGGATTGCGGGGGAGTGGGGACACAATCCGCTGCCGTGGCCGCAGCCGGATGAGTTACCCGGCTCGCAATGTTATTGCGGGAAACAGGGTTGCATCGAGACCTGGCTGTCCGGTCCCGGGCTGGCGCGTGATCACCTGGCGACTACCGGTGAGCATGCCGATCCCGTAACGCTCGCAGCCGCCGCGAAGAATGGAGAACAAGGCGCAAGTGAGACACTGGAACGTTACGCGGATCGCATGGCGCGTTCGCTCGCCGGCGTGATCAATATCATTGATCCGGACGTCATCGTGCTGGGCGGTGGTATGTCCAACGTCGAATTGCTCTACCAGGCGGTACCGCAACGCTGGGGTGACTACGTGTTCTCCGACCGGGTTGACACCCTGTTGCTTCCTGCCGGACACGGCGACGCCAGCGGCGTGCGTGGGGCGGCGTGGTTGTGGCCATAGCCGCGAGTTACCAGTGACCGGGTGATCAGCCCTGCCTGCTTGCGATCTCCCTGAGGTGCGGCACTTTCAACCCGGCGGCATCGGCCTGCTGCAGTGCACGCGCCAGGCGTGCCGGTGCGCTGCGCCCGGTGCAGACGTGATCGGGATCCCCGTCGAAGGCCGCCAGCATGGCCTTGATCAAGGCATCGGCATCAAACACCTTGCCGGTTAGTGCCTGTTGTATCTCGATGACCTCGCGCGCCACGCCTTCGGCAAGCTCGCGGTGCTGGCCCCATAACGTGCTGACGGTGCCGCCGGTGACCAGTCCGGCGCAATTGACGGTAATGATATAGACGTTCTTGACCACCAGTTCGAACAGCAGCTCGGTGTCGTTATCCAGCACCCGTGCCGGGATATCAAGCGTGCCGAGGCACTCCTGTAATAATTGCGCATGCGGGCCAAAGGCCGGTGAAGGGATCAGCACCTTTACATCCTGGCCCTTCTTTTTCTCAAACCAGACCGAGATGACCGTTGGCCGGGTAAGGCCGAACTGCTCCCAGTCGGCCGGCAGCAGTTCGTTCTGCAGCAGCGCGGCGCGGCCATGCCATGCCGGCGGCAGATGTTCGAGGACGGTATGCAGGGTGTTTTCGGCGACCGCAACCAGTACCATCTCGGGTGCCGGTATCTGTCTTGCCACCTCATCCATATGCATGTCGCTTGTCACGGGATAAACCGGGTAACCGGCGCGCAGAAAGGCACGGGCGAATACACTGCCCATTTCGCCGATTCCGATAACGATGACTGGTGATTTCATGTGCTTGTTCTGGCTTGTTCAGGATGATTCCGGACGCGATTATACTGCATAGTAATGACGGCTTCGCCGGCCGGGCAAGGGGCGAAAACGGCAGATCCGGTCCTCCAGTCCGGCAGGGTCTGGCGGGGATAAGTTATCCAATGCCGCAGAGGGTACGGAGGTTGGTAATAAATCATGATTAATCCCGGAGTTTTCTGTGTCATCCGCGGCGTTTCTTTCATCAGAAAGATATTCCTGCTGGTGGTCATCTGCCTGGTATCCGGGGCGGTGTATGCAGAAGTCAGGGTTACCGATGATGCTGGACAGTTGCTGGTGCTGGAACGGCCGGCGCGTCGCATTGTCAGTCTCGCCCCCCACATTACCGAGTTGTTGTTTGCTGCCGGTGCCGGTGGTTCCGTGGTCGGCGTTTCGGAGTACAGTGACTTCCCGGAACAGGCGCGCCAGCTCCCGCGTATCGGTGGCGGTGGCGGACTGGATGTCGAGGCGATCGTTGCACTGCAGCCGGACCTGGTGATTGGCTGGCAGAGTGGTAATCCTGCCATGCAGCTGCAGCGCCTGCGCTCGCTCGGGCTGACACTGTTTGTTTCCGAGCCGCGCCGGATCGACGATGTTCCCGGCACCATCCTGAAATTTGCACGGCTTGCCGGGACGGAGCCGGCTGCGCAGGCGCAGATTGGCACCTTTAACCGGCGCTACGCATCACTGCAACAGGCCCATGCCGCAAGCGAGACGGTCAGCGTGTACTACCAGATCTGGGAACGGCCGCTGATGACAGTGAATGGCAATCACCTGATCAGTGCCGCTATCCGCCTGTGTGGCGGACACAACGTGTTTGCCGATCTGCCGGAACTGGCACCGCAAATCGGTGTTGAGGCGGTGCTGGCACGCGATCCGCAGGTGATTGTTGTGGCAGGTCAGCCCGCGGATCGCGAAGCTGCACTGGCCCCATGGCGGCGCTGGTCACAACTGCAGGCCGTGCGTGGGCGGCACCTGTACGTGCTGGAGCGCGATTTGCTGGTGCGACACACGCCGCGCATCATGGATGGTGCGGAGCTGTTGTGCCAGATTCTGGAGAAGGTAAGGGAAGGATGGCGGTAGGGGTATCTATTGCTGTAGGAGCGCAGTTCACTGCGCGAACCTCTTCGCGAGCCTCTTCGCGGAACAAGTTCCGCTCCTACAAGGGGTATCTGGTAATAACAGGAGCGCGGTGAACCTCTTCGTGGAATGCGATCTGCTGGTGCGGCATACGCCACGTATCCTGGATGGTACGGAGCAGTTGTGCGGGGTTCTGGATGAGGTGCGCGAAGAAGGGCGGTAGGAGCGGACGGTGTCCGCGAACCTGCTCAGGGTTTCACCTGGTTCGCGCATTCCTGCGCTCCTACAACAATGAGACAGGCCTGTAGGAGCGAACGGTGTCCACGAACCTTTTCGGGAGCAGATTATTCGCGCTCATGCTGCCAGAGCACGTCCGGTACTCCAGCCTGCTTGTTGAGAAAGCGCGCCATGACAAACAGCAGATCGGACAGGCGATTCAGGTAGCGTGCGCTGGCGGCGTTGATTGCGGCGGACTTGCCCAGCGTACAGACCCGGCGTTCTGCTCGCCGGCAGACGGCGCGCGCCAGGTGGCAGCGCGTCGCCGCCATGCTGCCGCCCGGCAGGATGAAATCCTTCAGTGGTGGCAGGCCTGCATTCAGTTCGTCAAGTATGGTTTCCAGTGAGGTGACATGGTCATCAGAGACCATGGTATGACCGGGGATGCTCAGCTCGCCGCCGATATCAAACAGGCGGTGCTGGGTCTCCAGTAAACAGGCACGGATATCATCCGGCAGTTGCTCACAAAGCAGCAGACCGATGGCGCAATTCAACTCGTCCACACTGCCGATGGCCTCGATGCGGGCGTCATCCTTGGCCGTGCGCGAGCCATCACCGAGTCCGGTGCTGCCATCGTCGCCGGTACGCGTGTAGATCTTTGACAGTCGATTACCCATGTCAGCTGTCTATCAGGCGGTAATAAACGGGTATCAGAATGTCTATATGACGGCCTGCAAGCCAGTGCGCTACCTCGGGTGTGGCCTCGACGGCCCGTGCAGACTTGAGTGCGGCCCGGTCAAGCAACGTGTAACCCGATGACTCTGCAATCCGGACATTTGACATGCGTCCGTCAGCTTCAAGTCGTAATTCAAGAACAACATCGCCTTCCCAGCCACGTTTGCGCGCCAGTAGCGGGTAATTGAAACGGGCGGAAATTTGTTTTTTAACTGAATTGCTTATGGCCGTGTTTGTCGCTGTGGATGTCGTCGTGTGAAGGGCTGTCTGCGCCTGCCTGGCCGGGCTGTCGCCTGCTATGTTGTTCTCCTGTTTATCCCGGGGTGGCAGGCGATTCCCTGTTTTCTGTCTGGCTGTTTCCCCCCTGTTTGTTATAGCGGCCTGTGAGTGTGCGATGACTTGTCCGGATTCGGGTCCCTGTTGATGTGGCTTGTCATGCCCGCTATAGGCTGCGTCGGTTAATTGCATTGCATCCCCGGAGTTTCCGGAGGTTTTCGGAATATGCAAATACAGTGTCGGTGAGGTATTTGTTGCGTCACCGGATATGTAGTTCAGGGCAGCAATAAAAAATACTGCATGAAGCGCAGCAGAGATGCACAAAAAGTAACGCATGCCCGACTTCATATTATGCATATTTGTTTGCAATCCGATTAATCCTGATAACGGAGCGTTATAAATACTGCCCTGTCCTGTACTGCAAATCCATCTGCCAGTTCATATCGCTTGTCAAGCGCGTTTTCCAGTTTCCCATCGATGGAGAAATGCTTTCCCATGGGCACTTTCAGATGCAGATTCAGCAGGCCATAACCACCCATCACGGTGTTGCTGAAGTCGGAATCATGGCGTTCACTGGTGGCAATGAACTGTAGCCCGGCCTGGTACTTGCCTGCATCATAATCGATACTGGTGGTGATTGTGCGTTTAGCCCGGCGTGCCAGTTGTTTGCCTGTGCTCTCGTTTTTGGGGTCCTGCCAGGTTGCATCAACACGGCCACTGTATTTTCCGAGTGTCAGGCTGTAGCCAATTTCCAGTCCGCGTATCCTGGCTTTCTCGATATTTTCATTCATCCCGGGTATCGGGCCGAGGAACCCGTCAGGATCGCTGAAAACTATCAGGTCATCGATGGTGTTATCGAATAGCGATAGCCGCAGTTTTTTCTGTTGCCCCCAGTTCTTCTGCAAGCCCAGTTCCACGTTCCTGGAAGTTTCCGGGCGCAGTGCCGGATTGCCACCGAAACCGAAACGGTCTGTGGCGTCAGGCGCGCGGAACGCGGTCCCGGCATTGGCAAAAAGGCGCAAGTCGTTCGAGAATTTGTACCCGTAAGCAATTCCCCATGTTGTTTTACCGCCAAAATCTTCATGGTCCGTATACCG